>JADEXJ010000016.1 GCA_015207195.1 Pleurocapsales cyanobacterium LEGE 10410
GGGGAATACGATAAAACTTATTGAACATGCGATTCAGTTCGGTGTCGCTCAATTCTATCCCAGAATTAGTCACCACAAGCTTTAAAGTTGAAGTATTTAATTCTACACTCACACTAATCTTTTCTCCTTGAGGAGTATACTTACAGGCGTTGTTTAGCAGTTCGGTGAGAATGCGCTCCAAGATATTAGAATTAGTTTCAATTAGGGGTAAAGCCTCAGGTATGTCGATTCCTAGCTGTTGTTGATGCTGTTTTGCCCGTTTAGTGAACAGCTTGACTATATAGGAAATCGATAAATTGAGATTGACTGGTTCGACTATCACGGGTTCGGTGCTAGCATCAAGATGAACCAATTCTAAAAGATCGTTAACCAGCTTGATCTCCCTTTGACATCCCTCTTCCAAGATTTCTAAAGACTCTGACGCAGCTTCAACGTGTTGTTGTTGCCAGTCGGGTAGTTCAAACAGCATCTTTAGAGTATCTGCCCCCATCTCAATATTGGTCAAAGGGGTACGTAGTTCGTGAGAAATAGTTTTAAGAAAATCGTCTTTTAACAGGTTGAGTCTCTGTAATTCCTTCACCTGTAACTTGGCAGCACGATATAGGCGAGCCTGTCGGATCGCGATCGCGCATTTCGCTGCAACCCATTCGACCAAACTAACTTCATCATCGCTAAAAGCTTCTCTGTTGAGACGATAAAGCCATAAATCCCCCAGAATTTGTCGTTCGTCACGCATCGGACAAGCTAAGATAGATACCGATTCGGGAAGTTGCAGCCGACTAAAATCAGAGCATTTGCCAAACTGAATGCTACGCCCTTGTAATAGCTCCTGATAGATATCGCTAAATTCTGTAAAATCGTAAATAGTTTCGGCGATCGTCGGCAGAGAAGGAGAATATTCGTGGGTAATTTTGGAAGTAGATTGAGTCGAGTCGTAAATCCCCGTATGGCAACGGTCTAATTCTAGAGCTTCGGCTAGTTCGCGAACTATGGTAGCTAATATTTGAGATTCATCAAGACTGGTTCGTACCCGTTCGGTAATGCGTTTAGAAATCGCTTCAAAATTTAACGTCCTTTGTAATTGGGCAGTTCGCTGTTGGACTTGCTGTTCCAAAACACTATTCAAATGAGTTAGCTCTTCTCTAGCTTGCTTTAATTCTAAATGGGTGCGAACGCGAGCTAATAGTTCGGGCAGGTAAAAAGGTTTGGTTAGATAGTCTACTGCACCGCTGTCAAAAGCTTTGAGGAGATTTTGACGTTCGTGACTGGCGGTTAAAAAGATAATCGGAATTTTGGCGTAGTTCTCGTCTGCTTTGAGTAGCTCGCATACCTGCAAGCCGTCCATTTCGGGCATCATGAGATCTAGTAAAACTAGATCTGGTCGAGCAGTTTTGACGCGGTCTAAAGCTTGTTTACCATTGATAGCAAAAGTCACTCCATAACCTTCCCCTTCAAGCATGTCTCCCACTACCCTAAGATTATCGGCGATGTCATCAACGACTAAAATCAAAAATGATTCGGGAGCGAATAGTTTGGCTGACATTGTTTATTCACCTCCTCTTTCGAGCGATCGCACTATCTGGGGAAATTCATTAACTGTTTGGGGTAAATTACCCCAGTCAAAAGCTGACATCTGTTTTTGCAAACGACGCGCATAATCTTGTAGAACTTGGCATTGATATTCTTCTCCCCAAGCTTTTAGTCGAATGATAAAGTCTCGCAAATCTCTACTCTTAAGAGTTTTACACAAGCTTGTCCAAGAGGTTGCTGACTCGCGACGTAACTTAATAATCAGTTCGGGATGTAAGCTCATGGCAGCTACAGTTTCTGGTTTATTAGCTGGGACTGCTTCTGGTTCGCTAGGCAAATTTCTGTTCTCAAAAATACGTTTGAGTACCTCTACCAATTGGGAACGGCTGATAGGTTTGTGCAAGTAGCCCTGGCAAATTTTTTCTAAATCTACCAGGTTGGAATTGCTCGAAGTGGCGGTAATAATTACAATGGGAATGTCTTTGGTTTCGGGAGATAATGCAAGCGATCGCGCCACTTGATGTCCGTTGAGGTAAGGCATTCGTACATCTAGCAAAATAAGCGAGGGGCGATGTTGTCTAGCAAGTTCTAAAGCTTTTCTGCCATCTGAAGCCAACAGTAAATTACAGTTGGTGTCGGCAAAGTAACCCCTTATCAGTTCACGATTTGATCCCACATCATCGGCAATCAAAACCTTGGTTAAAGAAAATTGCCCCAAGTCTTCATCTAGAAGATTATGTTTTGTCGGCTCGTTAGCATCATTAATGACCCCGATTCTGGGAAAATTGAACGTAAACCGACTACCGCAACCTAATTGGCTGGTTAATGTTACTGTTCCCCCTAAAAGCTCGACCAAGCGACGCACGATCGCTAATCCCAATCCCGTACCGCCATATTTGCGATTAATCTGCCCATCGCTTTGAGTAAAAGCTACAAAAATTTGCTTTTGGCGATCGCTAGCTATCCCAATTCCCGTATCTTCCACTAATAAAGTTAGCTCACCGAAATTGCAATTGTGCAGGTCATAACGAAAGCCAACCTGTAATTTTACATAGCCCGTTTCGGTAAACTTGAGGGCATTGCCGATGACGTTAAGCAAAATTTGACGCAAACGAACTTCATCAAAACGAATGTAGGTAGGAACTAAAGGAGCGCTCTCGACTAATAGCTGAAGGTCTTTTTGGGCTGCCTTTTGAGCAAAAATTTGGCGTAGCTCTTCGATGGCTCCTAGTAAATTAACTGGCTCGTAATAAAGCTGAAGCCTGCTTGCCTCTATTTTTGATAGATCCAATAAATCTTCAATTAAAGCTAATAAGGTCTTTCCCCCTGTGGCGATCGCCTGGAGATAACTTTGCCCCCGCTCATCGGTAACTATGGGTTTTAATAAATCGCTAAAACCCAGAATGGCGTTCATCGGAGTACGAATTTCGTGGCTGATATTGGCTAAAAACTCGCTTTTGGCACGGTTGGCACTCTCTGCTGCATCTCTAGCTTGCTGGAGCTGTAGGACTAACTCCGCCTGTTGGATTGCCACCCCCAAGCGATCGCCTACCTGTGCCAATAACTGCACTTCTTCCGATTTCCACTTCCGAGGGGCAGAGTTTTGGTAGGCTGCCAAGAGTCCCCAGAGTTTTTTGCCCTGAAATACGGGAGATACACATAAAGCTTTGGCTTGAAATCGCTCTAACAACTCAACATGGCATTCTTGAAACCCCATTTGATAGATATTAAAGACGGCAAAACTCTCATGGTCGCTATAGCGTCCCCCTGCGGTTGACTGCAAATAGGTATCTTTAATTACCGATGGTTCTGCCCCCACCAAAGGCAACCAGCCATCAGCTAGAGACTCAAAGACAAACTCGCCACTCCAATCAGGATGAAACCGATAGAGAGCAACGCGATCGCAATTGAGAATTGTCCTTACTTCCTCGGTGGTAGTCCAAAAAATTGTCTCCAAATCTAAAGTTTGACGCATCCGTTCGCTTAACTGCGCTAGAGTTTGTGACCGCGCCAAATTTTGTTGTAGCTGTGCCTCTGCTGCCTTGCGATCGCTAATATCTTCCACGATGTAGGAAAAACGCGGACGACCGCCAGGACTCAAAGAAATCGGGCAGACGGTAGCCAGTAACCACTTTTCTCCTTGGGTGGTTTGATGGGTATATTCAAAGCTGACTGGAGCAGCAATACGTTCTGCTTGACGATAGTGTTCGAGCCACATTTGAATATGGGGTTTTGGCACACCATTTTCACTAGCTAGACGATTGGCGATCGCTGCGGGAGTTGTGCCAAAAAATTCTGCCGTTTTTTGATTGTCAGCCAGATGTAAAATATCATCCCCTACCAGTTCGACAATACCCATCATCATCGAACCACTATTAAAGAAACTGCGTAGTGTTGATTCACTTTGGCGTAACGAAGCTTCTGCTTGTTTTTGCTCGGTAATATCGGTAACAATGCCAAAATACCCTGTTAGCACTCCGCGGTCGTCGTAAATAGCCAACGCCCTTCCGAATACCCAGTTAACCTTGCCCTCAGTAGTTTGAAACCGATATTCTAAGGCAAATTCTCGATGTTCTTGGGTGGCTCGTTCCCACTCAGTAAACACGCGATCGCGATCATCGGGATGCAATGCGCTCATCCAGCCCTGTCCTTTGGCTTCGGCTAAAGAAAGCCCCGTCAACGACCTCCAACGAGGATTGACAAACAAACAGTTGCCCGACTCGTCGGTTTGAAAAATGCCCACTGGTGCTTGGGTGACTAACAGGCGAAAATGGGATTCACTTTGGCGTAAAGCTCTTTCTGCCTGTTTTTGTAGAGTGGTATCGATAGCGTAGGAAAGCAACAGATGATTTTCGGTATCTGCCGTAGGTTGAATTAGAGTCCTACCTAGAACTAAATCACATAGTTGAGTGTCATGAGTAAAACTTTCTTCTTTAGTCAGAGGTTGACCCGCTGCCCAAACTTTTAGGTCGTCTTGTTTATATCGTTCTGCATTACTGCCAAATAACTCTTCATAGCTAACTGTCGATGAGTCTCGATCTTGCAAACCAAAGGCATCTCTTACGGTTTGATTGAGAAAGACAAATTGAGAATCACGGTTTTTAAGAAAAATAGAAAAGGGCAAAGCATGAAGAATTTTTTCCCATAGCTGCTTTTGCGCTGCTAACTGCTCGTTTGCTTCTAGGCAGGTTTGGTTTTGCTGTTCTAACCGTTTTTGCCAATCTCTCTGTTCACCAGATCTTTCTCTCTGGAACGAGGCTCGTTGTTGCGCCGTAACGTCTTTAACTATGCCGACAACGTTAATGTTTTCTCCTGACGCGTTTTGCAGATAAATAAATCTACAGTGTAACCAGCGTTCATGCAGTGCCTCGCCAGAAAGTTCCCCATTTTCGGCTACTCGGTATTGGCAATCAAAATTTTCTCCCATCAAATGCTTTTGCCAAGCAAGATTAACTTGTTCTCGATTTTCTGGATGAACCGTAGCAATCCAAGACGGGGTAGATAAATAAAGTTTCTCGATGCCAAAACCTAAAACGTGCTGGCAATCAGGACTAGCGTATGAAAATGTGTTGTGTTCGATCTGACGAATAAAGACAATTTCCTCTATTGCCTCTGCTAGCTGTAGCAAAGCAAGTTCGTCGGAGGGAAATTTTAAGCTCACGGTTCGTCAAGTATCTCAATTTTAATAGGAAGACAATACTTATATTGCCACTGATACATCTTAATATCTTCTTTATATTTTTAGTACAGTTATTATAAGAGGGGCATTCTCGCTCACCTCTGGTGAGAAACGCTAGACAATAGACAAAGTTCGCTCTCCTGAAGTTACTCGACCAATCTCAAAGGCAGTAATATCTTGGGATTTGAACCATTCTAGAGAGGAATTTACTCGATCGCCAGGCACGATCACTACAAACCCAACACCCATATTAAAAGTATTGTACATAGCTTCTGGTGCTATTTTCCCTGCTTCGGCTAACCAATTAAAAATGGGGGGAATTGTCCAGCTACCACGCTTTATTTCGATGGATTGTCCTTGGTTTAAACAACGGGGTAAGTTTTCGGGTAAGCCACCCCCTGTAATATGTGCCATGGCATGAACCTCTGCGCCTGTAGCGAGAAACTCCAAAATTGGCTTGACGTAGATTTGTGTTGGGGTAATTAGCTCTGTTCCCAAACTATTGCCATTCAACATTTCTGGAGTATCTGACCAGGAAAAACCACCCGAATCGATAATTTTGCGTACCAAGCTAAAGCCGTTGCTGTGAACCCCCGAACTAGCCAGAGCGATCGCTACATCGCCAACTTTGACCTGCGAACCATCTAAAAGCTGGCTTTTTTCTACTACCCCCACGCAAAATCCTGCCAGATCGTATTCTCCTAGCTGATAAAACCCAGGCATTTCTGCGGTTTCTCCCCCTAAAAGAGCGCAACCACTTAGACGGCACCCCTGAGCAATTCCCTTTACTACTTCTGCTAGCTGTCGAGCATTCAGTTTGCCTGTAGCTAAATAATCCAAAAAGAACAGTGGTTCTGCACCAGAGGTTAGGATATCATTGACGCACATCGCCACGAGATCGATGCCTACTGTATCGTGACGGTTAAGTTCTTGAGCAATTTTTAACTTGGTGCCAACTCCATCTGTACCAGAGACTAAAACGGGTTGTTGATAACCTGATGGCATTTGAAAATAGCCACCAAACCCCCCTAACCCCCCTAAGACTTCCGAGCGATTTGTACTTTCAACGTCCCGACGAATTTGGTTGACAAAAGAGCGTCCCGCTTCAACATCTACACCAGCCTCTTTATAGTCCATAAATATTCTTACTTGATAACAAATACTAAGGTCGTAGCATCAATTCAATTGAGAATTTTTTGATCTAACTCAATAAGATTCGGTTAGCGATCGCTAGATCGATCCGCTTTCTAGATGCTGAGAAATCATTTGCAGCTTAGCTTGCTCGTCAATTAATTCCCTAGCTATTTTACCGATTTTTTGACATTTGCAGCTTATGATGACCAAAATTATTAATTTTGTTAGCCAAAACTGTATTCATGTTTTGAGTATTTACCCAATTTTCTGCAAAAGCGATGCAGATTGGGAAAAAGTGACAAAAAAGCTTATTTAGTTGACTAGCAAGCCAAAATGTCGATTAGTTGTTTAAAAAACCTTAAATTTGTTTCTTTTACAGTTCTTTTAGCTATTTTGAACATCAGCTTACATCATTCTGTAGCTGGGGCAAAAACTAGAAATACAAAAACTAGAAATAACATTGTTAGAGCTAAATCTGCTATGCTGAAAACCTCTACAGAGCGGACTTGGCAGAATTTACCGCAACAACTTGAATCATCGAAAATAAAGCAAACCATTCCCCTAACTCAGCAAACTTTAATCGCTAATTCTTTTGGTGGTCGAGCATCTTGGTATGGTCCTGGGTTTCACGGTCGTCTGACCGCCAATGGAGAAGTATACGACCAAAATGCCATGACTGCTGCTCATCCTTCTTTGGGATTTGGTACTAAGGTAAAAGTTACTAATCTCGATAATGGTCGTTCGGTTATTGTCAGAATCAACGATCGCGGTCCTTATGCAGGTGGTCGAGTAATCGATCTGTCCGCTGCTGCTGCCCGTTCGCTAAACATGATTCATTCGGGAGTCGCACCAGTAGAGGTAACTATTTTGGAAAGATAGACATAAAGTTTTCTCCGCTTCGCTACAAGCGCATAGTTGAGTAGCAAGTAGCGAGTAAAAAGTAAAAAGCAGCAATTATTGAACTCCCAGGCTTTGAGAAACTTGAGAGCTATAAAATTAGAAACCCTAACTTGCTACTCAGTCGCCAAGATCTAAGGGTTTCTATACATTTAATAAAATAGCATCCAATAAAATAATTTTGTGCCAAGTAGGAAGATCGCTGATAATCTATCGTTAGATAATTAATCGTTGATGCTCATGGTGCTTTGGTCACAAACAATTTTAGAGCTACGTTCTCATCTGGCAACTTATCGCCGACAACCCGAGTATAAAATCGGTTTAGTGCCGACGATGGGGGCTTTGCATCAAGGTCATTTAAGCTTAATTAAACGAGCGATCGCCGAAAATGATGCGGTAGTTGTCAGTATTTTTGTAAATCCTCTACAGTTTTCTCCGACAGAAGATTTAATCAACTATCCCCGTCAGCTAGAACAAGATCTTGAGCTTTGCCGACAGTTAGGTGTAGATCTGGTTTTTGCCCCCGAACCTGGGGAGATGAATAGTAGCGGAAATACAAAAGCTCTAAACAACATGACCGCCGTGATTCCGCCACAAAGCATGACTGAGGTGCTGTGTGGAAAATATCGCCCCAATCACTTTACAGGGGTTGCCACCATTATCACCAAGCTGTTGAATCTTATCCAGCCCGATCGCGCCTACTTTGGTCAGAAAGATGCCCAACAACTAGCAATTATTCATCGTTTGGTAAGAGACTTAAATATTCCTGTAGCAATTGTTGCTTGCCCAATTGTGAGAGAGACATCGGGATTAGCCCTAAGCTCTCGCAATCAATATTTAGCACCTGCTCAAAAACAAGAGGCTGCGAAAATCTATCGTAGTTTGCGACAGGCAGAACTAGCTTTTAGACAGGGAGAGTTAAAGACTGAAATTTTAGTTAATTTAGTCAAACAAGAATTAAGTCAAGCCGAAGGAGTTAAAATTCAATACGTCGAGCTAGTCGATCCCATAAGTCTCAAACCAATCAAAGAGATTGAGCAGACTGGATTATTGGCGATCGCTGCTCATGTTGGTTCTACTCGTTTAATTGATAATATCGTGTTGCAAAAACATCAGCCAATTATCGCTATTGATGGTCCTGCGGGGGCAGGAAAATCCACCGTCACCCGTCGTCTGGCACACAAATTAGACTTGCTCTATTTGGATACGGGGGCAATGTATCGGGCGGTCACTTGGTTGGCAATGGAGTCGGGTGTGGCTATCGATAACGAACGGGTGATCGCCGATTTGGTAGAAAATATTGATTTAAAACTAACCTCCCCTAATGGCGCAGAGCTACCTACCGTAGTTCACGTAAACGGACAAGAAGTAACCAACGCCATCCGTACTCCAGAAGTCACCGCCAACGTCTCGGCGATCGCTGCTCAGAGTGCGGTAAGGGAAAAACTAGTCAAGATGCAGCAGCAATGGGGAGAACAAGGGGGCTTGATAGCCGAAGGTCGAGATATCGGGACAAATGTATTTCCCAATGCAGAATTGAAAGTATATTTAACCGCTTCTGCTGCCGAAAGAGCCAGAAGACGCTGGCAAGATCTCCAAAATCAGGGTCGAGAAGACATTAATATTCAACAATTAGAGCAAGACATCCAACAACGAGACGAACGAGACAGCAATAGGGCGATCGCCCCTCTAAAAAAAGCCGATGACGCGATCGAACTAATTACCGATAATCTCACCGTTGACGAAGTAATTAATAAGATTGTCGAATTTTACCAGCAACTATAATTTTAAGAGTTAGGAGTTCGTAGAAAGAACACTACTCAATTAACCTGGTATTTTCTGACTCGCTACTTACTACTTACTATTTACTACTCCCTACTCCCTACTCCCTACTCCCTACTCCCTACTCCCTACTTACTACTCCCTACTCCCTACTCCCTACTTCCTACTTACTACTTCCTACTTACTACTCCCTACTCCCTACTCCCTACTTCCTACTCCCTACTCCCTACTCCCTACTTACTACTCCCTACTTACTACTTACTACTTACTACTCCCTACTTACTACTCCCTACTTACTCTCCACTCAACCAAGCGATCGCGCTTCTAATCCATTCTTCCACGTTGTTGTTTTTGAGTAGCTGATTATCTTGACTCAAGGCAGTCAAAACCTGTTCGATCTCTTCATTGGTATAGCCCAAAGCCAACAGAGTCATTTCTAGGTCTTCTTTAATTTCTGGTTTGGGAGCAAACACGGCTGCTGGTTGTTGAACCTCCATGCCCGATATTTTATGCCACTGAGCGAGTTTGGCTTTTAACTCTAGAGCAATTCTTTCGGCGGTTTTTTTACCTACACCAGGAGTTTTAGTTAGAGTAGGAATATTGCTGGTGACAATTGCCCCAACCAGATCCGAAATACCTAAAGTATCGATTAGGGCGATCGCCAACTGCATACCGATACCGCTAACAGCAACTAACTGACGGAATAAATCCCTTTCTGCCGAGGTGGGAAAACCATAGAGAATTTGCTTGTCTTCCTGAACCTGGAGGTGAGTAAAAACTTGAATTATCTCGTCTGCTTCCTCATCTAGCTTACGAGCAAAGCGTGTTGAAATCTGCATTTCATATCCAACGTCATTGACATCTAAAATAAGAAACAGACGATTTTGAGTTGTTTTAGTGATTTCTACTTTTCTACCCTTGAGGTAACTAATCATTAAGGTGACTCGGTATAGCTAAAATTAACAGACTGGATCTGGTAATGCAAATTATTGCCTATTATTTGATTATTCAGCAAATTATCGCTCCTGACAGATCGTTATCTATGGCTATCAAAAACCCAATTATTTGTTGGTAAGCAAACAAACCATCTGTGTTCATCTGCGTTCATCTGTGGACTTTTTCCAAGCAGCATTTAAGGCGTGTCAGATTACTTGTTATAGTCAGTAAAAAAAATCAAATTGCTCTTGTTCGCAAAAGCTAAAAAACATCATGACCAATCATCTTCAATCGACTCAAAGTCTTTACCTACAAAAACACGCAGACAATCCAATTAACTGGTGGTATTGGTGCGATTCGGCTCTAGAAGAGGCAAAACAAGCAAATAAACCGATTTTTCTTTCTATTGGTTACTCTAGCTGTCACTGGTGTACGGTGATGGAGGGTGAGGTTTTTTCAGATCGGGCGATCGCCGATTATCTCAACGCTAATTTTTTGCCGATTAAGGTAGACCGCGAAGAAAGACCAGATATCGACAGCATATATATGCAGGCTTTACAGATGATGACTGGTCAAGGGGGTTGGCCCTTAAATATTTTTCTCAATCCTGAAGATTTAATACCATTCTATGGCGGTACTTATTTCCCTGTCGAACCAAAATACGGTCGTCCTGGGTTTTTAGAAATTCTCAAGGCGATACGCCGTTTTTACGATCACGAACCAGAAAAGCTGATGGCTTTTAAAACCGAGATTCTCAGCAATCTCCAACAGTCGGCTTTGTTACCGAAAGATACGGCAAGTGATTTGACTCAAGACTTACTGGATCGGGGAATTACTGCCAATTCCGCAGCATTATTACCAAATGATTTTGGTCGTCCCAGTTTCCCCATGATCCCCTATTCTACTGTTGCCTTGCAAGGAAGCCGATTTAAACGGGAATATAACTATGATCCTCAAGCCTTATCCCGACAACGAGGATTGGATTTAGTTACGGGGGGCATCTACGACCATGTAGGAGGAGGTTTTCACCGCTATACCGTAGACAATACCTGGACAGTTCCCCATTTTGAAAAGATGCTCTATGATAACGGACAAATTTTAGAGTATCTGGCTAATTTATGGAGTATTGGGGTACGGCAGCCTGCAATCGAAAGGGCGATCGCGGGGACGGTCGAATGGCTACAGCGAGAAATTACTCATCCCCAGGGCTATTTTTATGCTGCACAGGATGCGGATAATTTTACTACTCCAGAGGAAGCAGAACCAGAAGAGGGAGCTTTTTATGTTTGGGACTATGAAGAACTAGAATCTATCTTGAGCGCGACGGAATTGGCTGAATTACAGCGAGAATTTGCTCTTACGACTCAAGGAAACTTTGAGGGCAACAATGTTCTACAACGTCGATCAGATCGGGCATTATCCGATAGCATGGAAGGTGCTTTAGCCAAACTATTTACTATACGCTACGGAAAACCCGCAACGGAAATAACTACATTTCCTCCTGCGAAAAACAACCAGGAAGCTAAGACCAAAGATTGGTCAGGACGTATTCCCCCCGTTACCGATACCAAAGCGATCGCAGCCTGGAACAGTTTGATTATTTCAGGTTTAGCTAGAGCTTATGCGGTATTTAAAGAACCAGCTTATCTGAACCTAGCTTGTAATGCGGTTCAATTTATGCTGCAAAATCAATGGCCAGACGGTAGATTTCAACGGCTTAACTATGATGGAGTTGCCACAGTTCCAGCACAATCAGAAGACTATGCTCTATTTATTAAAGCTTTACTAGATCTCCAGACTGCTTGTCCCAATGATCCCCAGTGGTTAGAACGGGCGATCGCTATTCAACAAGAATTTGACGAACTGCTTTGGAGTATCGAACTAGGTGGCTATTACAATAATTCGACCGATGCAGGAAAAGAACTATTAATCCGAGAACGCAGCTATATGGATAATGCTACCCCTTCGGCTAACGGAGTGGCGATCGCCAATTTAGTCCGTCTGAGTTTACTTACCGATAACTTAGAATATCGCGGTCTTGCAGAACAAGGCTTACAGGCTTTTGCAGTAGTAATGGACAAATCTCCTACTGCCTGTCCTAGCTTGTTTACCGCCTTAGACTGGTTTTTACACGGCACGAGCGTTAAAACTAGTTCAGAAAATTTAGAACAATTGAGTTCGTATTATTTGCCCACTACCGTTTTTCGAGTCGAAACTGAATTACCTCAAGATGCCGTAGCTTTAGTATGTCAGGGTTTATCCTGTCTCGAACCCGCCACCAATATCGAACAGGTGTTACAGCAGATCGAGCAAGCGATCGATAATTAACCATCGAACCAATACACGAGCGAGAATTCTGCTTTTTTGTTCATTTGGTCACTCTTAATCGTGGTAATGACTTTATATTGATTATTAAATCCCTCGACAAACCTCAAAATCATGCTGTTTCAATTGAGAAACTCCAGCAAAAATCAAAGTCATGACCAAAAATAGAAATCCAGTTGATTCGGGTGCTGTATCACAATGCACGGCTAACAATTGCCTACACAATCAGGAAAAACAATGTAACGCAGGAGCAATTTACTTTAACGTTTTAGCAGAACAAGCCAACTGTTATAACTATACAAGCGATACACAGCAGACTTTAGAAACCAAAGAAGCAGGACAAGTAGCTCAATGTAGCGTAATTGATTGTTTTTATAACGAAGTACAGGGATGCGTTGCTGACTCGATAACTGTATCCTTGACCGACGGCATAGCAAAATGCGATACGTATGTTGTTGCAGACGGCGATCGCCAGATATAGAGGTCAATCCAGATTGTGTTCTTAAATTTTAGCTTTCAGTGACAATGAGAGTAAAGAGAAAAATTAAGGATAATTCTCTTGTTTATTTGGTCTTTTTTCCCTAAATGTATATTCTCAATACTCTCGCGCCAGTTTTTCTAATTATTTTTTTGGGTGCAACACTGCAAAAAACTGGTTTTCTCAATTCTCAATTATCACGCCAAAACAACCGCTTAGTTTATTGGATTGCCATGCCTTGTTTGTTATTCAATAAAACCGCACAGGCAGAAATTGCTGGTGATTCCGCACTCAGAGTAACCTTAGTATTGTTGTTTACGGCAGTGGGCTGTACGATTTTTGCTTATTTACTGGCACGATTATTAAGTTTGTCTGGTGCATCAACAGGAGCTTTTGTACAAGCTTCTTTTCGAGGTAATTTAGCCTACATTGGCTTGCCAGTAGTTAGTTATGCTCTAACGGAGTTGACTGCACATAATTCAGCCATCGGCTCTTTGACTGAGGCACAAATTCAATCATTAGCCATACTTTCTATTGCTCCTCTCGTACCTGCATATAATGCTTTAGCCGTTTTTGTTCTGGTAACAGGAAGTAAAAAAGGTAAACAGTCTTGGTTAAAATTATTGCGCCCTATTCTCACCAATCCTCTTCTGCTAGCTTGTGCTTTGGGTTTGAGTTGGGGTTTTCTCAATTTACCCCTGCCTCTAGCCTTGAGTAAAACCTTGCAAACCCTAGGACAAATCGCACTTCCTCTAGCTCTATTCAGTATTGGGGTATCTTTAGCTACTACTAAAGTTACAGGAAAAGTAACTGTGCCGATTATTGCCACTTCGATCAAAGTAGTTGTTGCCCCAATCTTTGGATTATTACTTGCTAACTGGCTTGGTTTATCTAATATAGAAACAGCGATCGCTTTGCTTTATTTAGCCTGTCCTACGGCGATTGCTTCTTATATCATGGCGCAACAGTTAGGAGGAGATGAAGTTTTGACCAGTAATAGTATTGTTTTAAGTACTTTACTTTCTGCTTTATCTTTAGCGATCGTGTTAGCTACTTTTTGAGTGGTTTTTCCTAAAATCCATTCTGGGCGATCGAGACGGAGAACCTGGAGGACTGACACGCCTTCAATGTTGCGTAATTAGTAGAGTGACGGCTAGAGTTCCCGATCTGATGGTATTAACTCCAGAAGGTGCAGCAAAATTAGCACAATACAAACGTTCGACTATAATCGTCGATATGCCACCTCCATCGCTAGTAGTAGAGGTAGTTTCTCCTGGCAAAAAAAATCGCGACAGGGATTATCGATTTAAGCGATCTGAATATGCAGCCAGAGGAATCGAGCATTACTGGATTATTGATCCCCAGGATAAAAAGTTCGTCTGTCTCGAACTACAAGATGGTTTATACGAAGAGAAGATTTTTAATAATTTTAGAGAAACAATTTCATTTGAACGTCCTTTTGAGCTGAAAATTAAATTAGAAGAAATATTTTTTGATGCTTTTTAAGTCGGAGAGCGACTTTTTCATTACTGACGCTACAGCACAAAAGAAAAATTATCTGTGTTCATCTTCTTAATGCAGTACTAAAGGGGACTGCATTCTAACACCTCAAATCAATCCCAACAAACCAACAAAAGCACGCAATTCAATTATCGATCGTCGATGTTACCTGCTGTTTCTTACCGTTGCTAGTAACTACAATATTGTTGTCTCCTAGAGTACCTACTGCTTTTTCCCCTGTCAAACGAGCTTGGGGATCGCTCTGCTCGTAAATCACGTTGCCCATAGCCTCTACTTGTTCGGTGTCGATGTTCCAGGTTAGTTGACGAGCATATAACTCTGAGCCTTTTTGCCGATTTATTCCTCGTACGCCATTTTGCAGCTTGGCTATTTGTTGCGGAAGGTTTATTTCTCCCTGATTACCCGTTAGGCTGATTTGGCGATCGCGATCTAAAATTTGAATTGGGCGATCGCTACTGCCGACACGCTGTTGATAGTTCCAGAAAAAAGAGTCCGTAGCAGCCTGTAGCTTTGGCTCAAGGGTAATCAACTCCACATTCTGGTTTAAAATTGCCAGATTTTCAGTTAGGTTGACTTCGGCGCGATCGGCAACTAATTTATCTGTAATTCTTTCTCCTTCGTAGCGAACTATTTCTACTGTACCAGGACTTTTAAGCTTATTTTGTGCAATATCCCACAACAGGCGATCGCTTGTTAGCTGTAGCGCGGGATCGCTAATAGTTGCCACAACATCGCCCTCTATTTCTAGGGTTTCTAGATCGGTAAAGTATTTTCCCCCCGCAGCAGTAACTTCTAGATCTTGGTGAATACCGTTCAAGTTTTCTTTAATTAACAATAAGTTTTCTTGAGGTCGCCATTCTACCGCATTACTATTAATCACGCTGCCGTTGCGCGGGTCACGAGCAATTATTTCTTCGTTTAACAGAATTATATTGCCGTTATCTTGAATTTTTCCTGTCTTGGCACTGACCTTGAGAATTATTACGCCATTCTGCCACAAATTGCCTACTACTTTGTTTAAATTAGCAGTTTGCTTGTCCTGACTATAAGAGATGCTATCTGCTTTGATTTTCCAGACAGTATCCTCTTGTTGGTTAGACTGTTCCAAAACAGCGTTATTTAGCACTAGTTGCGTATCTAAGCGGCTTTCCTGGGAAACATCATCGGTAACGGCAGGAGGTGCCTGGCAGCCGAAAATACTAACTATCAGTACCGTTGGCAGTAAATAAGCTGAATTGACTTTTAATTTTTTGATGTTCAAATTTAGCGAGTAAAGGTAGTTCCAAATCTCTTCTATACTATACCCCGACTAATTTTTGCAATAAAACAAATTCTGGAAGCTATATATCTCTTTAATTTTTCTAATCGAAGAGGGGCTAAATTGATTAGGCTTATAGCTCCCAAAAGTTGATTACATCAGGCATAATACAGTATTTGGAGATGCTTTATTCGTTTAAAATGCCAAAACCAGAGAAAGCTCTGTAAGGGTCGCTGTGCTTGTAGTTTTTCTGGATATCTTCCTTAATTTGGTCAAGATCGATATAGCGATCGGCTACATTAATCAGGCTGTCGCTGGTCATCGAGCGCAAACTGACTACTTCTACCCTTGCTCCGCGGTAGCTGACTGCATCTACTGCATAAGCCAAATCTCCATCACCACTAACTAAGACAGCCGTGTCATAAGAAGAAACCAGAGCCATCATGTCTACGGCGATTTCTACGTCCAAATTAGCTTTTTTCGAGCCATCTGGTAGCTGCACTAAGTCTTTAGCAATAACGCGATAACCATTGCGACGCATCCACAACAAAAAACCCTGTTGCTTTTCGTTGGTGCGGTCTACTCCAGTATAGAAAAAAGATCTTAACAGTCTTGAACCGCCAGTAAGACGATACAACAGTTTGCTGTAATCAATTTCGATACCCAACTGTAGGGCAGCATAAAACAAATTTGAGCCATCGATGAAAATAGCGACACGCCCCCTGTTCTCTAAAATTTGTTCTGGGGTAAAAATCGGATCGCTACCAAAATTGTCCAACATTGTATTAAGCCTCATTTTTTAGGAAAAGTATTCTATTTAGGCGCATTAGCTCGATAATTAATGACTACTTAGGTAATCAATCCAAGTATTCTAGTTTTAGTTTTATAGGCAACGAAGCTTTTAAAATTTTGCTGGTGAAGGCAAAGAGTTAATTAGTTAAAAACCAGGTATTTCTGCCCAATGATTAAAAGTGATATTAAGTATGACTTGTATTCTACCTAGTAATTTTTAATTCGTAAAAAAATATACTGAGCTAAATTGCTTGCCATAATTTAATCTTCTGACGGTAGCTCTAATTTAGAAAAGACTGGACTAGCCTTGCCTAAGGTTCTATCGTTAGATAATTTGCCCCACTTTGAATGAAGCTGAAATTCGTTTTCTTGGACTGGTTTATTATGGTTAAAATCTCGCTCAAACCCCAGCTGCTGATAGATTTTGCTGCTAATCCCTGGAATAATAGGCGATAGCAGATAGGCAGACAGGCGGACAGACTCTAAAGCAGCATACAAAATCTGCTCCACCTCAGCTTGTTCCCCCTGTTTGAACAACTTCCAAGGTGCGCTATCGTCTATATATTTATTGCTAGCACGCACCAAAGTTAAAATTGCTTCGCAGGATTGACTGATTTGAAGATTGTTATACATCTCAACAACGCGATCGCCTAAGTCCACGCCAATACTTTTAAGTGGATGGTCTGAACTATAATCGTCGCTAGTTAATTGCGGAGCGTTACCCTGGCAATATTTTTTTAACATTCCCAGATTACGATTGAGCAAATTACCTAGAACGTTGGCGAGATCGTTGTTCAGCACTTCAATAAAACGAGTTTCATTAAAATCGCCGTCTTTACCAAGTTCGATCTCTTTGAGAAAGTAATAGCGCACGGCATCTGCACCGTATCGGTCAACCAAATTGAATGGATCGATGGTGTTACCCAACGTTTTACCCATTTTTAGTCCGTCTTTGGTCAGAAATCCATGACCAAACACCATTTTTGGTAAAGGCAAACCAGCAGAAGCTAACATAGCTGGCCAGTAAACTGCATGAAATCGTAATATATCTTTACCAATTAGATGAAGCTCGATCGGCCACCACTGGGATAAAGCATTATCCAAGGTTGGTTTTTGATCGGGTTCAAGTAAAGCAGTCACATAGCCCAAAAGCGCGTCGAACCAGACATAGATAGTATGTTGATCGTCGGTGGGAATTGGAAAACCCCAATCCAAATTGACGCGAGAAATCGAAAAATCTTTTAAACCCTGCTTGACAAAGTTAAGCACCTCGTTACGTCGGCTGACTGGCTGAATAAAGTCTGGACGAGATTCATAAAGTTCTTCTAGCCGTTGCTGATATTTAGAAAGTCGAAAGAAATAGTTTTCTTCATCGCGCCACTCTGCTGGTTTATTAGTGTGAATGGCACAGTGATGATTCTCAATCAACTCTCGTTCTTCCTTAAATTCTTCGCAGGATACACAGTACCAACCTTGCTGGCGATCGAGGTAAATATCGCCCTGTTGCCAGACACGTTCAAAAAATTGATTGACAATTGCCTGGTGGTTGGGCGCAGTAGTCCGACTAAAGCGGTCGTATTGAATGTCTAATAAATCCCAAAGAGATTTAAAACTATCGACAATGCGATCGCAGTGAACTTGAGGTTCTAAACCCAGTTCTTCGGCGGTACGCTGAATTTTTTGTCCATGTTCGTCTGTTCCTGTAATAAACAAGACAGATTTCCCTTGCAAACGCTGAAATCTAGCGATCGCATCCGCCACTATAGTAGTGTAGGCACTACCTATATGTGGTACACCGTTAACGTAATAAAGGGGTGTGGTTAAAGCAAATTTAAAATTACCGTCAGAATTATTCATTTAAATTAGCGAGAAGTTGCTCGGACGCAAAAGGTATAAACTATATAGCCTTTCGGGTTCAATAGCAACATTCTATAAGTCGGCACAGATTGCGCCAATATTTGTTGTTATTGGTTCTCTAAACAGAGAATATTTTAGTAAATCAAAGAACCTGGGGTTAAATTATCTAATTTTGCAAACTCTATCTATAGTATTGGTTACTACCAAGTTTTAAACTGAGGTTAAGGAAAATACTTAATATATTTTCGATTTCGTTTACAAAGCTAATTAAGTTTACAAACTAATTTAAGATTGCCGATCTTCAACCTCAATATAGCTCTATCCCCAGTCTAGATTGAGAAACTTTGTTAATTATTAAGCATTGCTGCATCTCAAAAAGGATCTTTAGTCTGGCGAAAAAAAGCAAGTATTCGTTACTTTAATACAGATAGGCTAAATCTAAATTGAATGTTATCTCTTACACCTCGTTTAATTGCTCAATCTTTAATTTCAGCAGTCAATCTCGATTTGACTCAGGCTCATACGAATCGGATTCCCCAAGATATCCCTACCATAGTGATTAGTAATCACCGCAGCTTTCTCGATGCACCGATTTTAATTCAGTCTATTCCCAATACTTTAAGAATTGCCTGTCATCACTACATGGGGCAGACTCCCGTTGTTCGAGAATTTGTCACTTCCTTGGGCTGTTTTCCTCTGGCACAAGCCGAACAAAGGCAACGACAGTTTTTTCAACAAGCCACTCAACTTTTAACTGCCAGACAGTGGGTAGGGTTATTTCCCGAAGGCACCAAACCGATGATCGAACCAACAGCCCCTCACGAGGTTGGCGAGTTTCATCGTGGCTTTGCTCACTTAGCCTGGAAAACACCAGTACCTAGTTTGGCTGTCTTGCCAGTGGCGATCGCCTCTTTATCTGAAACCAATTATCCCAGTATACCGATTCGTTGGCTCAAACAATTTGATCAAAACGAACCATTTTTTGAGCGTCAAGGTTCACATCCCATGCTGATTTACCATCGCGCTAAAGTACTGATCGGCAATCCTTACTTGATTGATAGGACGCAAAAGCAAGAATATAAAGGAAAACAGGCAAAAGAACTTGCCTTAGATCTGACTCAATATTGCCAGAGTCAAATCACCGAACTATTACAAAAAGGATGTTATTAAATTAGATAGTTATTAGACAGTAGTTTTATTAGGTCAAAATACTAAGAAAAAAGTATTAATCTTTGTTCTTGAGCAAGAATATTAGACAATAATAAAATATTAAGAATGTTTAAGCTATAGCTATTAATTTCATATGTTTGAAAATTCTGAATCTAGCGTGGATTTCATCGATCCCCGAAAAGTTAATCGCGATGAGCCTTTGTTTGTTTATTTGCCTGGGATGGACGGTACGGGTAAACTATTTCAAATTCAAGAAGATAATTTGGCAGTTAACTTTGATTTACGTTGCCTGTCGATTCGCACAGATAACCATAGTACCTGGCAAGATTTAGCTAGAGACACGGTAAAACTAATTAGGGCGGAATTAGCTGGTAAGGGCAATCGAGAAGTGTATTTATGTGGCGAGTCTTTCGGGGGCTGCTTGGCACTACAAACAGCTTTGGCTGCACCATCTTTGGTTAGCAAATTGATTTTGGTCAATCCTGCCTCTTCTTTTAATCAACTACCTCTTTTGGGCTTGGGAGCAAATATTGCCCCTTGGTTGCCAACCTGGATGCATCGCTATTCTTCTCTAGGACTATTACCTTTTTTAGCTAATTTAAACAGGATTAGTGATGGCGATCGCCATAGCCTAGTAGAAAATATGAAATCCTTGCCTCCTCACGTATCAAACTGGCGTTTATCTCTCCTCAGAGATTTTGATGTCACCGACGAGCAATTACGTAATTTAGATGTTGCCAGTTTAATTATTGCTGGGGCAGCAGATAGTCTATTGCCCTCCGTAGAAGAAGCCAGAAAATTAGTGAGTCTTTTACCAGATGCACGCATGACGATACTACCTCAAAGTGGTCATGCCTGTCTTTTGGAAACCGAGGTAGACCTCTATCGGATTTTGGTAGAACAAAATTTTATCTCGGCTAGGTATGCTCTTTGCTGAGTTATTTAGCCGAATATATTCAATAAATCAATTCTACAGGGTCACCTTTGCTTCTAAAGACTTGAGATATTCTGTATTTACCTTAGATTCTCTAACCAAAGCAATTTTACCCGTACGGGCGATTTCGCGAATCCCGAATTTATTTAACATTTGAATAATTGCCACAATTTTTCCTGGGTCGCCTACAACTTCGATTGTTAAAGTTTCTTCCGAAAGATCGACAATTCTGGCGCGAAAAATTTGCGCTAACTGGATAACTTCTGCCCGATTAGAAGCAGTAGCATTAACCTTAATTAGCATTAGCTCTCTTTCTACACAGGGCTGTTGGCTAATATCCTGTACTTTTAGCACGCTAATCAGTTTGTAGAGTTGTTTGATTAGCTGTTCGATAACTTTTTCGTCTCCAGGTACAACCATAGTAATCCGTGAGACACCCATTTGTTCGGCAGGACCTACCGCCAAGCTTTCAATATTAAAACCACGTCGGGCGAATAATCCTGCAATACGAGTTAAAACTCCTGCTTCATCTTCTACTAAGACAGAAATTGTACGCTTGATCATAATGGAAAAATGAGTAAGTTCTGATGAGGTTAGTTTTTTATGATAAATGAAATTGACTTTGATATGAGTTCGGAGTTCGGAGTTAAGTAAAATCAACGGCGATCGCTCTAAAAATTGAACCAAAATTCTCAGCCTCTTTCTTGGAAGCCCAATTTTTTGTATAGTTGATGAACCTGGGGGCGAGAGATGTTCTACTAGTGGCGATCGGCTTGTAGCAACCTAGTTCTTTCGCTGCTGTGATAACTTGTTTGACTCTTTTTGTTCCCCAACCTTTACGGCGATCGCTTTAACCTACATAAACATCTTCGAGTAAACCAAACGGCTCCTGGTGCAGGTCATTGTACATTATGTATAGATAGGCTCTGGCAATTTCTCGTTCACCTTCAGCAATAGAGAACCTAATTCCTTTAGTCTTGATAGCTTGAGTGATGATTTCCATGCAAAATTTGGGGTCTGATAACCAGTAAGATGGACATTTTTGAATTGTCGATTAAGATATTTAAATTGGCTAAAAATATTTGATTAGTATCATAGTCAAGAGCTGCAAGCAAGCTAAAAAAATTGTCTTTTTAAAAGATGTGTCAATGAATAAATATCAAAGACTTAGCAAAATAAACTTTTATTCGTTCTTATTATTACTAATTCCTTTTACCATACTTTGTGGTCAAATACTGACCAAAAACTATCCTGTAGTCGATCTTCAAATTGTAGAAATAATTCGCGAAAATAGATCTGCTATACTCGACTTCTTCTTTGTAAATACTTATCGAATTACTGATACTTATGTTACTGGGTCGTTGATTTTTATCATATTAATCTTCTTAGTTCGCCAGCGGTATTGGCAAGAAGTTAAGGCGTTAGTTTTTGCCACTCTTGGTATCTTAATTCTGGTAGATCGAATTCTCAAGCCTTTGTTTGATCGCCCCCGTCCACCCAAACCAAGATTAGTTGCAGATCTTAGTCCAGATAGTTTTCCTAGTGGTCATGCAGCAGGCAACTTAGTGCTTTACTTCTATTTGTCTTTTATTTTTGCTGCGCGGTATCCCAAGCTGACCAAATATATTTATGGTTTAGCTACAATCATCGTATTTCTAGTAGGTTTTGGGAGCATGTACGTAAATGCTCACTGGGCGACGGATATTTTGGCAGGCTATGTTTTTGGCTATTGCTGGTTGCTGATTAGTCTAGCTTTATTAAAATTTCTAAGTTATAAACAAAACTAATTCTTAAAGAGCGATCGCCAACTGGGATCAACTAAACATTTTACTCGACAACTATACACCACTCATGCAGTTCGTAAGCAACACAATTATTTGCAATCAAAGGGTCGCGATCGACAATTTTTTGAGCCTCTGCTAAAGATTCTGCCTCAAAAACCAACATCCCTCCTCCTAATCCTTTCCAATAGCCAGTCTTGGCTTTGTGTCCCTGAGCAATTAATTGGCGAACATAGCTGTGGTGAGCGGGAACATAGCGATCAAAGATTGTTTTGTTGACTATTCCCTTTTCTATTTTGACAAAAGTAGGCATAAGCGACAGTTATTTGTTGCAACCAGCGAAATAATCTTGTGTATTGTTTTTTTAAGACTCGTGATGGGAAAGTATATTTTGAGCATCGGATTTGGTATGAACTGTCGTTTTATTATCTTTCTCAGCTTTAGAACCTGTTTTAGATTTGGTAGGTGTGGTATTTGACTTTGCCTTAGACTTAATTTCCCACAGAGAAATTGGGATGACAACAAACCACAAGCTAGATGCTATAGCTATCACGAGCCAAGAAGTAACGTCTCGAAGATCGGACTCCGAGTCTCCCAGAAACTTAACTAGCAAGAAAAATAAATAAGCTCCCGCGCCAGACAAGTAGAAGACTATCATTGTTTAATAGGATCTAGGTGGGTTAAATTAAAACATCATACTACAATGTAGTGGCTGGCAAAAACTTTTTATCATTAGTATTACCTATATAATATAAGCCAGCTAAATTTTTTAACTCAGCTCAGTATATAGAAATAATCTTAGCTGCGGTTGTGGCTTTATTTCTGGCTTCCTCAATTGTTTTTCCCTTGGCTAAAGCTACACCCATACGGCGATAGGGACGAGAATCTGGTTTACCAAATAGTCTGATGTCGGTATCTGCTACTTTTAAAGCTTCGGCAACATTGGCAAATCTTATTTCATCTGAATGCTTTTCGGCTAGGATAACCGCACTGGCAGAAGGAGCAAACAGTTCGATTTTGGGAATAGGCAAGCCGAGAATTGCCCGCAAATGTAGTTCAAATTCATTGAAGTTTTGGGAAATTAAAGTTACCATCCCCGTGTCGTGGGGACGGGGAGAAAGTTCAGAAAATATCACTTCATTCTTAGTGATGAAAAACTCTACGCCAAAGATTCCCGCCCCGCCCAAAGCATCTGTCACCTTGGTAGCAATTTCCTCTGCCTGCTGGATCTTGCTAGCAGATATTCCCGCAGGTTGCCAAGACTCTTGATAATCTCCTCTTTCTTGTCGATGACCGATGGGAGGACAGAAAACTGTCGGTGCATTCCATTGTTTTACGGTTAGCAGAGTAATTTCGATTTCAAAATCAATAAACTCTTCAACAATGATCTTTGGCGTATCTCCCCTCGCACCTTCAAGAGCATTTTCCCAAGCGGTTGTAACTTCCTCTGGTGAGCGAACAACTGACTGACCCTTGCCAGAAGAAGACATGACGGGTTTAACAACATTAGGAAAGCCTAGATCTGCTAATACATGAACTAATTCTTCAAGGCTAGTGGCGTAGGCATATTTGGCAGTGCGAATACCCAATTCTTGAGCAGCTAATTCCCGAATGCGATCGCGATTCATCGTGTAGTTGGTAGCTGCTGCGGTAGGAATTACCGTAATTCCTCGTCGTTCAAATTCCTCAAGTTTCTCGGTGCGAATTGCCTCAATTTCTGGCACAATCAAGTCTGGCTGGTATTTCTGTACGACCTGTTCTAGGTCATCACCATTGAGCATAGAAATAACTTCTGCTGCATCTGCTACCTGCATGGCTGGTGCGTTGGCGTAACGGTCGATCGCTACGACAAAATTCCCTAAACGTTGTGCTGCGATGACAAACTCTTTTCCTAGTTCTCCCGAACCCAAGAGCATGATTTTTTGGGGTAATTGCAGATTTTTCATTGATTAGGGCGATCGCTATAACTCATATAATATTGATCGACATTGTAAAACTATCTCGACCACCTAAAGCCAAAACGACTATTAAACCTAATCGGATCGAGTCTGCATATAGATTTATTATTTTATGTTTCTACAGCTAAGGTTAAATAAACTAAGCAGAATTACATAACACTGGGTACAAAAACTATTAATTCATTTTTAACCAACTAAACACTTGAGTTACTTCTAATTTCAAATCAATATCTTCTAAAACGGGTAAAAGCTCGCTCAACTGTAGCAAAACAGGTGGTCGATTTGTAAAGAAAACCAAAATAGAACGATCTTCTGGATCGATTAACCAGCCTAACTGACAACCATACTGTAAACAATAGAGAATGTTTCCAGTTACCCGATTGGCTCTTTGTTCGGTAGAGAGAATTTCAATTGTCCAATCTGGACAGAGTAGAAAATCATTGGGTATTTCTCCATTAGCATCAAAGGGGATTCGCGACCATTTGAATACTGCTATGTCTGGGACAATGGAGCGATCGCCAAAACTACAGCGTAGCTCTGGTAAAGCATAGGCTACTTGTGTATTTTCTACCGCTGCGTTAATACGATTACAAAGCTTTAGCTGCAATCGGCTATGTTTCCCTTTTGGCATTGGCTTAGAAATTATTTTGCCATCTATGTATTCTCGTACGGGTTTACTTTCTGGCAACAAAAGAAACTCATCTAGACCAATGGCTTTGCTAGTAGATGTAGTCACAATCTTTAAGTTCTGCTTTACAGGATAAGTTTTAGTGTAACAAAACAATTTTGTTTGCTACCCGATCTAAAACTATTGGTACTGATACTAAATCCTGTTCGTACAGGTTACTTTTAATCGCCCCCTAAATCCCCCAAACTTGGGGGACTTGAAGAATTCGATAATAACTTTTACCAAGCGGATTTAGTATGATTATCCGCTAGAACACAGCCAACGCAAACATAAGGTTGTCCTGCGCCACAAACCAGGGCTAAAAATTAGTTCTTTTTTTAGTCTGCGGATTAGCGACTTTAGCTAACGAGACAATCCAAAACTTTCTGGCGATCGCTACTACGATAAAACGTTGATTGCCATTGTAGAACCATCTCGAACATCCCAAGCTCAACGATAAATTTAGTTTATGTTTTAAAGGTTTATCATTAAATAAAATCCAACCCCTACCCTAACTAGCGTTTGATGTTATATGATTGTTATTCGGACGCGCCCATGTGGCTCAGTGGTAGAGCACACCCTTGGTAAGGGTGAGGTCACGAGTTCAATCCTCGTCATGGGCTTGTGAACAGCTTACAGAATAGTATTTTTGGCTAACGGGATTGGAATGAAACTAAATTCCGTTTTTTACCTTGGCGAACATATTTTAGAAGGGGAAAATTATGACCAACTATAGTCTTCTCTGACTTTACTTAGATTAATGTTGTAGCAAGGATCCTTACCAATCAAACTTCCCCATCTTTCTGTCATGATCGCTACTTCTTGCTGAAATCTGTGTTGTTTTTCTGGAGTATCATCATTACCTCTACTTTTTGATTCGTAATGATATAGAACTACATGAGGAAGCCAAACATTATTGTAGCCATTTTGTTTCATTTTCAAACAGAGGTCTACGTCGTTGAATGCTACTGGCAAACCTTCATCAAATCCATTCACTTCTTGATAAACCTCTTTTCTACACATCAAGCAAGCAGCAGTTACGGCAGAATAATTGTTGATAGATAGAAGTTGACCAGCATATCCAGAATCTCCATAGGCGTAATGTTTGTGACTATGACCAGCAACACCGCGAATACCCAGAATCACTCCCCCGTGTTGAATCGTGCGATCTTGATAGAGCAACATCGCGCCAACTGCACCAATGGAATCTCTTTGAGCTTGTTCGACCATTGCCTCAATCCAATCTTTGGTAATTACTTCCGTATCGTTGTTTAAAAACAGTAAATAATCACCTTTAGCTTTTGATATACCAAAATTATTTAGCTGGGAATAATTGAAAGGAATATCTAAACTGTGGCAGGAAAATCTTTCTGGTTCGTTTTCTTGCCATTGTGCCATTAATTCGAGAAAGTCTGGTTCTGTACTGCCATTATCAACGACAATTACTTCATAATTAGGATAGGTGCTATGGTCAAAAATAGACTTGAGGCATTGGTTGAGAATACTGCCCTGATTTTTGGTAGGAATGAGAATACTAACGAGTTTGTAATCGGTAATTTTATATCGTATGGCATATACTCCTTTTACCTTGTCATGTTCGATTACTCGACCATCTTCATTACGTCGTTCTAAAGCTTCCGCGATCGCTTTAACGGCTGCTGTATTTGTCGGAACACCGTAGGTTGTCATAGAAGCAGAATCAACCCTTTGATGATAGAGAATTTTTGAGATATGAAAAATTTTATGGGTTTGTTCGGTAAACCTTAATACTAGATCGTAATCTAATGCACCTTCGTGGTCAGAACGAAAACCGCCAAGCTCGTCAATAATCGAGCGACGATAAACTCCCAGGTGAGAAATATACATTCTAGAGAGAAAAGAATCGGGACACCAATCTGGCTTTAAATAGGGTTCAAAATACTGCTCGTCTGCATTGACTTTATCTTCATCTGAATAAATTAAATCTGCTTCGGGATGTTGATTGAGTAATTCAGCAACTTCATATAAAGCATCGGATGTCAGAAGATCTTTGTGGTTTAAAAATGTAATAAAGTCTCCTGTAGCTAATTCTAAAATTGAATTGAGAGCAGCAGCAGTATTGTCCCAATCTTTTATAGAGATCGGTTTGATGCGTGAATCTCTAGCAGCATACTTTTCTAAGATTGTTTGGACTTGTTGACAAGAAGCGCGATCGGCAATACACAGTTCCCAATAAGGATAAATTTGCAATATAACAGATTCGAGAGTTTTTATTAAATAACTTTCTGATGTATTAAAGTTTAATACTACTATACTAATTAGTGGCTCATATCCAAGCGTATCTATTGTTTCTGGAATCCAATCTATATCAGAAGAATCTATCGAGTTTCTTTTCAACCATGAATGATAGTCTGAGGAGACCGTTGAAAATTCTTCGACATTTTTATAAAATTTGCTTTGTATATTCTGAATTCGTTTGATAGCTATCTGGACATCAGCATTATTAGGACTAATGTTTAACGCTCTTTTGCATAAGGCGATCGCTTTAACCAATCTGTTTTGTTCTGCATATATGTTTGCTAATTCCAGATATGCTTCAATTTCATTGGGATATGCTTCTAATATTTGTGAATAAATACCTAATAGCCTGTGTTGTTTTTGAAATAGCGTATTAGAAAGATTCCGCTGTTGTGTAGTATTTTTATTAGGCGGTAGTTTGACTTCTAGTTCAAATCTGCTAATAGTTTTCTGGATTTCAAATCCATCGCCAAATACTTCTTGATTGTTAATATATATATTGACTAAATTACAGTTAAGAGCAATAGCTTTTTGGTAATATTGGATTGCATTATTAAAATTGTTTCTTTCTGCTAAAGAAAAAGCCAACTTTAACAAAATCAATACATTATAATAATCTTCGTATAATAATTTATAGTAAACTTCAACATTTTTAGGGTTTTGCCCGATCTCCTCTAAACACTCTAAAACATTATCTTCGCGATCGTTTAATGCTTTTTTTTCGGTCACAAAATTAATTTTAGAGCGAACCATTGGCAAATTGTTTTGCTGTTTATCGGCTGTTTTATAGGCATCTAAAGCCTTCGACCACTGTTCTAGACTAGAAAAACAATCCCCCAAATGATAGTTAATCCAGGCAGAATTTGGATATATTGCAATACCTTTTATCCCAAGCTCGACCGCCCGTTTTAATTGATTTTTCTCAACAAATTTCTCTATTAAACAAGAATATAGCCAATCGGGTTGGTTGCGATCGATTTCTATTGCTGTTAAATAATAATTGATACTATTTTCTATGTCTCCCTGTTTGGTCAGCGTCAGTCCAATTGCTCGATAAATCTCATCTGAGTCGGGATAAATATTCAAAGCTCGTTCTCCCAGACTAAACCCAGAATCTATTCGACCAGATTGGGCTAATAAAGTAATAACATTACCATAAATCCAGGCTGGTTGATTTTCATCAAGCTCAATAGATTGTTGGTAGAGAATTATAGCTTCTTCGATTTGCCCTTCTTTATGCTTAGTTACAGCTAAAGTTAATAAAGATTTAATTTGTTGTTGAAGGGCAGTAACCATTAGATCTTGTGCATGAATAAGAAGTTTCAAGATTATATAAGATTGTTGTTCATCCTCCAAAAATTATATTGTCAAAAGCATTTAGAGATCTCCGAAAACAATTCGTGGAAAAAATCAATAATGGATTTCTAGCAACAAGCAGTGTTATTGATTTTAGATGTGTATAAACTTGGTTGCAAAATTTGTTAATTTGGGACTGAGTTACTTAATGGTTTAAACTCATTTAAACCATTAAAATTAAAAATTGTTTATGATAGTTTCCTTGATCGCTTCTGATATAGTTTTCTCGTAGGTTATTCTTCGAGCGCTAGTAGTAGGCCAACGATAATTACTAGGACAGGGAATATTATATGTCATAGCTAATCCATCGTTTATCTTTGGCGATATTGCCTTAGTTCCAGATACAAGTAACATAACTTTGAATTTTAAGTTAGGAAACTTATGTAACAAAATTTGAATCAAGGGGTCAAGGTTAATATTCTTTCTAGAATGAATCAGAAATAAAACGGGACTAGAATTAATATACCGATAAAAATTATGAATTCTACGTCGATAGAGAGCGATAAGTTTGGCGAAATTGTTTATTCTAAATTGCTCTGCTCGTTCATGGGAAAAAAGACAATTGTAGCGAGTATTTTTTACGCAAGTAAACTTTTCATTTTCATCGTAGGCTTTGACAACCTGAAAAGAAATTAGAAAATCTGGGTTTAGATAATTATAAAAATCGGTATTTAGTGCTTCAACTATAGATTCATAAGGATGTAACGCTAAATCGAATGGACAAGTCAATTCTCCAGCCGACTTTCTAGGTTTCAATCCCCAAAGAGTTGCTACTGTTCTGGGTAAGCAATCATAACCTAAGGAAATTATTTTATAATCGCGATCTTGTAATAAGACTTGGTTCTGTTTAGCTTGATTGACGCTAACCCATAAATATTCAAGTTCTTGTTGCTGGGAAAAATCTGCATCAAACTTGCTGAGTTCTTGGGCTTTAGTTAGAAAAGCGATCGCTTCGTCGTATTTTTCTAACTTCAACAGTTTTCGTGTAGTTGTAAGACAAAAAGCAACATCATTAATATGGTTACTAATTTGAGCCAAAGAAGCAGACAGATCTTGAGTCTGATTACAGGCTATAGAAAGATTGACTATTGTGTTAGATAAGCTGTAGAATTGACGCTCATTTAAAATTGAATATCTACTTTTCTTGCTGGGTTGTTTGAGCCTTAAATTATGATTAATAGAATTAATCTCCAAGGCTTTTCTATATGATTCTAACCCTTGAAGGCGATCGCCACCTTTTTCGTAAGCATTGCCTAACACGAAATAACTAAAGGGATAATCATGATGATATTCGATTGCCTCTTTATAGACATCAAGTGATTCAGCAATCAAACCTTTAGCTAATAGTTCTTTTCCTCTCTCAAAAAAATACGAGTATGGTTGTTTGTTTTGAGGTTCTAATGTTTCTGAGACATCAGAAAATGATTTACTTTCGAGTTGTTTAGCTTGACTCATCATTTAATTATTTACTATTAAAACATTCGATTAAGCATAAAACCAATCTTCTAGTAGAGCGAAATCTTGCTCAATTAGAGCATTTTGTTCCTTGTTAAATCCATTTAAATATTCAAAAGGTATTCGAGAAGATATTTGTGGCTGCCTAGTATTCTCGTATTTCAAGTTTTCCAGCATAAGATATTTTATATCAAATTCATATCCCACGTGATTGAAAATCTTCTCCATCGTTTCTCTGGTGTTCAAACAAACGTTTTCCAAACTGACACACATAATATCTTTCGTGTTGTTAAAAGATTGAGATTCTCTTTCCTTCCACTTTATATAGCTATTAGTATATACATCTTTCAAATAACCAATTTTTGGGGTTTTGTAGTTTTCGTACCATGAAATAAAATCTTCAGGTTTACCGCTTCGCTTGTAATCGGAATAAACTACAGAACGCGGATCTTTATACATACAAATGAAAGGAACTTTTACTTTTTCATAATTTTTATACACATCCAAAAAATATCTTGGAGTTTTATCAAAAATACAATCCACTTTTGGGCTAATTGCTTTTGAATTAAGTTTTAATTGAGCATAAAAATTGCTAAAACTATCGGTATCGCAAATTTTTTTTAGAGTATCTGATTCTATTTGCCATCCACTAACCATATGTTTATAAAATGGTTGAATCTGAGGAAAGTCACGGGGTGATTTTCCTAACAACACTCCTATCTCAAATCCAGAGTCAACGTTGTTAGTTTGTCTAAATATATCTGATATTAATGTAGTTCCACTATGTTCCAACCCACAAATTACAAATTTTATAGTCATAGAATTATAGCTGTATCTCTCCAAGTTTAAGTTGATTTCGCTTCAGTTTAAATGCATTTTGAACAAGTTGATGCTGATTTTTATTAATCTTAGCGCCCTATACTTATTTTGGGCTATTAAAAAAAATAGCGATTGCCAATTAGTGAATTAAAGGTTTGACAAATAAAGAATTTAAATCTTCAATCTGATTTTCTAACAAATTTTCAAGCTTCGATCTTACTAAGGCGTTTGGGGAATATTTCAATGAAAGAGAATTAATTTTTTTATTAAACAAACTAATCATATTTTTTGAACTAAAATCCAAATCAACGAATTGTGACAAAAGATCTAAGATATTTTGCGGATTGTCTATTAAATCATCATAAGATAGATACAATACTTTATCAAAAACTTTGCTATAATAGTCAATTATCTTGCTATAATTATTGTAATTCATTTGTCTGACAATCCAATTATCATTGTTGTTAATTAATTTCAAGAAAAAAGCATCGTAACTTTCTTGAGTATGTGACATATTCTGTTTAAAACCTTCGAGTAATAAGCGAAATGAAGATATCATTCTTTTTACAGGATTTCTACACATAATAATTATGTGTGCATCGCCTACTATAGATTTCATTACCTCAATTTGAGATAAATTCAATAGCATATATTCTGGGGTACATTCACCAGTAAATTTTATATTATCTATATTGGTAACATTGGCAAATAGATCGAGATATTTTATCTTAGAAACTGAAGTTTTTAACAACTGTTGATTAGTCTTTAAATACCATTGCCATTTAGGATTTACAAAGCTTAAGTCTTTAGCATTACAAACTTTATTAATTTCTCTGTCAAATTGAGCTTGAGAGAATTCTTTTAACACTGATTCATTTCTCAAGCCAAATACAGTATCAAAATAATGAAGCTCTTTTAAGGGATGAATTGCTATTTCTGGATGTTGGTTTAGCAATTCAGTAATAAATGTGCTTCCTGCTCTTTGAGAGCCTATACCTAAAATAAAATTTTTTTGCATGGAGAGTAATTATTCTACTGATGGTTGATGAGTTTGTTGCACTTTTACTTGTTGTTCTGTGGTGGAAATAGAAAGATCGCGCTCGCTCCGATAACAAGCAACTAATCTAGTAATGATTGATAAGTTTGTTGCAGTTCTTTTACTTGTTGTTCTGTGGTTCTAATAGGAAGATCGTGATCTATCAGCTGTTGATGTTTTCTCGGTTCACTATCAATACTGCGTAAAATAGCAATCAGATCCTCGATATTATCTGGGTCGAATATATCTCCATTGACCCCTGCAACCAAATCTTCGGCTAACGCACCTTTATTTGATGCTACTACCCAAACCCCTGCTGCTGCTGCTTCACGGGTTACCAGCCCAAAACTTTCTGGCCACATCGAAGGTGCCATCAGCACGTCAATTGTACTGTAGAATTCATACATTTTTGTTTGGGGAATTTTGGAGATAAAAGTAACTGGTGTACTTCCCCAGGAATCGTGGTTAATCGAACCTGCAACCTGTGCATGAGAAACTACGATTACTTCACAGTTCGATAACTGAGCTTTTTCTACCGCTTCTTTAAATAAGAAGTAGCCTTTGTGTGCTGCCATACCGCCAATATGAGCTATGCGTACTTTACCACTAACCGAAGGCGTTCTAGGTAAGCGTGGTTGAGGGATAATTCCATTGCGATTTGCCTGGGTTTTTGTAATGCCATTAAGACGATACAGTTCAGTAAAGGCTTCAGAGACTGCTAATACTCCACTGGCTTTTGCCAAAAGCTGCTTTAAATAGCGTTTTCTCTTTAAAGAACTACCAACATCATTGCTATCGCAAGCAGCTACTATCGGATCGTTTTGTTGATAATTACATTCAATTCCGCGATCGTTAACTAAAAATTGATGATCGCTAATCCACCAAGCATCATGAACAGTAACTAAATAGGGAATATTTAGCTCCGACGTTGCTTCTAATACCGAGCCTGTCAATCTTTGAACACAGTGAAAATGAACTAAATCGGGTTGATTATATTGTAGGTATTCGGTAAATATTTCATACATCTTAGGATTCTGATATTGCCAGTCCATACCTACAACCATCGGAGAACTGACTTTAGTTACATGAATTCCTTCATAGCTGTATTCTAAAATTTCATAAGGATGAGGATTTCCGTTATCGGTGGTAAAAACCGAAATTTCGTATTCGTCACCATAATGAGCCTTCAAAATATCTACATTATCTTTAACAATGCGGGTTGCGCCTCCAATACTTTGAGGAGGATAAAAGACGTTGACAATTAGAAGTTTCTTTTTAGCAGTACGGGGTTTGAGATTACCTGCTATGGTTTCCTGTTCGATCCCAGACAAAACGATATTTTTAATGTTGTCAGCCATGACTGGAATACTGTACTCTTGCCAGGCTCTTTCATAAGCAGCTTGAGCAATTTTCTGGCGGAACTCAGCATTCGAGACCAATAAATCTAGCTTGGCGTACCATTCTTCTGGGGTACTGGCGATTAAAGCATCGACTCCATCTGAAATAATTTCTGTATAAGTTTGCGTATTACTAACGACGGAGGGTACTCCCAAGCAACCAGCTTCAAACCATTTCAGTTCACTTTTGCAGTTATTGACGGCGGTGGGAAGCAACACTGCAATATTAATGTCTGCCTGCCTGAGAAATTCCCAATAGATAGAGACATCTTTTACCAAATCTACTCTAATGATTTGTTCTTGATAGGGAATCAATACTTCTGGTAAAGTCAGGTATCCCATTAAAATGAGTCTGACGTGGGGATACTGCTGGAGAATTTTCGCGATCGCTGGTGCAGCCAACTGCTCGAAATCAGCGTTGTGAGCTTTAGTACCACTACCATAAAAGATAGATAGATAGTCTTTTTGAATCTTAGGTGTGTTTAGTTCGGCAAATTCTGAATTGAGCTTATCTAAGGCGTTACGATGTATAAAACAAGTTTTTTTCGCGACAACTCGTTTCATTTCTCTAGCCAATGCAGGGGTAGAAGCAATGCCATAATCACACAAACTCATCGCCTTGTAGAAGAGGGTAGTTCCTCGTAACAAACCTTGATACTGTTCTTCAGAAACTTGACCGCCATAACTTTCAATCGGATCGGGATATTCTTGTGCTTTGAATATCAGATCGTCTATTTCGTAAAATACTACCTTGTTAATCGCCTTAGCATATTCAATAGTTTCAATTAAATCTGGCAACGCTGGCACTCGGTAAAAAATTACGACATCATGAAAATGAAGTCGATTTTTAGCCTGTTTGACATCCGACCAAGGAAAGTATTCGACCGAAATTCCAGCGTATTCTAGCTGCTCGATTTTTTGTTCTACTCGGTAATGCATACATTGAGACAGGTGATCGTCAACAATCAAAATTACCGAAGGATTTGATGGAATCTCTCTGGCATTTTCTAGCTGAGGAATATAAGAGTGATCTTGGAAAAGCTTGATGGCTTTACAGAAAGCTTCGCTCGCTTTTTCCTTCTGTCCCTGCTTTAAGAACATATCTCCATGAGTGAACATATCATTCCACTGTTGAAGGAGACTGTCTTTTAATCCTTGGTAAGGCAGGTAGGAACTAGGATTATATTTGATGCTGCGACGATATAAGGCGATCGCCTCACTCCATTTACCCGAATTGTTATAGGCAACGCCAAGATTATAGTAAGACCAAAAATAGTCGGGATAGAGTTCTAACGCTCGCTTATAGAAGATAATTGCCTCTTCTGATTTTCCCTGTTTTAATAGGGTATCGGCTAAGTTGTGATAAGACCAAGAGTATTGTGGATTGCGAATGATTGATTGATGATAATTTAAGACCGCATCCTCTAATTTCCCTTGTGCTTGTAATTCATCAGCCTTGTCATGATAGGTTTTCCATCCAGGAAGTGAGGTGATTGAGGGACGATTATCCGTTTCAGCAATAGAATTGGATTGTGCTAATGTAGACTTGTTTGATAACAATTGGGAAAGTTTTTGCTTACACAAGACTAGCTGTTTGTTCTCTGGATACAATTCCAGTCCTTTTTGGCACACTGCTGCTGCTTGACCTAATTCATGATGGTCTTCTAAGGCTGTTACCAAATCTAAAACAAAGTCTACATCATCATTTTTTGATGTAATTACGCCATCGTAATGAGAATGAAATAGCTTGATCTGTTCGGGATATGTTTCAATTGCTCTTTGAATCACTTTAATTGCCGAATCTAGCTGATTTTGTGCGAATAAGCAATCAACCAACTTTAAATAAAACCAGGGTGGCTGCTGAGGATTGAGCTTGATAGTTCTGTTATAAGTTGCGGTTTCTTCGGAAATATCTAACGCTATGTTTTTGTAGCTGCGATCGGCAACATTCATAACTGCTAGATTTATTTTACCTTTAATATTGGGTAGATCTGATTGAATTTCAGCAGCTTTGGTATAACAAGACAGTGCTTCTAACCAGCGTGTAGAAACCGCATATGCTTCCCCTAGGTGATAGTAAATCCAGGCAGAATTACTATGAAGATTTATACCTAATTGACCAATTTCTATCGCTTGTTGTAATTTATTACTACCAACTAGATGGCTAACTAAAGAGGAATATAGCCAGTCTGGCTGGTTTTGATTGATTTCTAAAGATTTCAAATAATATTGAATAGTATTTTTGTAATCTCCTTTTTTATTTGAGGCTAAACCAATTGCTCGATGAATATCATCAGAATTAGGATGAATATTTAAAGATTGATGTCCGATGCTCAATCCTTTATCTTCCTTTCCTGCTTGAGCTAATAAAGTAATAACATTTCCATATACCCAATCTAATTGTTTCTCGTCAGATTCTAAAGATTCTAAGTATAAAGAAATAGCTTCTTCTATGTTTCCTTCTTTATGCTTTTTGACAGCTTCATTTACCAGAGATTCGACTTGTTGACAGTTGATAACATTCATTTGGTTTTTCATTGTAGTAAGCAACCGAAGAAAAATACGCTCTCAGATACGATGTTTGTGTAGTGTGCTATATATTTAGTCTTTGTTTAACAGCTATGACAAGCGAGACTATAGATCGCCTGAATAATGGTTCGCGATCGCCAACTTAACTAGTTGTCAAAAATAGACAAGAAACGCAGCTTATAGCTGATACTTATTACTTAAAGACCAACTAGATCGAATCTCATTAGTAGTAATATAAAAAATGTTTTGACAAACTCACCATCTACATAAAATTAACATCGAATACGTAAATTGACATTCGTATAATCACGGATAATCAATAAATACTTGTAAGAGAATTGACGGATAAATAATGATCGATAGTAGTTTTACAGAGCAAAAATATGTATCTAAAAGCACATTTTTCAGAAAACATTTGAAATCGAAAAATTATGCTCGATCGCCTTTTTCTTAATTATGTTCTATTGATAAAAGGTGGTGAAATACGCGCTCTATTTGTCGTTTGACCGTTTCAGAAGTAAAAGAGCCAATCGCCTGAAGAGCATTGGAAGACAGATGATTCCACAAGGGGCGATCGCGATATAGGCGCAGGATACAATCGGCAAACTCCGCCGTGGTGTTCGCTTCTAAAATATGCCGTTCGGGAATTAAATTCATTCCTTCAGTACCAATCGCGGTAGAAACCACGGGCAAGCCATACTCCAAACTGTGACCGATTTTGCCCTTCATACCTGCACCATATCTCAAAGGAGAAACCGAGAGTTTGTGACTCAAAAAATAAGGTGTCACGTCATCTACATAACCCGTTACGGTAATGCGATCGCATCTTAAAGCTAAAACTTCGGCACTAGGACTACTACCGAGGAGGGTAACTGTAAGATCGGGTTTTTGCTGCCACACCAAAGGCATGATTTCCCGACATAGCCAGACTACCCCATCGACGTTGGGCGGATGATTGTAGCTGCCAATAAACAAAATACCCGAACGCTGCTCGTAACTAGGAATATCTCCCTGATAGGCAGTATGGATATTTGGCACGACTGCGAGGTTGCCAACCTTTTGTTCGCTCAAGATCTGTTGTTCGATTGGGGTAATAGTAATGGTCAAATCTGCCTGATGAGCCATTTTTAATTCCCTAGCCTGCATTTCGATCCATTCTGCTGCTTCGATGCTTCTTGTGGGGTCGATTTCCCAGGCTCTTTTGAGACGTAGATAGTGCAGATCGATGGTGTCATAAATCACCTTGATTTCTGCTCTTTGGCGGATTGTGGGAACGTACTTTTCATTTAGTTCGGGGCGACAAATCCAGGCAAGGTCGATTTTTGATAGGCGATCGCTTATTTGCTGGTCGATCAGCGTGCCATAACCCTGTTGGGTATACAAAACCTCGATCTCTAAGTTTTGTAAAGTTGAAGTATAGGGTTCTTCCCTCACTCCGTTATCCGCAGCAAAAATTACGTGATAGTCGAGAGCTTTGAAGATTTTTAATAGCTCAAATAGTCGCCGACAGCCAGATTCTTTGTCATAACTGGGCATATAGCTATCGATGACCAGAATGGTTTGGTGACCCAAATATTTTCTACTGGCTTGAGGAACATGATCGATCCCAATATTTGGTAAATAGCTATCTGGTTGCAGTACGCTCTGCCATTTTTGCTTGAACTTGACTGCATTGACTAGCTGATATTGCTTGACACCGCTGGCGGTAGAAGTACCAGAGGTAATACCCTCATAGTGTATTACCTCAGATTTGGGTTGATACATCACCTTGAGTCCTAGCTGATGGCGAATCGCAAAGCAAAGATCCGTATCTTCATAGTAAGCAGGGGCAAAATCTCGTTCAAAACCCTGCAAACGGTTAAAAACTTCCTGTTTCACCATCAGGCTGGCTCCCGAACAATAGTCAACGGGACGCAGATAGTTGTACTTAGGATCGTAGGGGTTGTCATGTCTGCCATAGTTCCATCCCGAAGCATCCTGCCAAATAATGCCCCCTGCTTCCTGTAAACTTCCTTGGGGATAGACTAGTTTGGAACCCACCGCGCCAACATCATCCCGTGCCAAAACTTCAACCAGACTTTCAATACAGTTGGGCTTAATCTCGGTATCGTTGTTGAGAAAATACAGATATTTACCCTTAGCTGCGGATGCTCCCTGATTGCAGGAGTAAATAAATCCTTGATTAGCCTGACTATTGATTAAATTAATTGCGGAAACTGATTCTAAAAGATCTTTGGTGCGATCGCCAGAGCAGTCATTGACTACAATAATCTCTACCTGAGTAGCTTGAGCCAGATTTTGGGCGATCGCCTTGAGACATTTGAGGGTATAGTCTAGCTGATTGTAAACGGGAATGATAATCGAAACTTCGGGGCGATCGCTATGGGGTAAAATTCGCTCTAACTCGGCAGCTAAAGCCGATAAATCCTCTGACGGTTCGGCATGGGTAACATCCTTCTCGACACTAGAAAAATCTGGTAACAGGGTAACTGGTTTTCCCTGACACTGCTGTAAACGCGCCAAGATCTCGCTATTTTTTGGCTGAATTTGTAGAGCCATTTGATAGGTGACGATGGCTTGATCGGTCTTTCCTCGCTGGTGCAACAAATCTCCCAGCTTGAGATACAGGGTAATATTTTTGCTATCGATCGCCAAAGCCTGATGATAGGCTTGAGCATCGTTGGGGTCTTGTTCGATAGCCAGTAAAGAATGCTTTAACGCTTGCTCTCGATCTTGCTCACTACGGTGATATAAAGCGTCGCCCAGCTTCTGCTGTACCTGGGGTAAATCTGGCTGGATCTGAGCTGTTTTTTGATATGCAGACACTGCCTGATTCCAGCGGTTTAGCTTGCCATAGGTCTCGGCTAGATTGTAATACGACCAGGGAAAGCTGGGATTGAGTTTGATTGCTTGATGATAGACAGGAATGGCTTCTGTCCACTGACCCAACTGAATTAGGGCATAGCCCAAATTGTTATACGACCAGGAAAAATCGGGCTGATGTTTAATTGCTTGACGATAGGCAGCAACTGCTTGCGACCACTGCTGCTGTTGACTCCAAACTTCTCCCAACTCATGATAGGCAGCACCATAATCGGTGGCGTGTTGTGTGGCTTTTTGATAGCACACCCCAGCCTGTGACCATTGCTGTCCTTGCTGATAGAGATTGCCTAGACGGTAATAAAGTTTGGGGTCTGGTTTTTGCTTTACACCCTGTAAATAGCAGGCGATCGCTCGATCTGTTGCTCCCGATCGATTCAGTAATGCGCCTAAAGCTAAATATGCCTCGACCATTTGTGGCTCTAGGGCGATCGCCTGTTGATAGTGAGCAATTGCCTGGGATTGCTGCTGCTTAGCGTAGTTACCTGCGAGGTTGTAGTGCGTTTGAGCTTCAGATGAATATTGACCCTCGGCTGGCTTTGAAGAAGTAACCAGAGTCGCAGCAACTTTGCTCTTAGAAGCTTGCTTTAACTGCAAAATCATCCGACAGTATTTAGCTGCTTCTGACCACAACTCCATCTGTTCGTAAAGTTCGACAACCGCTCGATAAGTTTCAATCCGTTGCGGTTCGAGTCGGGCAGCCCGTAAATATTGTTCCACGGCAGCCTGTAATTGTCCCTGTTGCCGTAGAGTTTGTCCCTGATGTAAATAGTTTTTTAGATCTTGATTAAACTGAGGTTGATTGCTCTGTTGCAGTTGGCATTTGGCAAGATGCCGATGTACGGCGGTCAATTCAGGTTTGATTTTTAATGCCTGCTGATAGTGAGTGATGGCTTGTTGCCACTGTTTTCGTTGAGCGTAGAGCGTTCCTAAGTTGGCATAAACTTCGGCGAAATCTGGCTCTAGGGAGATCGCCCGTGTATAGTAACCGACTGCTTCGTCAGCTTTACCCGTTTTCTGTAGAGCATCAGCCATCAGCTTGTGAGCTTTAGCCAAATCTGGCGCGATCGCCAATGCTCGATTGCAGGCTTGAATTGTTGCTTGCCATTGTTGTGACTGCCAATAAGCCTCGGCTTGTTCTAAACAAATTTGTGCCTCGTCTACTTCGATCATTTTCTTGGATTGAATATTTATTCGGGGACAATAGGAGTTGGGAGTTACTAACTTGCTAATTTCGGCAACGCTAACCAGAGAAATATAAACATGCAGGGGAGTTGAGGGAAATCGAACCAACACGATACATTCCCCGCGCTTTGCAGTAATTAAGAATTAAAGCTAATGACTAACTGCTTGTTGGGCGTAAACCTGTTCGTAGTAATTTTTATACTCATCACTGAGTAGGGGTTGCCACCAATCGCGGTTAGCTAAATACCATTCAACGGTACGGCGTAAGCCTCCTTGGACGGTTTCTTGAGGACTCCAGCCCAGCTCGCGCTTGATTTTACTAGCATCGATCGCATAACGGCGATCGTGTCCTGCCCGATCTTTAACAAAGGTAATTAAACTTTTCGCTGGGCGAACGGGAAGATCTGGTGCTAGCTCATCCATTAGTTCGCACAGTTGCTCTACCAGGTCAATGTTTTTGACTTCGTTGTTACCGCCCACGTTGTAGGTTTCTCCAGGCGCACCCCGATGAATCACCACATCTAAAGCGCGACAGTGATCTGCAACATAAAGCCAGTCCCGAATATTTTGCCCATCACCATATACGGGGAGGGGTTTACCCAACAAAATATTGATGCACATCAAGGGAATGAGTTTTTCGGGAAAGTGATAGGGACCGTAATTGTTTGAGCAGTTGGTAATCATGGTGGGCATACCGTAGGTATGGAAATATGCCCGCGCTAGGTGATCGCTGCCTGCTTTAGATGCAGAGTAGGGACTGTTAGGTGTATAGGGAGTAGTTTCGGTAAAGGCAGGGTCATCTTGTTCCAAGCTGCCATAGACTTCATCGGTAGAGACGTGTAAAAAGCGATCGCTTTGAGGCTGTTGCCGTTTGTTCCAACACTGACGGAAAGCTTCTAGTAGGGTAAAGGTTCCCACTACGTTAGTCTGCACGAATGCCCCAGGTCCTAAAATGGAACGGTCTACATGAGATTCGGCAGCAAAGTGAGCCACAGTATCGATGTTTTCTGTTTCTAACAGCTTATCGACCAAGGTGCGATCGCAGATATCTCCCCGAACAAACTCCAAATCGGGATTGCCCGTCAAACTAGCCAAATTTTGCTGATTTCCCGCATAGGTGAGGGCATCTAAGACTACCACGCGATCGCCTGGATAACTATTACACCAATGATGGACGAAGTTCGAGCCAATAAAGCCCGCTCCTCCTGTAATCAGTATCCGACGGGGTGTTCTATTACTATCTTGTTGCATAAAAGTAAAATTTTCTATTATTTCTGTACGAACAATTCTTTGTAGTGGACTAACACAGCCGAATATAGTGCAATAAACTATTGCAAAGAACAAAAATTATCGACCACATATCAAAAATCCAATCATTCGTTGGTGAGCCAATAAATTATCTGTGTTCATCTGTGTTTATCTGTGGACTCTTCTAATGCAACATTTAAGGCGTGTCAGTTCATTGGAACAAAAAACCTTTCGCCTATAATTACGTTAATTCGATCTTAGAATCATCACCGATCATAAACCGCAAGGCTTTGGGTCGTTGGGGTGCAACTTTCAAATGCGCTCTTTCTCCTACCAAACTATCGACAATGCGAGAGCTAATTCCTTCCAAGGTTGCGCCTTTGAGAATTACGCTATGTTCGATATCAATATCGATCAGGGTTGTATCATCCGCAATGCTGCTGTAAGGACCGATAAAGCAGTTCTGGATTTTACAGTTTTTGCCAATAGTGACAGGACCGCGAATCATGGAATTGATAATTTGTGAGCCTTCTTCGATGTGAACCCGACCGCTGAGTTTGCTTTCACTATCTACCGAGCCTTCAATGGTTAACTCCAAGCAGGTATCTAAGATAATTTGATTAGCTGCCAACAGGTCGTCTTTTTTCCCCGTATCCAACCACCATCCCTGTAGCTTAAAGGATGCTACGCTTTGCTGCTGGTCGATTAGATACTGGATTGCATCGGTAATTTCTAGTTCTCCCCTAGCAGAAGGCTGAATATTGGCGATCGCCTGGTGAATTACAGGAGAAAACAGATAAACCCCGACTAAAGCCAAATTAGACGGAGGATCTTTAGGCTTTTCAATTAGCTGCAACACCTTGCCTGTCTCATCTACCTTTGCCACCCCAAAAGCACTGGGGTTTGCTACTTCACAAAGCAGAGTTAGAGCATCTAACTGTTTAGATTTAAACTTATCTAAGAATAGGTCGAGTTCGCTTTGTACCAGGTTATCTCCTAAATACATCACAAAAGGAGAATCGCCTAAAAAGGGTTGAGCTATCTTAACCGCATGAGCCAGTCCTAAAGGTTCATCTTGTTTAATGTAGGTAATATTTGCGCCAAAGCGATCGCCATTGCCCGTTTTTGCCTGTACTTCTCCACCCGTTTCGGGGCTGATAATAATCCCAATTTCGGTAATTCCCGCAGCCACAATCGATTCGATCCCATACCAAAGAATTGGCTTGTTTGCCACAGGAACTAATTGCTTTGCTCCTGTATAAGTTAGGGGACGCAATCTTGTACCTTTACCACCAGAGAGAATAATTGCTTTCATTGTTTTCTTGATAGCTGTTGTTGGTTGTTACTTATGAGCTTGTGCAGCTTTTTTTCATCCTTGATTGAAATGGAATGCCACTCGCTTAACATCGTTCTTAGAGATTCACGCCAGTAAGGGGGGTAATCTTCTAGGGTTGCTACGATCTTTGCCTTGGATAAGACTGAATAAGCAGGACGTTGGGTGAGGGTAGGAAAATCGTCGGTGGCGATCGGTAAAACTCGTTTAATTTTTAAAGGAAAGCCTACCTGTCTAGCTTCGGCAAAAGTAGCTACTGCTAGGTCATACCAGCTTGCCACCCCGCTATTAGTAAAGTGATAAATTCCTTTGATCCTAGGATCGTTTAAAGATTTCGCTAATAGTTGAGTGATAAATACCGCAATGTCATAAGACCAAGTAGGGCTACCTATCTGATCGGCAACCACCCTTAATTCTTCTTTGGCTGCACCCAGTTTCAACATAGTTTTGACAAAGTTACCATGTCCCCGCGAACCATATACCCAGGCGGTGCGGAGAATAATATGGCGATCACAATTATCTTGGACTCCTGCTTCACCCAGTAGCTTCGATTGACCGTATACTCCTAAAGGAGCGGTGGGGTCTGTCTCTAAGTAGGGAGTATGATTTTGACCGTTAAACACATAGTCGGTTGAAATATGCAGCAGGGTTGCACCTATCTCTTCCGCAGCCTGGGCGATCGCTGTTGGTGCCTGGGCGTTAATCGCCATTGCCATCTCTGGTTCGTTTTCCGACTTGTCTACAGCAGTATAGGCAGCAGCATTAACTATTATATTAGGCTTAATCTCTGCAATCCGCCGTCGAATTTCTGCTGGCTGGCTCAAATCTAATTCCTGACGACCAACACCGATAACTTCTCCTAGGGTAGTTAAGGTTTGCTGTAACTCTTGTCCTACCTGTCCTGTAATTCCCGTGAGTAATATTTTTTGATTCATGCAAACACCTCGGCTTGTTCTAGAGGTACTCCTGCTTTGTCTTTAGCTGATAAAACTGGTTTTTCTGTTATTTTCCAGTCTATATTTAGTTGTGGATCGTTCCATAAAATAGAACGTTCGTACTCTGGTGCGTAATAATCGGTTGTTTTATATAAAAAATCTGCCGTAGCGGACAATACCACAAACCCATGGGCAAACCCAGGAGGAACCCAAAATTGGCGTTTATTTGTCTCGCTCAATAGACAACCAGTCCACTGTCCAAAAGTAGGAGAACTTTTACGGATATCTACCGCAACATCATAGACTTCTCCCAAGACGACACGAACTAATTTCCCTTGAGTTTGCTTTGTTTGATAATGTAAACCTCGCAAAACATTCTTGGCAGAACGAGAGTGATTATCTTGAACAAAATGTGTAGCAACACCAGTTTTCTCTTGAAAAGTTTTGTCATTGAAGCTTTCCATAAAAAAGCCACGATCGTCACCAAATACTTTGGGTTCAATAATCAAAACATCGGGGATTGTTGTTTGAATAACATCCATGAGGCTTATTCCATGACTTTTGGTTAAAGCTTTTGACTTCTTGGCTTGAGGGCTTAAAGGCTCAAAGATTCTTAGAGAACATAACAACCTTGGATTGGGCAACTATTTCACCTAGATTTGGTGAGTTAGCGTCCGCAAGATACAGGTTATTCTGGTTGTTTCAAATATAAATCAGTCGAGCTTTTTAGTAACCTATAGCCTATAGCCTATAGCTTGGTTTACTTGCCTTCAGAGATAACTCTGCCGTAAATTAACGGATTATCTTCTGACTGCATCACGATAACATAGCACTTAATAAAAAATATTCAGGGAAATTACCGATCATTTGACTAAATTTTGATTTTTTGAGTACAAGTCAAAGTAATAATTTTATAGGGTTCGATCTGATCGCCCTGGTTGATTTTTCGAGCTGTAATTCTTTCCAAACAATCTAACAGTCGATCTGGCTGTAGATTTAGATCGCTTTTAAGCTGGAAAATAGCTTCCCTGCCATGGGCTTCGTAACAGCGTAAAATTAATTCACGGTTTTCTGACATTTTTAACGCCGTCAGAATTAAATTAGCTGCCGATAAGTTCAACAATTCGCTAATCGGCGGTAGTTGACTGCCCTCTTGTGGCTGCCGTCGCTCAATTGCTACCGTTGGAATCTGGGTGTTTAACTCGTAGGCTTTTTGCACGGTTAGAGCCTCTTGCCAGCTATTGAGGTGAGGATAAATAGCATAGGTGAAGTGATGAATTCCCCGATCGCTTTGGGGATCTGGCCATAAAGGCGAACGCAGCAAGGTCAACCTCAGCCGATCGCTTTGAGCATCGTAACCATACTTGCAATCATTGAGCAAACTTACGCCATATTCCCCATTATTGTCGGTCAAGTCAGCCCAATTTAATCCAGAGACTTCCCACTTCGCTCTTGCTTCTTCTGTCTGGGGCTTGGTAGTTCTCTCGATTACTCCACAGGGTATTTCATAGCTGACGCGATCGCTGTTGAGCTTTAAAGGGAATGCTACCTTGACCATTACCTGAGTTTCCTGCCAATCTACGGTATTGGCTATTTTTAAAATTGGCGAACTGTTTTCTAAAATATAGTCTTGAACAAACTGAGATTTATTTAGCTGCTTAGTTACTCTAATTCTTTGCCTTAGTTCTCCATGTTCCATCCAGGCGATCGCTTGAAGTCGGGGAACTTCTAACTGCTTTTGTTCGTATTCGGGATCGATATTCCAAGCATCCCAATATTGTCCTTTGTCTGTAAAAGCCTGGAGTTGGTTTCCCGCCCCCGATAATATTTCTCGGTCATTTTTTCGGTCGTAGATACTATCTAAATCTCCCGTAAGAGAATTAATGCTTACTGTTAAATATTCATTTTCTAAAACAAAGTCCTGTTTTTCGACACTGCTATTTAAAACATTCTCTTGATCTGAAACTAGCCAGTAAACACAATAGCCCACGCTGGGAATTGTCGCTGAAAAATGTAGTTGCCCTGAGTCAATCTGACAAGCGATCGCCTTACCCTGAAGATCGCAAACTCGATCGTACTTTCCCCGATCGCCAACGGTTACTATTGCCGATCGCTGCCAGTTTAAAGAATTGAATAAGACCACAGGTCGAGCATCGGGTTGTGGTGGTGCGGGTAACTCTATACTTGAGGCGATCGCTTCTGTGGCAAACCGTAAAACCTTCTCTCCAATCTCGATAGCAGCTTCCCAATCCCGATTAGCTTCCGTAAATACTTCGGCGATCGAGGTTCCAGGTAAGATATCGTGAAACTGATTGAACAAGACTTTTTTCCAGGCGACTTCAATTAGCTGTTGCCCTTGACAAAGACCTCCTTTTTCAGATACTCTACTTACATTGGGAAATAGTGGCTGGCTAACGAACTCGTCTCCACAAAGCAAAGTTGCTAAAGTTAACCACAACTCCCCCTGATAAAGTAATCTTTCACAATAGCGGTTATATTGCTTCTGATCTCCGTGGGCAGTATATGAACCGCGATGTAGCTCTAGGTACAGTTCATCCTTCCAGACGGGGGATGGAGAGATGGGGAGTCCTAAAGGATAAGCTGGCGCGTCATGGGGAGATGGGGAGTTGTTTACATGATGATTATTGCAACCAGATATCCTTTTTAAATAATCACTGGCAGTAGAAAACCTAATATCAGGAAAAAACGGCGAGTGCTGCCATTTCTGTGCCACTTCCAACATATCCCTAGTTGGACCACCACCATGATCGCCAACTCCTGGTAGCCAAAAGATTTCCTGCAAACCCGTTTGAGTTTCCCAATCGATCGCATAATCGGTCATCGTCATCGGATTAGTATCCATTACCCCCGTTACGTTGGGGGGAGACATTAGCGTCAGCAACTGCGTACCGTCGGGAGACTCCCACCAAAAACAGCCAAAGGGAAACTTAGTAGTATCATTCCAGTGCAGCTTGCCCGTAACAAAATATTCAATTCCACACTGCTGCATAATCTGGGGGAGTTGCCAAGTAAAGCCAAAGCTATCGGGTAGCCAAGCGACTGGAGTAATCTGACCAAATTTGCTTTGATAGTATTGCTGTCCATAAAGCAATTGCCGTATCAGCGACTCTCCCCCAACTAGGTTGGTTTCGGGTTCGATCCACATTCCCCCTAGTATTTCCCATTTATTTAACTCGACTGCCTGTTTAATTTCGGTAAACAGTTGAGGGCGGTTTTTTTCGAGCCACTGATATAGGGCGGGGCTGGTATGACCGAAAGTCAGATCGGGAAAGTCCTGCTGTAAACTGAGGACAGATTTAAAAGTACGCTCGGCTACTTCGTAGGTTTCTTCGGTAGTCCAAAGCCAAGCCATATCTAGGTGAGCGTGTCCCAGTAAATTAAAACAACGCTGTTTAATATTTTGTGCCAGGGGTAACAGGCGCGATCGCAATTTTGCCAAATCGGATTCAAACCCGTCGGCATCTCCCAAATTATGCCAGCTAAAATTATCTAACTCAGTGGCTAATATATCTAAGTGTTCGGGTTCAAACTGAGAGATGTATTTATGTAAGACAGCAAGCTCATCGGCTACTAAACCAGGATCGAGATCGGTCGAATTTTGTTGTTCGTAAATTAAATGCGATCGCATCAACGCGCCGATATCATGATGGGGACTAACCAGGCAGATAGTAATCAGATATTCTTGTGGCGATCGAGCATTCTCGGTAATCAGTACCCGTGCCGAAGAATCAAACAAATCCCCCTGCTGTATCAACTCTCCGTTAATAAATATTTGAGCATCTTGCGCCCACCAAGTTAAGACCAAGCGCAAACTCAATCCAGACACCGAATAGCCCTGTAGTGTTTGGGGGATAGTAATCTTTTGTGCCAACCACTTTACCTGTCTTCCTTGGGGAAACACAATATATCCTTTGTCGTTAACCGAGGCGGTTGAACAGCGATCGAGGTTAATTTTGGCTAACTTACTATTAATGTTGATTAAGTTTAATAGAGTAACGTCATGCCAACTATGCTGTATATCTAGTTGAACCTGCTGACGTAACCTGGTAATAAATTGCTCTACGGTTGTCATAAAATTGTCATAAAATTCAATCGCCTACAACTAATATCAGGTTTGGATGAACAGTTAAAACGGAAGTAGGGAGTAGGAAGTAGGAAGTAGGAAGTAGGGAGTAGGAAGTAGCCCTTCGGGTTCGACAGTTTGCTCAAGTCGGGGAACCCGCCCAACGCAACTGTCTCAGAAGTAGGAAGTAGGGAGTCGGAGTTTTAAAATAAGGGGTTGTCTGAGAAGTCCCATTTAACCTCATTTGTTACTTTGGAAAATAAAGAAGAGGGAAAAGATAGGGGCGATTGTTAAGGCTAGGTGACTATTATTAACTTCTAACTCCGAACTTTAGAGATTCGTAGTCTTATTTTTTCGTCCCACAAATTAAACGGATAATAAAAAGCTGGACTCCAAAGGCTAGTAATAATTGCCGAAATAATAGTTATTTGCTGATATTTCTCGATCGCTTCGGGGATAGTTAAAGAATACTGTATCGTATATTGCCAGGCGAAAATAGTTTCGGTCAAGACCGTCATGAAAAAGACCACAAACGCTACAGAAATAAAATCTTCCCCAAGGTACTTTTGCTTTTGCAAAGCAGAGGTAAATATGCCTACCACCACAAAACTAAGTACGTGGGAAGGAGAACTAACTACTATGCCGTCGTAAATCCAGCCAATAGCCAAGCCTGCGATCGCTCCTTGCCAAATAGTCCTTTTAATGCTCCAGGCAACTACCCAAATTAATAGCCAGTTGGGATTGGTTTCTAATAACTCTACTCCTGGAAGATCTAGCAACATCAAAATCGAACAAACAGCTACAGAAGCTGCAAGGAATAGAGCATTGATGATCTTGAGGATATTTGTCTGTATTTGGTTTTTCTTGGGCATTAATTATGGTCGTTAGTTTATTTTTGGTGCAAAAGGCAGCACCGTAACCCATTCTAGTATTTCAACAGGAGCGGTTAGTTCGACCTTGACTTCCAGAGTGTCATCCATATTTTCCCCTGGAATTACTTGACCAAGAGGTAAACCAGGGGGATATAGTTTACTAAGAGTCGAGGTGACAACTTTGTCTCCAGGCTTAATATCGGTAACTCGATCAAAAAAGCGCATTACTACTGTAGATGAGCCATTGCCCTTAATATAACCAAGCTGACGATTTCGACTCAAAACTGCGCCAACTCGGTTGGTAGTATCACTAATCAATAATACTTGACTGGTATGGGGAGTAACTTGGACAACTCGACCAACCAAGCCACCGATACCCACTACTACATATCCAGGTTGAATATTTTCCTGACTACCTTTCCCCAGAATAATTTTACTCCACCAGCGATCGCGACTTCGCCCAATTACAGAAGCGGTTATGTTTTTAGCTGGTTGAGCTTCCTGATAGTTTAAAAGCTGTTTGAGCTGCTGGTTTTGCTGTTCTAATTCAATTACGCGCTGCTCTAGTTCTAAAATACGCGCATTAGTCAAACGCTCTTCTAGGGTAATCTGTTGTTGAGATTCAAACGGGCTAACAATAAAGTAATAGATCTCTGATAAGAATGCTGCTTGAGTTTGCTTTACCCACAATGCCAAAGTTAAAGCAAGAACCACTGTTATTAGCCGAAAACCATATTTATCCCACCAGCGACTCATTTTTTGTGTGTAATATAAATTTAAGCAAGTTGGAGCCTAGAACCTTTCTAATCAAGTACGGTGCGATCGCTAAAAACTCGATCTAAGGCTGGGTCTTCCAAAACTCTTCCCGTTCCCAATACCACGCATTTTAGAGGTTCTGCTGCAATATGAGTAACGATCCCCGTTTCGTGACTAACCAGAGCATCTAGTCCCCTTAACAAAGCACCTCCTCCTGCTAACATAATTCCGCGATCGATAATATCAGCAGCCAAATCGGGGGGAGTTTGTTCTAAGGTACGTCTGATTGTATCGATAATATTGTTGACCGATTCTTGGAAACAGTCACGAATTTCTGCTTCGCTAACTTCAACGGTGCGGGGCAATCCCGATAATAGATGTAACCCTCGGACTTCCATGGTGCGATCGTTGGTGTCAACAGGATAAGCCGAACCTAATCTAAATTTAATGCTTTCGGCAGTATTTTCACCAATAGCCAGCTTGTGTTCTCGTTTAATTTGGTTGACAATCGCCTGGGTCAACTCGTCCCCTGCAATGCGGATTGATTCGCTAATTACTTTGCCTTGAGAGCTAATTACTGCCACTTCAGTTGTGCCACCACCGATGTCCACAATCATGTTTCCCGTAGCTTCGGCAATCGGTAAACCTGCACCAATAGCTGCTGCTAGGGGTTCTTCAATCAGATCGACTTCCCTCGCGCCTGCATTAGATGCTGCTTCAATTACTGCACGGCGTTCTAGCTTAGTTACACCGCTAGGAATCCCAATCACCATGCGAGGATGAACTAAGGGATTGCCCTCAAAAGCTCGTTTAACAAATTCATGGATCATTGCTTCTGTCGCGTCAAAATCAGCAATTACCCCATCTTTGAGGGGGCGTAAAGCCTCAATATTTTCAGGAGCGCGTCCCAACAATAATTTTGCTTCTTTACCGAATGCTCTAGGCATTTCTGTTTGGCGATCGATCGCTACTACCGAAGGTTCTTCTAGGACAATTCCTTTACCAGATACATAGATTAGTGTATTGGCAGTACCCAGATCGATACCCATGTCCCGCGAAAGATTAAAACGTTTAAAAAAGCCCACTGTTATTTACTGCTCCCAAAATAGTGCTGCTTCACCCGAACCGAGTCTAATTTACTCCCAATATAGTAATTAGTCTAATAGAAAATATACTTAAATCGATATGAGTTCGGAGTTTGCAGTGAGAGCTATAGGAGATGACCTTATTTGAAACCAGTATTATTAATTAAATAATTTTTCTTATTAGTAAAAATATGCAATTATTTTATTTAGGTTATAGATATAATTTCTGATGTCAGAACTTTTTAATTTGACAAGATTTAAAACTCGTCGTCAGTTTATCCAATGGGGTTTACTAGCAGGGGGAATCACTTTAGTAGGTCTAAAGCTTAATGCTCCTAGGTCTGAGGCTACTAGCTTAGTTAAAGTTCCTCCCGTACCACAAGACAACGATTTGGACTTGAGCTTCAATCCCATGTCGATTTTGCGAGATTTTGATTATGGTACTCTCAAGCAAGAAGACGGGCGAACCGTGCGCGAGTTTGAGGTGTTCGCCCACAGTACGCCAATACAGCTAAACCGTGCTATTACCTTTATTAGCTGGAATTTGAACGATCGCGTCCCCGCCCCAACCTTCAGAGCAACCCAAGGCGATCGCGTCCGTATTATTTTCCACAACGAAGACGGACATTCTCATAGTTTGCACTTCCACGGAACTCATCCCGTCGAGATGGACGGAGTTAAATCGGTACGTCGGGGCAAAACCTTTGTGTACGAGTTTGATGCCGAACCCTATGGCGTTCATCCCTATCATTGTCATGTCGCCCCTGTAACTCGCCATGTAGGTAAGGGACTGTATGGCTTGTTTATCGTCGATCCTCTCGAAGGTCGTCCCCCAGCAGATGAAATGGTGCTGGTGATGGGTGCTTACGATCTAGATAGCGATGGTAAGAATGAACTGTACGCGTTTAATGGTATTCCCAATTATTATCGCGATCGCCCTATTCCCATCTATCAAAACCAACTAATTCGCCTCTATGTGCTGAATATGATTGAGTTTGACCCTGCTGTCACTTTTCATATCCACGCCAATATGTTTCAGATCTATCCTACTGGTCGTAGTTTAGAACCCCATGAGGAAACTGATGTCATTACGATGGGAACCGCCGAACGTCACATCTTAGAGTTTGCCTACAAATATCCTGGTCAATATATGTTTCATCCCCATCAAGACTATATTGCCGAACATGGCTGCATGGGATATTTTGACGTGATTCCTCAAGAAGCATAATTGTGTACATTTTTAGATAGAAATTACTAATAGTTAAAGTTATTGACTTAGTTTCTCAACAATAGTAAATTACTACTTCAGAACAAATAAGAATAAATACCAACAATAGCTTTATGTCTACTCGGATCAAAACAATAGAATTATTTTTAGCTTTAGGATTTGCAACCACCGTAGGAACTCAACTGCCCGTCGATGCTTATGAAACAGATGAAATGTTAGAAGAATTTACTTCCGAACAACTGTTATTAGCTCAAGGTGCTGAAGGCGGTGAAGGTGGCGAAGGTGGTGAAGGCGGTGAAGGCGGTGAAGGTGGCGAAGGCGGTGAAGGCGGTGAAGGCGGTGAAGGTGGCGAAGGTGGTGAAGGTGGCGAAGGTGGTGAAGGTGGCGAAGGTGCTGTTTCCACTGGCGATCCTGACGTAGACTACATGACGGTTTTAGGTTTGATGAGGGGTCATTTAATTGCTGCTGAGGAACTAATCGCCCTCGGAGACTACGAACAAGCCGAACCTCATATTGCTCATCCCGTGGACGAACTCTACAGCGATATCGAACCCGTGTTACCAGAAAAAGGTGTAGAAGATTTTAAGCCGACTCTAAATCAGCTACAGGATTTGGCAAAAAGCGCACCAGAGTCCCCTGAGATGCAGAGTTTATTAAATGAATCTGTTGCCTCGATTGATGAAGCGATCGCGGTTATTCCCGAAGAGCAACGTAACTCTCCAGAGTTTGTCATCAATGTCATGGTCGAGATGCTGAAAAATGCTGCTACTGAATACGAAGCTGCGATCGCTAACGGTCAATTTGTCGAAGCAGTCGAATATCAGGATTCACGGGGATTTGTGCTATATGCCGAAGACTTATATCAAACCGTTGCCGAACAAAAAAGCCAGTCAGACCCCGAAGCTCATCAAACCATTACTGAAAGTTTGGAAGAACTAAAAACCGCCTGGCCAAGTATCGAACCACCAGCAACACCAGTTTTAGAACCTTCGGAGGTATATGGTTTGGTTTCTCAAATCGAATTTAGTAAGTAAACATTACATATTTAGTAATAATTAGGTAGAAATGCGAAGGTAAGTAGGAAACTTACTACTTACTACTTATTACTTACTACTTACTACTAGGGAACAGAAGTAGTGTTGCAGGAAGTTCCTCAAGCCTGTAGGCGATCGGGTGTTGAAGCTTTATTAATCGACCAGGCTTTATTTGAAGGTTCGACTATTGCCGAATATTTAAACCTGCCTTTTATAACTGTTTGTAATGCCCTGTTGTTCAATCCCGAACCCACTGTTCCCCCTGCTTTAACTGGCTGGGATTACGATCCTTCCTGGCTGGGTCAACTCCGCAACCAAATTGGCAATAGCTTATTAGAGTTAGCAGGTACGCCCGTCAAACTACTAATTAGTGAATATCGGAGAAAATGGAATTTAGAACCGATAGATCTTAGCAATAAGCTAAATATCTGGTCAAAAAAAGCTATTATTAGCCAACAGCCACGATCTTTTGAGTTTTCCAGACAAGAATTACCAGATTACTTTCACTTTGTAGGACCGTTAGTCAATAATGCTGCCCGCACCGCAATACCTTTTCCTTGGGAGAAACTAACCGATAAACCACTTATTTACGCCTCTTTAGGCACAATCCAAAACAAACTGATCTGGGTTTTTATTCAAATCGCCTATGCCTGTCTCGGTTTAGACGTTCAGCTAGTTATTTCCCTCGGTGGCGCATCTGAACCAGAAGAATTGGGTTATGTTCCTGGCAAGCCAATTGTAGTCAAAGCAGCACCACAACTAGATCTACTCAAACGCGCCAGTCTCTGTATTACCCACGCAGGAATGAACACAACTTTAGAATGTCTGAGTAACGGCGTACCGATGGTAGCCATTCCCATCACCAACGATCAGCCAGCAGTAGCAGCTCGTATCGCCTGGACAAAAACGGGTGAAGTAGCCAACCTCGATAACTGCACCATAGACGCATTAAAAACAGCGATCGCCCAAGTTCTATACCAACCCCAATACCGCCAAAATGCCCTGAAGTTTAAAACAAAAATCGCACAAGCAGGAGGCGTGACCAAAGCAGCAGAAATTATTGAAAACGTTATTTCTTAAGTCAATCTTTTTGCCAATACAGTGGCGCGCTAGGATAAATTTTAAAATCCAGGTCAAACACTACCTAATACTTATCAAAAAACCTAGAAGTAGTTAATAAACCAATAAATTATCTGCGTTCATCTGTGTTCATCTGTGTTCATCTGTGCGACGGACGCGACGTAAGGAGCTAATCCTTTAGGGCGGAGCTATATGCGAAGCGGTCCCTACGGGATACCGTAAACATATATCCTTTAGGAGTCCTTTAGGGGACAACATTAAAACCAATAATCTATGTAAGCAAACCGTACTTTATCAAAACAAAAATCGCCATAACATGATTTTCTCAATCAATCAAATACTTTCCCCCGATGAAATAACCGAAATTAAAAAAGTTTTAGCACGAGCAGAATTCGTCGATGGAAAACTTACGGCAGGTTGGCACGCTAAGTTAGTTAAAAACAATCAGCAACTAAAAGCAGGAACGTCCCAAACAGAGCTTAAGTCTAAAATACGCGCTGCCTTAAACAAAAATGCTCTATTTCAGTCAGCCATCCGTCCTAAGTCGATCCATTCACTACTGTTTAGCCGATATGACGTAGGGATGTCTTATGATACCCATGTCGATAACGCGCTGATGGGTGGCAGTTCAGGTTTATATCGCTCAGACGTGTCTTTTACCCTGTTTCTCAATTCTCCCCAAGACTATCAAGGTGGGGAATTAGTCATTGAAGGGGTACAGTCAGAACAAAGCTATAAACTAGAAGCTGGTTCGGCAATTGTCTATCCTTCTACTACTCTACACCGCGTCAATCCTGTAACCAAAGGAACGAGATTGGTTGTTGTTGGCTGGGTACAAAGCGTGATTCGGGATGGGAGCGATCGCGAAATTCTCTTCGATCTGGAAACGGCTCGTCGGGCGATCTTTGCCAAATCGGGTAAGACTGCCGAATTTGACCTAGTTTCTAAAAGTATTGCCAACCTGCTACGTAAATGGGCTGATGTCTGATTCAACTATACCTGCAACTCAAAGCCAGGTAAAACAGCTTCACCCGAAATAGTTGCTGGCATTGCTACAATTTCTACAGGTTGTTGCGATCGATAAATTTCTACTTCGGCATTTTTATTAGGAAGTATAAAAATGGTAGAAGAACTAAAAACTTTACCCAGTTTAGTTTGACGATTCCAAATATTTAAGTCGGTAATTAGATCCGCTTCTCGGTTACCGCTTTCTCCTCCCACTGGTGGCACGATGATTAACTCTCCCGCTGCATTCATTTCCAAGCTGAGATCCCGATTGGCAATACACAATTGATAAAATTGTTCGTCGGTCAAACGAGCGATCGGTTCTAGATTCAGCACCACAGTATTCATTCAAGCTTGCCTCATGTTATTGCTTAGATAATCTTTTAGTTTAAAGTTTAGCAACATTACCTATCTCGATCCTGACACCGATCGCGTTATCTTAATTCTGTTTTTTATTACGGGTAATCTTTTTAAGATTGTATTTGTTGTGAATCAATAGTTCCTCGATCTTTCCTCGTTTGGAACTTACTACATTAATTGCTCTAGTAGCTTTTACTTCTACTATTTCATAGCGCGGATCGTCATACAAAGATTTAATAAACGGTGCTGCCGAATTGCTAACTAACACCTGAGCGCCCCGATCTGTAAGGCGATCGCAAGCTTCTTTTAGTCTGATTTGTTCGGCTTCGCCAAAGCCATTCATACTGTAACCAGTGAACGATGAAGTATCGGAAAGGGGATGGTATGGGGGATCGAAGTAGATCAATGCGCCCTGGTTTGCTGTAGCTACTGCCTGTTCAAAGTCACCGTTAAGAATGCGTACTCCAGCTCGATTTAGATAAGTACTGATTGCTTTGATTACCGCAGGATCTGCTATGACAGGATTTTTATATTTGCCGTAGGGAACGTTAAACTGACCACTACTATTAACCCGAAACAGACCATTAAAACAGGTTTTGTTGAGATAAATAATTCTAGCTGCTCTTTCTATAGGAGTACGATTTTTAAAGTCGGCTTGACGATCTTGTTCTCGTAGTTTGTAGTAATATTCTTTGGAGTTGTTTGCTTGATGCTGCTGGCATAAAGTAAGTAATTCTTCTGGCTGCTCTTTAATTACCCGATAGCAATTAATTAGTTCGCTGTTGGTATCGTTAATCGTGCTTTTGTTTGGCTGTAGCGAAAATAGCACCGCCCCCGCCCCGACGAAGGGTTCGTAGTATTCTGTGTATTCAGCGGGTAAATATTTTTGGATCGTAGGTAAGAGTTGTCTTTTTCCTCCAGCCCACTTGAGAAATGGTCGAACGGAAGAGTCAGCTTGATGTTGGGGATGGTGGGGATTGTCCCCTAAAGGACTAACTTCGTGTCGCACAGATGAACGCAGGTAAGTTTGATGCAAGCAGGCTGCTTAATATTTCAGAAACTATAGCTTAGCAGACATCCTTTTTTGATTAAAGTATTTTCCGCTTCAAGAAACTTTAACAGCTTTGACAGAAAGACTTAATTGGTTTTCTCAGAGCAAGAAAGGCGATCGCCACTACTAACAAAGCCATGCCCGTAAAAATATAAGTTCGATCTAAACCAACTGCATTAGTAATGGGTTGAGAAGCAATGGGAGACAAAAACTGACCCAAGAAAAAGAACGTAGTTAAACCGCCTAAAGCTCGACCTCTCAAGCTATCGGGAATAATACTAGACAGCCAAACATTAAGATTGGGCATTAACAAACCAAAACCCAAACCAGCAATAATCAGACCGATTAAAACCAGGTTGTAGCTACCAGCAATGCCCATAATAAAATAGCCTACTGCTGCAATAGCAAAAGCAATTACCACAATACTGACAAATCCCATTCGCTCTTTAACAAAGCCATATCTAAGAGAAGCAATTGAACTAGCTAAAGTAGAAGCTGCGATCGCTAAACCAGATGCAGCAGCACTAGAGTTATCGAGATTTTGCAGATAGAAGGGTAGCTGTACTGGAATTAAGTAAAAAGCCAGCATATAAAATAAGGCTACGCCATAAATCATTGCCAATACGCCCATAGGCATCCTCGGCTTAGTAGCAGAAGATGATTCACCGCGATCGCTTACCTCAAGTTTTGGTTCGTATAGAGTCATGACGATCGCCCCACAGATCGCCCAGGCGGTAAGATAAATCAGAAAAGGAAAACGCCAATTGAGATCGGCAATAAAGCCACCAATAGAGAGAAACACTACTCCTCCTAACCCCATAAATGCAGCCTGCAAACCCATAAAGTTAGCTCGCGTTTGACCCGTATAGTAATCGGCAATTAGGGTGGTCACTCCCGTCATGATTCCCGCTACAGCAAGACCTAAGATAGCGCGACCGACTAAAATAGTTCCCAAAGAATTTAAGACCAAGCCCGAAGCACCAGCTAGTCCGTATAGTGCAGTAGAAGCAATCAGTAAAAATTTACGCCCCAGGCGATCGACTAATTGACCTGCAAATAATCCCCCGATGGCAATAAACAAGGCGGGAATAGTCAATACTAAACGAACCAGCAGCGCGGAATTTGGTACGGTAGCAAAATACTCCTGCATTGCGGGAAGTGAGGGGGCAATTGTCGCCCCTGACATTACCGTTAGGCTACTGGTTAATAGCAGGGTAGCTTTAATCGGGAAAGAATTAGAGTTGGCTAGGTTCATGGTTTTTTTAGAGATTGACATTTTCCAAATACTGCTTTTTAGCCAAAAAGTAAATAGTCTAGGGATAATGTTCCCGAACCGAGAAACACGAATAGAAGAGCGATCGCTAAATACAAGAGAGATGTATCGTAGGATTCTCCTGGTGCATCGGGGGCGGATTTAACAAAGGGAGTCCCATGAGAGAGATGAAGAGCCAAAGCAACCAACATTGCTCCTGCCAAACCCAAACCAGCTAGAGGGGTGAGAAAGCCCGCTAAGATTGCTACCCCACCGCCAAAAACCGACAGCGCGCCCAAAGCCTGTAACACGGGAGGAAAACCCGAAGACTCACCACCTCGATCCATCCAGTGCAGAGGATTTTTAACCATGGGAAAACTGTAATTAATTAACTGACGTTACGCAAAAGCTATCATATTGAAATGGATATCAAGCTTTTGGAATTATATAGCGACTACATCATAAGTTCATTTGGGCAGATAACAGCCACGGGATTATCAAGGGCATTGTCAGGAAGTA
>JADEXJ010000158.1 GCA_015207195.1 Pleurocapsales cyanobacterium LEGE 10410
ATCACGAATTGTATATATCTGCATATAAAAATTTCTCGCTCAAGAGTCAAAGTTACACCACCGTCCCGATTCGTCACCAGTATTCAACTTTAAAAGGTTTGACAGGAATTACTGCAATTTTTCATAGTTGCATTAGACAACAAATTAATAATTAGTAAATATGCCTTAAGGCAAACTGCTCCAGGCAAGATAATCAAAACTAGGATGAAAAGCCAGCTATTGTTCAAAGCGATCAAGCATAAAACGTCAACATTTTTCATCACTGCTACTGTAGCAGTCACTGCTATTAATACTTACTTTTTTTTAAATTATCAGCTAGCAAACTCCGAGTCTCCCCTCGCTGCGACAGATCAGACCCTAGATCTTGATGCGGTTGCAGCTTTGGGTTACATCGAACCCAAGGGAGAGACGATTCAACTTTCTGTTCCTAGTTCGATGGAAGGAACGCGGGTTGAGCGACTGCTGGTCAAACGGGGAGATCTGGTAAAAGCTGGACAAACGATCGCCATTCTTGACAATCGAGACCGTCTTCAGGCAGCTCTCCTACAGGCTCAAGCGCAAGTGACAGTTGCTAAAGCTCGCCTGGCACAAATTAGAGCAGGCACTAAGGCGGGGGATGTTCGGGCAGCAGAAGCTAGATTTCAGGGTACTCAAGCCGAACTGGACGGACAAATTGCAGCCCAAAGGGCAACTATTGCCAATTTGGAAGCTCAGTTACAGGGGCAAAAAAGCGCGCAGGAAGCAACCATTGAACGTATCAAAGCGGAGTTAGACAATGCTAAAACCGAGTGTAGTCGTTATCAGATGTTGTACCGAGATGGGGCAATATCGGCTCAAGAACGAGATAATTTTTGCTTGCAAGAAACAACCCTTAGGAAACGACTCAAAGAAGCCCAAGCCAATCTCAACCGAATTGTAGCTACCTATCAAGAACAAATTGCCGAAGCTCGCGCCAATCTTAATCGGACAGTGGGGACGGTGCAAAAACAAATCGAAGAAGCCCAAGGAACTTTTGATGCGGTGGCAGAAGTTCGTCCCGTGGATGTTGAGGTGGCACTCGCCGAACTTGAGGCAGCAAAAGCAGACGTGCGACGAGCGGAAGCAGAGTTAGATTTGGCTTATGTCAAATCGCCTATTGACGGGATGATTCTGGAGGTTCATACCCAATCGGGAGAAGTCATGAGCGATCGCGGAATTGCCGAAATCGGTCAGACAGACCAGATGTACGTCATGGCAGAAGTTTATGAAACCGATATCAGTCGAGTTCGTCTGGGTCAAACAGTAACGATTAAAACTGATGGTATTTTACAAAATCTACAGGGGGTAGTGGAAGAAATTGGCTTGCTGATCGGCACCCAAGACGTTCTCGGTACAGACCCAGTAGCTGATGCCGATGCCAGGGTGGTGGAAGTCAAAATTCGCCTGAGTCCCGAAGATAGCAAGCTAGTAGAGGGGTTAACCAATTTAAGAGTTAACGCCATCATCGATACTTCTTCCAGTCCCCATTCCGAACGAGCCGACCAGTCTGATTGATTTGTTGAGGAAAAATTTATGTTGCAAAAACTTCCTACAGCTTTGTTACAGTTACGATATCAAAAAGTCCGTTTAATGGTCGCCCTGTTGGGGGTAGTGTTTTCAGTGGTGATCGTGTTTATGCAATATGGCATTCGCGATGCCCTGTATGACAGTTCGGTTCGTCTCTACCAAGGTTTGCAAGGAGATTGTTTTCTAATCAGTCCTCGTTCTACTGCTTTAGTGGCTATGGGGGTTTTTTCCGAACGTCGCTTAGGACAGGCACTAGCGTTTGAAGAGGTCGAGCTAGTTAGTCCGATCTACCTCGAACAGGGTCAGTGGAAAAATCCCCTCACTAGAAAATATTGGCGTAATATTTTTATCTATGGCTTCGATCTGCGCCATGACATCTTTGATTATCCTGGCGTGAGAGAAAACCAAGCCAAATTACAGCGTCCTAATGTCGTCCTCTTCGACCGAGAATCTCGTTCGGAATTTGGTCCAATTGTCGCGGAATTTGAACGTAAAGGAAGCGTCACTACAGAAATTGAAAGCCGAGGCTCTAATCGGCGCATAGAAGTGGTAGGTTTGTTTGCCTTGGGGACATCTTTTGGCTCTGATGGCAACTTAATTACCAGTCATCTCAATTTTCTCAGAATTTTTAGCAGTCGTCCCAAGGGTTTAATTAATGTGGGTTTGATTAGATTGAAGCCAGGAACGAACGTTGACGTTTTTAAAGCCAAACTGGAGCGGTATCTGCCCCAAGACGTTCTCGTGTTTTCTAAACAAGAATTAATCGATTATGAAAAAAATTATTGGCAGAGCAGTACGGCGATCGGCTTTATTTTTAGCTTGGGAGTAAGTTTGGGAATTATGGTCGGGGTCGTAGTCGTCTATCAGATTCTCTATACCAATGTTTCCGAACATCTCGCCGAATACGCCACCCTCAAAGCTATGGGATATAAACACAGCTATCTCTTATCGATGATTTTTCAACAGGCATTTTTTATTGCCGTTTTAGGGTATATCCCAGGATTTTTCCTCACCATAATTGCCTATGAATTTGCCAAAAGCATGACTCTTCTACCTTTTGCCATGACTTTTAATCGTGCGCTGTTAGTGTTGTTTGGAACTATTGCTATGTGTTTGGTTTCTGGAGCTTCTGCCGTGAGAAAACTGCAAGCAGCAGATCCAGCAGATATTTTTTAGGCTCGTACTATGAAATCAATGATCGAAATCCATAACTTAAATCATTATTTTGGGGAAGAAGCACTCCGTCAGCAGGTGTTGTTTGATATTAATTTGGAACTTGCCTGTGGAGAGGTGGTGATTATGACTGGTCCTTCTGGGTCGGGCAAAACAACTTTACTATCGTTGATTGGTGGATTGCGCTCGGTGCAGACAGGCAGCCTGAAAAACTCTGGACAAGAGCTAAATGGAGCATCAGAGGCACAGCTAGTAAAAATACGTCGCTATATCGGCTACATCTTTCAGGCACACAACCTCCTACCATTTTTGACCGCCCGACAAAATGTGCAAATGTCCATCGAGCTACACGAAAACATTCCTCCCGTCGAAGCTATAGAAAAATCTGAAGCCATACTCGAAGCGGTGGGATTGGGCGAGAGAATTCATTATCTTCCCGAACATCTTTCGGGGGGACAAAAACAGCGGGTAGCGATCGCCCGTGCCTTGGTCAGCGATCCTAAGCTGGTTCTGGCAGACGAACCCACCGCAGCATTGGATAGTAAGACGGGTCGAGATGTTGTCAATCTGATGCAGCAGCTAGCCAAACAGTGCGGATGCACAATCCTCATCGTCACTCACGACAATCGTATTTTGGATATTGCCGATCGCATTATTCACATGGAGGATGGACGGCTGAGAAAAACCCTGCCACAGGTTCGCGCTTTTGAAGAATCGCATTAGTTAGCTATAAATTTTCTGTCATCTTGGTGAAACACTAAAGTAATCAATAACGGAGTAAAACATTGGACAATACGGGGGGAGGAATCGCTATTACTGGATGTGGTTCGGCTGTACCAAAGGCAATCTTGACCAACCATCATTTAGCGCAAATGGTGGAAACATCAGACGAATGGATTCATACTAGAACGGGAATGAGCCAGCGTCATATCGCCTCACCAGCTGAATCTCTCAGTCAGCTATCTGCCGTTGCTGCCAAAAAAGCGATCGCTATGGCAGGGCTTTCCCCCAAGGATATCCATTTAATTGTTCTGGCGACTTCTACCCCCGACGACCTGTTTGGTAGTGCCTGCAAAATTCAGGGGCTAATTGGCGCATCTAACGCAGTAGCTTTCGACCTCACTGCTGCTTGTTCTGGGTTCGTCTTTGCCTTAATTACCGCTGCTCAGTTTGTTCGTACTGGAACCTATGAAAATACCTTGGTTATTGGTGCAGACCTGCTGTCACGCTGGTTAGACTGGTCAGATCGTTCCAGCTGTGTCCTGTTTGGCGATGGTGCTGGAGCAATTGTCTGTCAGCAAATCCCTAACGGCGATCGCCTGCTAGGATTTCAAATGAATAGTAGGGGAAGTCAGAATCACTGTCTTAATCTCAATTATCAACACAACTCACGAGCTTTGATCGACGGGATTGTTAGCCAGCAGGGTACATATCAGCCCATAACCATGAACGGTAAGGAAGTTTATCGTTTTGCAGTAGCTCAAGTTCCTGAGGCGATCGAAAAAACTATGTTTCATGCCAACCTGACTGCTGAGGATCTCGATTGGTTACTTCTCCATCAAGCCAATCATCGCATTATGGACGCAGTGGCAAAACGTCTCGGAATACCTCCAGCAAAAATCTTGAGCAATATTGCCGAACATGGCAATACCTCGGCAGCATCAATTCCTCTTGCCCTCGATGCTGCGATTAGGAGTGGTCAGGTCAAGTCGGGAGATAAGATTGCCGTATCTGGGTTTGGTGCTGGCTTAACTTGGGCTTCAGCAATATTTGAGTGGGGATAACTGGATTCATCGGAGTTAATAATTATAGTCATTCTAATTAACTCACATTTGGTAATTATGTATTATATGTATCAACAGAGCAAACCTTAAGTAGCTGGACTTTAGGAAAAAAGCGCTCGTAAAAGGTTAAAATCCAAAGAAAGAAAGCTTTTTACCTGTTTTTAGCCCCAAACAAAGCCCCGCTCGGCTTTATGTTCAACAAAAACTTCCTTATTGTTTTGTAACCAGCAAAAAAAACGATAGGAAATACCTGTTAAAAATGCTTCTAAAGTTTCGGCAAAAGTTCTTAAAGGTTTGTTAGCGTAACGTTTTCTCAATCCGCCCATTAACTGCTGATAAATAATAAATGTATAAGCAGTAAAAACTAAAATAAAGTGACGAAGCAAACGCTCTTTTTTTCGCATTTGGTATTCTTTCAAGCCTAACCAGCCTTTAGCTTCTCTATAAAACTTTTCAATATAATTCCTATTTGAAAATGTTTTAACTATCCATTCTCCTGTTACTCGACTACCTGATTCATTAGTGATTAGATAATCGATTTCAGTAGCTGATTCTGGAGAACTAGCATTCATGACGATAGCAATTGTTCTCTCTCCTTCAAGTCCACTAATTTCTACTTTTATTGTAGTTACCCAAACGGTTTTGGGTTGATTAAGTTCTATATTAACTGCTTGAAAATTATTTTTAGGCAAAGATAATGTTATTTCATCTAATCTTTTTTCTGGTTCTTTTTTACCTGTTTTTTTATCGATAGCTTTAACTAGACGGTTCTTAGCCAACCCCCCTATATAAGTCAGCTTCAGGTTTTCAACTTCTCTTAAAAAGTTAGAATTATTCCCATACCCTCCATCCATTAAAACAATACCTGGATAAAATTTTCTCTTGATAGTTTTAACGAAACCCTGTTTTCTTACCTTTATTCTCCCATAAATCATCAAATTTAAGACACCACTTTTCAAAACATGGAGGCAAGGATTCGAGGGATATTTCTTTCACGAGCAATTCTGGGTCTAATTCAAGTACAAGCATTACTATGTAGTTATTTTAGCCGATTTCCTTGATCGCATTTCCAAAGTCCAGGTAGGTAGGCACAATAATTTATAACTCCCTAACTTCCTACCTCCTACTCCCTATAGGCGAAGCTGTCCCTACGGGATACCGTTAACGAAGTGTACCCTTATGCGAAGCGGTATCCTTTAGGATTAGGGAAACATATATCCTTTAGGACTCCCTACTTCCTACTTCCTACTTCCTACTTCTTACTTCCCTAACTTCTTACTTCCCTAACTTCCTACTCCCTACTCCCTACTCCCTACTCCCGACTTCCAGAGCATTTGCTAACACTTGGTCAATGCGATCGCAAAAGATAAACTCTAGTTGTTGGCGCACATCTTCGGGAACGTCCACTAGGTCTTTTTGATTGAGCCGAGGCAGCAATACCCGCTTAATACCGATGCGGTGAGCAGCCAAGACTTTTTCTCGCACTCCCCCAATAGGTAACACTTCTCCACTGAGGTTGACTTCTCCTGTCATCGCGGTATCGTTGCGGACTGACTGGTGCATTAACAAAGAAGCGATCGCCGTCACCATAGTTACTCCTGCCGAAGGGCCATCTTTAGGAATTGCGCCTGCGGGAACGTGAACGTGTAAACCATTATTTTTGAAAACGCTCAGGTCAATCCCTAAGGATTCTGCTTGCGACCAGAGATAGGAACGGGCAATTTCAGCCGACTCTTGCATCACTTCTCCCAGTTGACCTGTTAAGGTTAAATCTTCTCCTTGGGGTAACAGCACTGCTTCAATAAACAAGATTTCGCCACCTTGTAATGTCCAAGCCAGACCAGTAGCAACACCAGGCTTGCTTTCAGGGCGTATTTCTTCTTTAAGAAATTGTCTGGCACCCAAGATTTCTTCTACTTGGTCGGGGAGAATTTGCCGAGGCTCGGTTTCCCCATAGGCATAGCGCACTGCCACTTTACGACACAGAGTTCCTAGCTGCTGCTCTAGTTTTCTGACTCCTGCTTCATGGGTATAGTATTCAATAATTAATTCAATCGTCGATTCTACTAGCTGCACCGCATTGTCAGGCAGACCTGCTTTAGCAATCTGTCGCGGAAGCAAATATTTTTGAGCAATTTTGGCTTTTTCCTGGGGTGAGTAACCCGACAGTTCGATAATTTCTAGACGATCTAGCAATGGTGGAGGAACATGGGACAGATCGTTGGCAGTACCGATAAACAATACTTGGGATAGATCAAAATCTAAATCCAAATACAGATCGCGGAAACTGTGATTTTGTTGCGGATCGAGAACTTCTAACAATACCGAAGCAGGATCGCCACGATAGTCCATCCCGACTTTATCCAGTTCATCGAGCATAATCACGGGATTTTTGACTTCTGCTCGATGTAAAGCCTGTACGATCCGACCTGGCATTGCTCCAATGTAGGTGCGACGATGACCCCGCAGTTCGGCTTCGTCCCTTAAGCCTCCCAAACTAATGCGCTCGAAAGGTCTGCCCAAAGTACGGGCGATCGATTGACCGAGACTAGTTTTACCCACTCCTGGAGGTCCTGCAAAACAGATTACCGTACCTACAGTATATGACCGAGGAGTCTTACTGCTCGATTCTGGTGGCGATGCTAACTGGGCTTGTTTTTTTAGCTTAAAAGTAGCCAAGTGTTCGACGATCCGCTCTTTAATTTTATCTAAGCCATAATGATCTTCATTCAACACATTTTTGGCACGTTCGAGGTCGAGATTATCTTCGACCTGCTGATGCCAGGGCATTTCTAACAACCAGTCTAGATAGGTACGAATTACACCCCCTTCTGCTGAGGCACTAGTAACTCGTTCTAAGCGGTCTAGCTCCCGTTTTACTTGTTTTTCGACTAATTCTGGTAAGTTGGCTGCTGCCAGACGCGATCGCAATTCGGCGACTTCCTGGCGTTCTGGATCGGTTTCGCCTAATTCTTCCTGAATTTTTTTTAGTTGCTCCCGTAAGAAAAATTCTTTTTGCTGTTGGTCGATCTCTTTTTTGGTTTCGCCTAAAATTTCTCCCCGCAGCTTTTGCACTTCAATTTCATGCTGTAAATCTGCCAGGATCTGACGTAACAGTTGTTCTAAATTGTTTTCTTCTAGGAGTGCCTGGCTAGTTGTGACATCTTGTCGAAGCAATACCGAAGTTTGATAAGCTAATTGAGCAGGCTCTTCGGTGTTTAATAAAATTGCTAGCAGTTCTTCGGGAAAGTGGGGATTGACCGCTGCTCCCTCTGTCCACAGTGACTTAATTGCCTGGGTCAAAGCTTCGATCGTTTGCTCGTCTGCTCCTTTTGCCCAAGCATCTTGGACGCTTAGAGCGGGGAGCTTCCTAAACTTGACGGCATAAGTAGGCTCGGTCTGGACTAACTTGACAATCTCGACTCGTTCTAAACCTTCAACAATCAGTTGAATCAGACCCATCGGTAAAGGCATCATTTTATGGATGACTGCCAAAGTTGCGATCGGGTAAATTTCTGACAGGCTGTCAATTTCTGGAGGTCGAGATTCAGCTCGATCGCTGGCTTTATTTCTGGTTTCTAATTGTGAGATTCTTTGTAATGCTTCAGGTCGAACTGTAGCGATAATTAGCTGTTTATTTTCCGTCGATGTAGCCGACTCTGCCACGGCGACCGATCGCGGTTTACCCGCTACTACTGGTAGGGTAGTTCCTGGCAATAAAACAACGTCGCGGAGGGGCAGTAGCAAGCTAGTTTCTACTTTGTTGTGCCGATTTAAAAATAAAGAAGTGGCATATGTCATAAAACCTCCAATCATATCAGGTTCTGTTGAACAGCTAAATGTGGTGCTAAACAGGGAGACTACAGGACTCAGGGGAATTCATCTCATTAAGGTCATTAGACAAACTCGATACCGTCGATCAAATCTGCGAAAATTGAGGGCTATTTCGGCACCGCGTTATTCATGACGTTCCAAGATTTAGATTAACTAACAAACTTGAGTATGTTGTGAGGTTGTTAGAATTTTGGACGAGTGGACTGGTATTTGCAGCCTTTATTTGGGGCTAATTCTTCCCGAATGAATGCCACGATCTCGGTGTTTAAATTGCCTAGCAGGATTATAGACAGATTTTGGCGGACGTTGTTGGAAAAGTTTCTTTTGCGTTTGTTTCCAAGTTTTGTTCATGACTACCTCCTGTTGAGCAGAGGTTCTACTTTTATTATCGCAAATATTAGTAAGATTAAGTAAGTACATTTTCAGCTTACTACTCCCTACTTCCTACTTCCTACTCCCTACTCCCTACTCCCTACTTCCTACTTCCTACTTCCTACTCCCTACTCCCTACTCCCTACTCCCTACTTCCTACTCCCTACTCCCTACTTCCTACTCCCTACTTCATTTTAACTGTTCATCCGAACCTGATATAAGGCATAGCTTCAATTGCTCAAAAAATCATTGACAAGAATTGCGATCGATTAGATAAACTTGAACCGCCCAATCGAGTACTGACTCCGAACAGGCGATCGCCTGCCAGTATTCCTCAGCGTGGGGAGAAAGTTTTGACTGTCTTAAGTATCTGTATTTAACTTGGTAAAAACAGTAACGAAGTTTATGAACAATGTATCTATAGAGCAAGAATCTTGTGAAATGAGATTTACTAGCAAAAAAAGAGCTAGCTTTAACTTGAGGAATCTCGCCCACACTTCTGGAGCGATCTGGAGCTACTATATCTAAATAATCATTCGCCAGTCTAATCAAAACATTTATTTGATAGTTAAATTTGACTATAATATCCGAATACCAAATCCTGGGGTCGAGCTTGATCTTACTGACTAGATAGGTCATGATAATTGATGCGCCAATACTCTGACTACTCACTTTAAGATAGTGTTCTAAACTCAAACAGCGATTTCCTATCAATCGAGACTCATCCTGCATCCCTCGAAAAACTGAGTCGATCGCCTGCAACCCAAGAGAATTATAATCGGGCATCAAAGAGGTCATTGCTGTTTTGATCTTGGCTAATTTGGCTGGACTAGGAGGATTTAGTTCGGGGCGATCGTATAAGTCATCTAGTTTAAAAACTAGCAAGATTAGGTGATATATATTATTTAGATCCTGATCGTCAAGTAAAATTTGGTGTCGTTCGAGAAGATGTTGGTATAGCTTGACGTAGTTAAGAATGATTTTTTGATCCATCTTGGTTTCCCCTTACTGCCTGCGGTGGGAATCGATAATCGGCTTGAAAGCCAGATTCATCTCGGTTACAGTAGTCAGAACAATTAATCGCCTGTTTGGTCAAAACGACATCAGGACGTACAGCACATTTGAGATACTGGTTGTTCTCAGCAAAAAATTTACAGTTTTGACAAGGAACTTGGGACAGGGGCAAATTGGCTCGACCGAGTGTTGGCAGCACCTTGACTAAGATCAGACAAATTATGCTTAAAGCAGTTATCCAAAACCCGAACATTAAAACAGAAGAGTTGGGATTATTGATGGTCGGTTCGATAGGGTTTAATTCTGTCTCAATTATTTGACTCTGACTAAAAATTATTCGGTCTAAAGTCGAATTTTGTGATTTTTGAGTACTGAAAACGTTATTAAAGTGCATGATTTTTCCCTGATGGCTGAAATAAGCCTAAATTCCCTTCTGTCCTTCGTTTGAGGTCATTTGAGAAAATTTACAACAGTTTTCCCTGGGGCGAACTAAATTAAGTTGTTTGGCAAGTATAGTCATTCCAAATAAGAACCATACGAAAGTATGTACTATCTTTGGCTCACTAATCCCTAGTCCCCGTCTTGGTGAGCGTTCCCTAGTCCCTCGAATAACGAAGTGTATCCTTTAGGACAAATAACTCAGGGAATACGGAAATTAATTAGAACGACTATAAGCAGTAGTAACAACTTATTACTCTCACCATTTATGCAGATCTGCGTAGTTTTTAAGTTTGCGTTGTGCAGCATTAAAAGCATCTCGAATGGCGATGTATAGATTTTCGCATTGCTGATTTTGAGAAGAGCGATCGATGACCAACTCTTCGCCAGGTAAAGTCAGATTGATGCGCACGCGATAAATATTGCCATGACGGTGGTGTTGATGGGGAACTTCTAACACAACCTGACACTTGCCAATACGGTTGGAAAAACGATTGAGTTTTTCGGCTTGTTGACGAATTTTAGTGGCGATCGCTTCACTAGGAGGAAAATCGCGAAAGGTAATTTGTAAAGGTACTTGCATAGTCTTGTTGGGGTTTGGTTTGTTTAATATGAAATACTTGAATATTTGGGTTGATAAAACTCATGACAATGTTGTTATATTCCGAGAATAAGGTAACAGTTTGAAGAACTTGTGAAGAATTTATGGGTCACTCTCTTCAGGTTGTTGGTTTGTGGTTGAAGCCAAATTGCTGCTACTTTAAGCAAGAACGAAATCAAGTTCAAACGGCAGCTTTTAAAGTTAGAACCGAACAGGGAGCATGATGTAGTACATAGTTGCTGACACTGCCTAGAAACAGTTCTTTAACCCCCGAATGACCACGATTGCCTACTACAATGAGATCTGCTTGCCAACTCCAAGCTAAATGGCAAATGTTACGACCAGGACTTCCAGCAATTTGCCTGAATTCAGCATCGATTCCTGCCTGATGAGCTTCAGCTATTAATTGGCGTAACTTTACCAAGCCCTCCTGTTCGTAGTTTTCCCATTGTTTTCGCCAGTTATCTAAATCTGTTTCAGCCCCCGTTTCCCAGTAGGCTGAATCCATATGGGTGGGTATCCAGGTAGGACTGTTCTCTTCGTCACCCGACAAAACATGCAGCAACATCAAACTGGCCTGATTCTGCTGCGCTAAGGACAAAGCTTGGGTAAAAACTGCTTGACTTGTGGCAGAATTATCGATAGCTATTAGAATTTTCTTAAACATAACAGCCTCTTGTATCTCTAGTGAGATTGTCTAGTAAACCAGGGTCTATTACTTAGTCACCAGAAAATCTTTGTTATTAGTAACAGCAAAATTATCAGCAAGCTTTAAAAGATAATTATTGAACTTCATAGCTGCTGCATATACTTCTCCAGCCTCTTGAGACAAAAGTTCGATTGGTTCGATACGGACAACACCAGCATTTGATAGCATTACTGGAACACCCGTTACACCCTCAATACCAAGAAACTCCCCATGTAGACAAATTTGGGCTGCTGCCATTACTTGATTGCCCATTACTATCGTTTCAACCAACCGCGTAATTATTTTGGCAACCCCAATGGGGGTTTTGATGCCAGAATAATGAGTGATAAACGGCTTAATAAAGGTTCGCAGATCGGCACTATAACTAGCAGCCTTGCGATATGCAGCTGCTATGCCTTCTTGAGCAAAAATTTCCATAACCTCTTGCAAAACAGCCTGTCTATTTGGCACGTCAACAGGTCTAAGTGCCTGCAAAACCGCACGCCCCTCTGCTGAGTTAAAGCCATAAGCACCGACAGTACTCCAGCAAGGAACCATAGAAATTCCATGTTCTCCTAATACCAGACCTCGTACATTTTGACGACGAATACCTAATTCTGTGGCAATCTCTCTTCTAAAACGCAAGGTGTCCAGAAAAGCACCCATGCCGATAACTCTCTCTCTGGGGTGATGTTGACTAAAAATGTGGACTCCAAGTTCGACAGGGTTAGTTACCACGAGTATAATTTCTTCACCGCTTGCTACGGATTCAAGTGCAGTTGCATAAGTATTAAGAATCGGAAAATTTGTTTTTGCTAATTCTAAGCGATCGGGAAAACGATCTAGCAGATGAGCAGGAACAGGACTAATAGTTTTTCCTGCTGCAACTATAATAATGTCAGCTTTTACCTCTGTTGGCTCGAAGACAACATCAATATCTGGCATGATTTCGGCATAGGCATCAGCTAAATCGGAGGCTAAAGCTGGTAGAATTCGTTCGCTTGAGCCACCTTTTCTGCCAACAAGTTGCAGTCTTGCTGAAGAAGGAATTATATGTTCTTGGACTAGGGAAATCGCAATCTGGCGACCGATAGTACCACTAGCACCAATGATAGAAATATCCATTTTAGTCTTCACCTCTTTCAAGCAGGTATGCCGATTAAATAAAGTAATTGAGGCTTAGATGTTCATTTTTGGTTCTGCCACCTTTTCAGATTCCAGTTCTTCAACTACGTCCCAGGCAATTTCAGATTCGTGATCTATTTGTTCTTCTAGATCGCAATAGATTCGGCTATGCACAACGGCTTCACCAATTCTTTGTGACAAAATATCGGTAGGAGATAACTGCGCTACCTTAGTTTTCATCAGAATATCGGTTACGGAAATAATACCTAGTAGTTTGTCTTTGATCACAGGTGCTTTTTGAATTTTGGCTTCGGCAAATAATCGTCCCACTTCAGGGAGACTGAGATCGGGATCGACTACGATGCAGGGTTTAGTCATTATTTGGCGAATTTTGACCTGTTTGGGGTCTATTTCCCTAGCTAATACCAAATAAACAATGTCTGTTTCTGTAACAATGCCATAATCATTCGAGTCGTCATTGGGTTCGACAATTAGAGAGCGCAATTTTTTATGTTGCATCATGGCGATCGCTTCTGCTACAGTAGCCGAACTATGAATTATCAAAACCTCTTTGGTCATAATATCGGATGCTTTCATACCGAACCTCCTCTATGGTTGAAGCTTAGAAATATCAGGATTGGTTACTCAAGAAGACAGACCCAACCACTTGATTTATACAAAACTATCTTGAAGAACTTGTGAGGAAATTATCGATAGCAGTTATTGTTTGAATAAAGTCTACCCTCGCGAGTTCTCCCTATCTCCCCATTTCCCTATCTCCCCATTATGCGAAGCAGTATCCTTTAGGACTCCCTATCTCCCCATTTCCCTATCTCCCCATTATGCGAAGCAGTATCCTTTAGGACTCCCTATCTCCCCATTTCCCTATCTCCCCATTATGCGAAGCAGTATCCTTT
>JADEXJ010000159.1 GCA_015207195.1 Pleurocapsales cyanobacterium LEGE 10410
CCTCTAGATTTGGCAAGCACTGAAGCTGCTCCTGTAGCATTAACTGCTCCTGCAATCAACGGTTAAGTTGAGTTGAGTTACTCAGCAATCAAGCGATAAGTAATAGATAAAAAAATGCTCTCCATTAATTTGGGGGGCATTTTTTTTTGGCATAAATAGCCTGGTATCTTCCGAGCAAATTGTTATGGTTGATACATAAAAAACTATAGCTCGAAGAGCCAGAAGAAAATGAATAAGAGTCTAAAGAAATTAGAAGTAAGTCGATTTACCATAGCTTATAAACGCTTGGGAATAGTGCTAGTTATTAGCAGTTTGTTGAGTCTAATATTCCTTTATCCAGCTACAGCACAACCAGAATCCTTGAAGACATTGACGGTAACGGGAAATGGTATTGAAAAAATTGCTACTACTCTTGCAGAGGTCAGCTTGGGAGTAGAAATTCAAGAAAAAACGGCTAGCGAAGTGCAACAAGAAATAGCCAAACGAACAGCAGCGGTAGTAGATTTGCTACGTTCGGAAGACGTTCAACAGCTACAAACTACAGGAGTTAGACTAAATCCAAACTACGAACCGATTGATCGAGACAATCGAGATAATCGTCAGAGAGTTATAACTAGTTATACGGGAATCAATCTAGTTAGCTTTCAGATTCCGACAGAACAGGTTGGAGCTTTGTTAGACGAAGCTATCGAAGTGGGGGCGAGTCGCATCGATAGAATAAGTTTCACTGCTACCCCCGAAGCGGTGTCTAAGGCTCAAAAAGAAGCTTTACGTAAAGCAGCTAGGGATGCCCAGGCTAAAGGTGAAGTTGTTCTAGATAGTCTTAATTTCGTCTCGAAAGAAATTATTAATATTCAGGTAGATGGAGCTAGTGTCAGCCAACCCAGACCTCTGGCTGCGGAACAATTTGCTCTATCAGAGTCACGAATGAGTACGCCTATTATTGGTGGAGAACAAACAGTTCGGGGTTCTGTGACGCTACAGATTAGCTATTAGGCGTTGCTGATTTGGCGAACGAGCGCAGTTTTGCAAGACAGTCCGTCCTAAAGGATATATGTTTCCCTAATCCTAAAGGATACCGAGACCGAAGGGAATCCTTTAGGGCTTCGCAGACCGAAGGGAATCCCTGTGGGATAAGGGTACACTTCGTTAACGGTATCCCATAGGGAGCGCTATATAATTTATTAAAGATTTGACACTTATTTTATTATTTTATTCTGGGTTTTAAACCGTAATTTCGATAGTTCCAATAATCTTGCAATATGCGATCGTGGTCGAAACAGAGGTTCTGTGGCAAATCGTCTTGATTAAAGATTCCCAAGTTTTTGGCATCATCAGCAGCGATTGGCTTACCTTTAGCGGTGGCAATAAAGGCGATCGCTAGGGTGTGTTGACGGGGATCGCGCTCAGGAGCAGAATAGACATAAAACTGTTCGATCAACTCTACATCAAGACTTACTTCTTCTTTGGCTTCTCTAATAGCTGCGGTTTCAATAGATTCGCCATAATCGACAAATCCCCCTGGAATTGCCCAGCCATAAGGTTCATTTTGTCTCTCAATTAGAACAATTGGTCTTCTTGGTCGATCTATTAGCTCGATGATAATATCAACGGTCGGTGCAGGATTACGATAGCTCACTTCGGATTTATAGTAAATAGAAAATAAATTAAAAAATAAATCAAGTTATTCAGTGTCGTAGATACAGCTGAGAAATTTTTTGGTCGAGGGAGTTTCGCTCATTTGCCAAAGATTGTGCGATCGCTAGTTGATAGAAATCCTCAACTATCCTATTTATCAAGTTATGAATAGTTTGTCTGATAATATGCTATGTATCTTAATAGAAAAACCAATAGTTTAATAATTTTTGTTATTTATTTGCTCTTTGGTAAATAAATTCACCTACCAATCTGTAGGTATCGGATCAAAACAACTCCCAAATATATGAGTCAAATATTAGATACTGTTGTAAGTAGTTTACGAGATTTGGTAGGCAGCGCGGTCAAAGTTGTCCCTGCACTGATTATCGCTTTGATAATTATTATGCTGACTCGCTATGCTGCTCAGTTTGCCGTAAGAATTGCCGAGAAAATAGGCACTAGAACTTTACAAAGCAGATCTTTACAATCTCTATTGCGTAAAACAGCCAATCTAACTACCTGGATCTTTGGTATTGTTTTGGCTTGTGTTGTTGCTTTTCCTGGTCTGCGTTTGGGCGATATTATTGCTACTTTAGGTTTGGGTTCGGTAGCGGTTGGTTTCGCCTTTCAAGATATTTTCAAAAACTTTCTTTCAGGAATTTTAATTTTAATTCAAAGACCGTTTCGCATTGACGATCAGATCGTCATTGGTGATTATGAGGGTACGGTAGAACAGATTGATATTCGCACTACTAAAATACGTACCTATGGTGGTGAAAGAGTCTTGATGCCAAATTCAGAGGTATTTACTAGTGCGGTTAGAGTGAGAACGGCATATAGCAAACGTCGTACCGATCTAGCAGTAGGGGTGGACTACAATACTCCTTTACCCGAAGCCCAAAGTATTTTACAAAGAACCATTGAAGAAGTGGAAGGGGTTTTGAATAAACCTTTGCCTGAAATAGATTTAGTCGGATTTGGCGATAGCTCAATCGATTTTGTCGTCAGATACTGGACTAAACCCCGACAACAACAGGTAAGACAGGCGCAAACCAAAGCAATACTAGCAATTAAGAAGGCTTTGGACGCTGCTGATATCAGTATCCCCTATCCAATTCGTACACTTTATTATTACGATCAGGATAAATATAACGATTATCTACCTTCTGCTGAAGCCAATGATGCTAAGAAAAATGATTCTCGTTTTAATTTGCCTGCTATGAGCGATTTGGACTCTAAGTAAATCCTGGCGTTACCAGAATGCGCTATAAAATCTGTGCTTAATTGATACCTACGCCAGTGAACTGCAAAGGCGATCGCTTGATTGCCAATGCAGACCGTCGGTCAATCTTAATCTTAGAGGTCGGAAGTAGTTTCAGGTCCGATATCCATCACCTTTCTTTCGGTTTTGGCTATTTGTTGATCTGTAATCAAGTCATCTAGCTCGTTGATATTTACGCCAATTTGCTGGCAAGCTTTATGCAGGTTTTCAATGAACAAACCAACATTTTGACCGTAACCCGAACGTTCTGCTGCGATCTCCGCTCCTTGCTTGGCATTAGCTTTGGCACAGTCGATCAATTCTATTCCTTGAAGCATGTTTAATAATATCTATTAAATAAATTTACTCAGTTGCTTTGGTAAAAAGCCAAGAGGTTTGTCCAATAATTTTATCTGATTAATGACCAACGGTCAGAGCATATCCGAAGGTGTATCCTTTAGGAGGCTCCGTTGTTGTATATCCGAAGGTGTATCCTTTAGGACGGCGGAGTAATCTCTGACTAATTGTTGCTGGTAGCCATTGCTAAAGCTTCCGCGTCAGGGTTTAAACCTCCCTCGGTTTTAGCCAGGTGTTTTTCTAAAATTTCTAAGTTGCGAATATTAGCTTTAAAGTAGGCATCAAAAATATCTCCAGCTATAGGAACAAATCCCACTGCCGTTTCTAGCGCAACGTTTTTAACCATTTGAGATATTTCTGATTTTTCCAATCCAAAGCGAGTTGCTAGATAAATCATGTAGGCAGAAATGCCAGCCGTAATTAAGTCTCCTCCTCCTGGTAGCAAACCTAAAATAGGATCTAAACCAATCCGAAACTTGGTTCCAGGAATACCGATCGCTGTATCTAAAAGTTTGGCAATTTTACGAATTCTCCGCAGATTTTTTAGCTGTTGTATTTTATTCATTGCATAGATTTAGCAAATATTAATATTCTGATTGTAAGGCGATCGCTATGATTTGGTTATCCCTCCGATGATTGATAACAGTTAAAAGTATTTTCTCAAACATCTCTCAGATTTAAGATCTGCCAGCAAACATAAGGGTAGAAGTAATAAAAAATTAAAAAAATCTTAACGATACTCCACCTAAGAATTTATAGTAATAGCAGATATTAAACAATAAACAATATATTAAAAGACATCATGAAAGCAATTACTATTCTGGGGTCAACTGGTTCTATTGGTACGCAAACCCTAGATATTGTTACGCATAATCCTGATAAGTTTCGGGTGGTGGGGTTAGCAGCAGGAAATAACGTTACTCTTTTGGCAGAGCAAATTCGTGCTTTCAAACCAGAAATAGTTGCTTTAGAAAATGAAACTAAATTAGCCCAATTACAAGCAGCAATCTCCAATTATCCTCATCAACCCAAAATATTGGTTGGTTCTCAGGGGATCTGTGAAGTTGCTCGTTATGGAGATGCTGAAAGTGTAGTTACGGGAATTGTCGGTTGTGCGGGTTTGTTGCCTACCATTGCAGCAATTGAAGCAGGTAAAGATATTGCCTTGGCTAACAAGGAAACTTTGATTGCGGGTGCGCCAGTGGTCTTACCTTTGGTTAAAAAACATCAGGTGCAGCTACTCCCTGCCGATTCAGAACATTCGGCAATTTTTCAATGCCTTCAAGGTGTTCCTCACGGTGGATTGCGACGCATCATCCTTACCGCCTCTGGCGGTTCTTTCCGCGATTTACCCGTAGATCAATTGAGTTCCGTGACGGTCAAAGATGCCCTAAAACATCCTAACTGGTCGATGGGTCAAAAAATTACTATTGATTCGGCAACGCTAATGAATAAGGGACTAGAAGTGATTGAGGCTCACTATCTGTTCGATCTTGACTACGACCATATTGATATCGTAATTCACCCTCAAAGTATTATCCACTCGTTGATTGAAGTACAAGACACTTCTGTCTTAGCACAGTTAGGCTGGCCTGATATGCGTTTACCTCTTCTTTATGCTTTATCTTGGCCCGAAAGAATTTATACTGACTGGGAGCAGTTGGATTTAGTCAAAGCAGGGGATCTGACCTTCCGCGAACCAGATCACCAAAAATATCCCTGTATGCAGCTTGCCTACGCTGCGGGAAGAGCAGGAGGATTAATGCCAGCCGTCTTAAATGCTGCCAACGAACAGGCGGTAGCGTTATTTTTAGATGAAAAAATTGGCTTTTTAGATATTTCTCGTTTAATAGAGACTGTATGCGATCGCTTTACCAGTCAAAATACCCCTGATCCTAGTTTAGAAGATATTTTGGCTGCCGATCGGTGGGCAAGACAAGCAATTATTGATGCCGAAGCCTCAGCAAATTCGGTTGTTGCCTTGTAGCATATCTAAATTATTAATTGCTGACGTGGGAAGAACGCAACTTCTTCTCACCTAGAAACAGGGTTTATTCAAACTTAAAATATTATTTAGTCCAAGATTGCTCTACATAGTCGTTCAACAGATCCTGACAACGTATATATAAATCCATAAAATAAAGTTATTGAACCAGCTTTATTTTTTAATTAGTATTTGCCAGTACACCTATGAATGGTCGGTTGTTTATTACATATATCTTATTTTTTATACAGACATGAACATCATCGAGACTATTGCTCAAGTAAAGTCTCAATTAGAGCAGATTGAGTTAAGAGAGCAGGCAAATCAGCAAGCACAAGCAAAAACTAATCAGCGCATCTTAGATTTGGAAACCGAACTTCAGCAGCAGCAGCAGCAGCGCAACAAATTAGACGAAGAGGCGTTAAAACTTTATACCCAAGCTGAAGAACTAAATTCAAAACTAGATAAGTTAAAGCGTATCGCCCATCTATCTCAAGAATTTTTGGAATTACATACTGAATGTCAGGATAATCAAGATTTATTAAATACTTTATATTCTTCTGTTTCCAACACATCAATTCAAGACAGCGAAGCTGTATTAAACGCATCAATTGTAGAGCGAGAACTAGCTCAAACGAATGCTTTAGAAATCACCGAAGAGCGTGATTATGCTCAATACTCCATCAGTATAGATGACATTAAAGAGGCTTTGCCCAATGCCGAAAAAATATATCAACAGCTGGTAGCTGCTTATCTAGAAGAATATAAAATATATCAAAATTACATTGTCGATGGCTTAGATTTAATTTGGTATGCAGTAGCCTTTATTGCCTTTGGACGCTCTTCCTATCGTAAAATGGGGTTTAAATATCATCCAGATTTAGATGGTTCAGAACGAGCAATGCAGCTAATCAATACTGCCTGGTCTATTTCACAAAACTTTTTGGGAGACTTGCCCTAGACTGTAGCCACAAAAAACTAAGCAATCAGGGTGAAGTCGCTCAACATTTTATTGATAGCTACTTTCTAAAGATCGTTTACAACCCCGACGAAAATAATTTTGACAGATGGTAGTATTTTCAAAACTATTCAATACTGGCTTAACAGCAATCTTACCGTGTCCAAAGCTTTTCCCTATCTGCTTCGAGCTGGTTTTTATACCTGTAGCTTGCTATTTACCACCAGCAACTCCGTAGCTCAAGTTACTTCAGACAATACGATTAACACTAAAGTAAACAACAATGGTAATGTTGCCGAAATAACTGGAGGAGAAACTAGAGGCAATAATTTATTCCATAGCTTTGATGACTTCTCTGTTGATACAAACAACGAAGCCTTTTTTAACAATGCCAACAACATCAACAATATTTTTTCGCGGGTAACAGGTGGCAAGATCTCTAACATCAATGGTTTGATTCGTGCCAATGGCAGTGCCAGCTTGTTTTTAATCAATCCCGCGGGGATCGTTTTTGGCGAAGGTGCAAGATTAGATATTGGTGGTTCGTTTTATGGTAGTACTGCGACTGGCATTTTGTTTGAAGAGGGCGAATTTAGCGCAGCAGATTTAGCCGATCCTCTGTTAACGATTAATGCTCCTATTGGCTTGAATTTTCGAGACAATCCTGGAGATATTGTCAACCTAGCCAATTTTGGTTTGACCACACAAGCTCTCGAACAAGAAATAGATAGCGAAGCCACTACAGTCAACCTCGTTACTGGCATAACAGGATTAGAAGTCGAATCGGGTCAAAATTTAGCTCTCATTGGCGGTGACATTTTTCTCGAATACAGTGGGATAACTGCACCAGGAGGTAACGTAACCCTAGGGGGATTATCTCAGGCAGGACAAATTGCTTTTGATGAGGGTAGTTTTAATTTTCCCGATGATGTAAATAAGGCAGATTTAGCTCTAAGCGATAATGCACTAGTACGCGTTATGGGCGATGGGGGAGGCTTTATTAATATTGAAGTCAACAACTTAACTCTTGCCGAACAAAGTCAATTATTGGCAGGTATTGCCGAAGGTATGGGAGGTAGTAATACGGTAGCTGGTGATATTGTGATTAATGCCAGTGAATCGGTGACGCTAATTGGTAGTGGAGAATTTGAAAGCCCTAGAATAGATCTCGATACTGCTATCGTTAATGCTGTAGGTTTACCACCCGCACGAGTTGAAAATTTTACGAGGGAAGATGTTGACAACACGTTGGGCAGTAGTGGTTCAATTTTCATCGATACTAAGGAGTTGAACATTACCGAACGTTCGTTGATTGGAACTCGACTTTACGGTATTGGTAACACCCAAGATATAAATATTGAAGCGGATACTGTTTTGCTAAACGAAGGGACGATTAGCAGTCAAGTAGGTCTCTTTAATGAAAAAGGTCAGGGGAGTTCTGGTAACATCAACATCAATAGCAATAATTTTAGTGCTACTAACCTTTCATTTATAGTTACAGATAATTACGGCACAGGAGAGGGCAATGCGGGGAATATCAATCTTTGGGCAGCAGATTCTATAACTATAGAAGACGAGCTAGTTACAGCGTTGATTAGCGAAATTGGTGACCAAGCAGTCGGCAACGCTGGGGATATTAATTTTACTGCCAACTCTCTCAGGTTAATCGATAATTCTCAATTAATCACGCAAATCAGGGGTAGAGGAAATGCTGGCTCGATCAACTTGGACATTGCCAACTCCATAGTAATTAGTAATGCCGATCTTCAAGCTCAAGTGCTGCCTGAAGGCAAAGGTACAGGAGGCAATATTCAAATAGAAACTGCTACTTTTGAACTTTTATCAGGTTCGCAGCTTTTATCAGATAGTAAGAGCATCGGTGATTCGGGAGATATTATTGTTCGAGCAGATGAATCAGTATCGATCGCCGACAGTATCATCTCTACGGGAACTCTGGAAAATGCTCAAGGTAGCTCTGGAAAAATTGAAATCATTTCACCGCGAGTCTTTTTAACAGATAAGGCAATAATTTCTTCTAGCCCTGCGGGGGTTGGCGACACTGCTGACATCAATATAGATGCTGAAACAATTTCTTTGGATGATTTTTCCTTAATAACTGCCAGCAGTAGAACCAATAATAGTCAAGAATCAGGTAATATCACTTTAAATAGCGATCGCCTTACTGTCAAAAATGGCAGTATTATCAACGCCAGCACATCTAGTAAATTTGATGGCGGACAAATAAATATCAATTCCCAAATTTTAGAAATATTTAGCGGTGGTGTGTTACAGACTGCAACCGATAGTAATGGCAATGCAGGAGATATTAACCTCAACATCAGCGATGGCATTATTTTGAACGGCAACAATGCGCCCATTAGATCGCCAGAATTTAATTTTGACGAAGATCTGTTAAACAATCTGGTAGGAAAAACAGGGGTATTTGCCAATACTAGCAATGACACTTTAAGCAACGGGGGAAATATCAAGATTGATAGTAATTTTATTGTTGCTTTTCTCAATGGCAATAGCGATATTGTAGCCAACGCTCAGCAAGGGCGGGGTGGCAACATTGCAGTTGATGCTGAGTTTGTATTTGGCATTGAAGAACGCCCTCTCAGTCCTTTAACCAATGATATTAATGCTTCTTCTGAAGTTGAGGGGTTAGACGGTAGCGTTGTAATCAATTCACTCAATATCGATCCTACCCAAGGCACGATCGAGTTGCCGACTATGGTAGTAGAACTAGGAGAAACCACTGCCCAAATCTGCAATGCTAACAGAGAAGCAGCAATCACAAACAGCTTCACCATTAAAGGCAGAGGTGGTATTCCCACATCACCAAATTCGCCCTTAGATTCAGCAACTATAATTATCGACGGCGATGCTGACTATACATCCTTACTTCAACCTGTAGCAACCAGTCATAAATTACTCCGCCGTCCCCATTCAAGAATCGATAAAACGACAGAGACGGCACGAACCGTTGGTCAGGATAAGATTCAGCCAGCCAGGGGAATTAAAGTTACAGATCGGGGTCAAGTAGTTTTGACAGCCTATCGTACCGATAATCAAGGCGATCGCCCTGCTAGCATTAAGAGTAGTTGTGGAGTACGAAATAAAGACTGATAAATCTGCTTTGTTGGACGCTCATCATTAGTGTTCAGTCGTGATGTTAGAGATCTACGGAAGCCCTAGGCGATCGCATCTCTTTTTTAGAGAATGAAACAGCCCTACCAACTCTGGGGGACTTAAACGAGTTTTTGCTTCCTGATGAAAGTAACTTTTATCAATCGGATTTAGTATTATTTATAATTAAAAACCGTTGTATTTCTCTTACTACTTTTAAAAAATGGTATAACAATGTGCGAAGCCCTATCCTAAAGGATTTCCTACTCCCTACTCCCTACTCCCTACTCCCTACTTCCTACTCCCTACCTCACCCCTTAACCCCGCTACCAACATCAGTCGGCACGATATACCGTTGTAAAAACAAAAACAGCAATAAAATTGGGGCGATGGAAATAACCGAACCTGCTGCCACTAATCGCCAGTCAAGAGAGAAAGAATCTGCCAAGTTAGCCACTGCCAAAGGCAAAGTATAATAGTCGGGGTCGTCTAAGACAATTAAAGGCCAAAGAAAGTCGCTCCAAGAACCGATAAACACGAAGATCGCTAAGGTAAATAAGGCAGGGCGAATTGCGGGAATCATTACATTCCACCAGATACCAAGTTCCGAACAGCCATCGATGCGGGCTGCTTCTTCTAACTCTAGGGGAACGCTTCTCAATGCCTGTCGTAGCAAAAAGATCCCAAAGGCAGAGGTTAGGTTTGGCAAAATAATTCCCAGATAAGTATTCCTTAAGCCCAGATTAACTGCCAAAATATATAGCGGAATCATCACGATCTGGAAGGGAATCATGATTGTTGCCAAAATTAGGGCAAATACAAACTCTCTGCCCCGAAAATCGAGACGGGCTAAAGGGTAGGCAGCTAGAGAACACAACAGTAAGTTTGACCCCACAGCCAGCAAGGAAACAACCAAACTATTAACTAAATACCGACCAAAAGGATAAGTTTCCCACACCGTTACAAAGTTGCCCCAGGTAGGTTGCGCGGGAAAAATTTGTGGGGGAAAGGTGAAAATGTCCTCGGTTGGAGACTTGAAAGAAGTGCCGATCAGCCACAATAGAGGGAAAAGCATCAAAAAAGCGATCGCACTCAAGGCGATATATGTTCCTAAGGTTTTGGTTATCGTCTGCCGTTTTGCCATTCTTGTTTGCTTAACGTCTAATTTACACCGAGTTTTATTTTTGCTCCTTACAGCGAAATCTACCTGCTAAGAAATCTCTTTTGACCAAGTGTTTGGTCTTGCGCCCCGTGACTCGCTTGCGCCACATTCTAAAGCTAGAAGGTTTCATTTCTCGTCGCATCAAGGCGATTACTTCCTGTTCTTTTAAACCGAATTGAGCTTCTATGGCACCAAAGGGAGTACGATCTTCCCACGCCATTTCTACAACGCGATCGATAGTTCTAACATCCAAATCAGGTAATTTCATAACAACCAAAGTCTATAAGATTTAACATTTCGTATACTAAATTCAATTATTTCTTAAATAAGCCAATTTCGCTTTGATTCTGGTTAAATATTTGGCTGTTTTAGAAAATTATCAGACTGTCAGGTAGGGTTGCACTCCTGAAGTATCTACGTTTTGAAGTAAAGAAGCTATGGTATGTCCCGATCTTGGTTCGATCCAGTCTGAGGCAATTTCAGCTAGAGGTACTAACACAAAAGCTCGTTCTGCCATGCGGGGATGGGGAATAGTTAGATCGGGGGTGTTTAGTACCACGTCTTCATACAGTAACAAGTCTAAATCTAAAGTTCTCGGCTGTAGTGTTCTTTTGCCTACCCTACCAAATTGGATTTCCGTAGCCTGCAAAATGGTTAACAATTCTTTTGGTGTTTGTTCGACGGATAGTAAGGCACAGCCGTTAAGATAATCTGGCTGGGGTTGGGGTGTACCGACAGGTTTGGTTTGATACCAGCTAGAAGTAGTCTTGAGTTCGATTCCAGGAACCAGATGAAGCACCTTGAGAGAATCCTCTAAAGTATCTAAAGAATCTCCCAGATTGCTGCCTAAAGCGATCGCACATTGAGCCATGATTAATTGATTGGAGTATATACAATAGCCATATCATCACTGCGATTAGTAATGTTAATTTTCGATTCTCGATAGAGTTGACTGAGCAAAACTTGAGCCTCGTTTACGGGAATATCTAACAGATTTGCTGTTTGAGTAGCAGTGAGCATTTGCTTTTCTGTAATCATTTTAATAATTTGCCTTTGTTTGTTGCGTTCGGCTTGTTCTCGTTGATTAATTCCCGCCATGATCGTAGGCAAGCCAAATAAGGCTGCACAGGTAATACCATTAATCAGCTTAGTTTCTTTAGTAACGGTGATCAAAAGCAACAACGTCCAAACCAGAGAACAGATATGATTCTTGGGATTAAATTTATAGTAAGCCATGAAAATACCGTGAGCGAGTTTAATTTATGTTTATATACTTCCCAAAATTGTCAACCCTGAAACAGCAAACTTATTATCTGTGTTCCATCTGTGTTCCATCTGTGTTTATCTGTGGACGATTTTTAACCCAATCACCAGCTTTATAAGAGCGAATAGAAAACTGTTAAATTTAAAATAGCCGATCAAAAACTTTAAAATGTCTCAACGTCCAATATATCTCGATGCTCATGCCACTACCCCAATGGATGAGAGGGTACTAGAAGCGATGCTGCCTTATTTTACCGAGAGTTTTGGCAATCCTTCGACTAATACCCATGTCTATGGTTGGGAAGCTAGTGCAGCCGTCAAACAAGCTAGAGAAACGATCGCCGAGACGATCAATGCTACTCCCGAAGAGATCGTGTTTACCAGTGGCGCAACCGAGGCGAATAATTTAGCTATTAAAGGAGTGGCTGAAGCTTATTTTAGTCAGGGGAAACACATTATTACCGTCGCTACCGAACATCGGGCGGTATTAGATCCCTGTGCCTATTTAGAAACCTTGGGGTTTGAAGTTACCTATCTTCCCGTACAGCCTGATGGCTTGTTAGATCTAGAAAAGTTGGAAAAAGCTATAGGTGAAGATACTATTCTCGTCTCAGTCATGGCTGCCAATAACGAAATTGGAGTATTGCAACCATTAGCCGAAATTGGCGAAATTTGTCATAGCCACGGAGTCTTATTTCATACCGATGCAGCCCAGGCGATCGCTAAAATTCCTCTAGATGTGGCAGAGATGAAGATTGACCTAATGTCTCTTACTGCTCACAAAATATACGGTCCAAAAGGGATCGGGGCTTTATACGTGCGTCGTCGTGATCCTAGAGTTAAGTTGGCTTCACAAATACAGGGAGGAGGACAAGAACGGGGTAGACGTTCGGGTACGCTTTATACACCGCAAATAGTCGGCTTTGCCAAAGCTTTAGAAATTGGCGCATCGATGATGGAGGCAGAATCTGAGCGTTTATTTAAGCTTAAAAAGCAGCTGTGGTCGATGTTTGAACCTCTCGAAGGTATTTACCTCAACGGAAATTTTACACGTAGTCTCCAAGGTAATCTTAATCTTAGCATTGAAGGGGTAAATGGTTCAGCTTTGTTGTTGGCATTGCAACCAGTGGTAGCCCTATCTTCTGGAAGTGCCTGTTCTTCTCAATCTACTGCCCCCTCTCATGTCCTAACCGCTTTGGGTCGTGACGAACAATTGGCTCATGCTTCTTTGCGCTTTGGTATTGGCAGATTTAATACCCCAGAGGAAATCGAAACTGTCGGCAAAACCGCGATCGCAGCCATCAACTCTTTACGTCAGGCTAATAAACTTCAATAATAGATACCTTGCCAAAAATTGACTACTAATATTATCTGTGTTCATCTGTGTTCATCTGTGGATAATATCTAATCTAATAAATTGCGTGGGCAGTCGAATGAACAAAAAAGTATCTGTAATACTAAAGATCGGAATAACTCGTAAAAATCTTTCCCAATGAAACTTTCTCAGATTAGGTCGTTTGTTGCAGTGGCAAGATGTGGTAATTTCAGTCAGGCAGCAGTTGAGTTAAATCTCACCCAGCCTACTG
>JADEXJ010000160.1 GCA_015207195.1 Pleurocapsales cyanobacterium LEGE 10410
TGAACGTTGTTTTGCCAGTCGTCGAGCCGAAGCCGATTATTATGAGCAGTTGTTATTTTCTCGCGTACGCTCTCTTCATTGTGCTAAACAAAGCTAGGCTTTAACTAAGATGTGTCCATCAGCCAGGTGTTATTACGGCTTTTTGAAATTTTGATAAAGTTATAGACAATAAAAATACTTAGGAATTATCAAGATTTCCTAAGCATTAATTTGAATATTAACTACGAGTAGCTGGGAATAGACTGTATCTGTTCAAATCAGCGGACTATTTAACTCGACCAAAACGGCGATCGCGCTGTTGAAAAGACTGCAAAGCTAGATCGAATTGCCTCGTGTCGAAGTCAGGCCAGAGAGTGTCGGTAACATAGATCTCTGTATAGGCTAGCTGCCACAACAAAAAGTTGCTCAGGCGCATTTCTCCGCTGGTACGAATCAATAGATCGGGATCGCCACTGGCTGAAGTATAAAGATGTTGGGCGATCGTATTTTCGTCAATTGCATCTGCCGATAACTCTCCCCGCTGTACCTTTTGAGCGATCGCACTACAGGCTTTTACCATTTCGTTACGGCTACCATAATTAATCGCTACATTAAAAAACACACCCTGATTGTCTTTAGTACGTTCGGTGGAATGGCGCATTTCTTGCTGCAAAGATTGAGGCAAGGGGCTTATATCGCCGATAAAATTGATACAAACTTCTTCCTCTTCCATTTCTTTCAACTCTTTACGTAACAGCCCTTCAAACAAAGACATCAAAAAATTTACTTCTCCTGTAGGACGGCTCCAATTTTCGGTCGAAAAAGCATAAGCAGTTAGAGTTTTAATTCCCAGATCTTTGCAATAGCGCAGCATCTCTTTGAGAGTTTTGGCACCTCTGCGATGTCCTTCAATACGAGGCAATCCTCTTTGCTTTGCCCAGCGACCATTGCCATCCATAATTACAGCAACGTGCTGAGGCAATTTAGCCAGGTCAATTTCAGTAGATATACTAGTTAATAATTGTGCTGTCATAAAAATTTATCTTATGGTTAGAGACATTAAAACAGAGATTAGCGGTGATTGCTTATAAAACGTTTATTTTAAACTGATCGTATTTCATCTTATTATTCCCAAAAAACTCTGGTGATGCACAGCAAGATTGTAAATACTCTGGTGTTAATTGACCACTCCAATACCACATACGTTTCAAAATCAACATAAAAGTGTAAATTAATTCCCCTCTAGATAAAGCTGACCAAGATTGCCAATTTAAAACAGCCATTGTACGTTTAAACGTCGATTTCAAATTGGATTCAGGTCTGAGCGTTGTTTCATAGGATAAGGGTAAGATGGTATGAATTTGGCTAAGAAGATATCTAATTAGCTGTTCGGCAGCATCGGGATATAACCACATTCCCATTCCCCAAAATTTAGTAAGATGGTTGACCTCATCTTGTAATAGTTCGGCTAATACCTGCTGAATCGATCCCGTAGTGTGGGACATCAGCCAAAGATATAAACAAACCGCACCATATTCGGTCACCACCCGATGTAGTCCGTGTTGATATAAATCCCAATAAGGATTTGACTTTGGGCGATCGCATAATTGTTCGCAACTAAGATACCGCTCAATTAGATAATTAATTCTCGCTTTGATCTGAAAAAAATTGGGACAAAAACAAACTTCTCCCGCCAAATCTTTGGTTATCTGATACATATTGCTCCTAAAAACTGTATTCTGTTGGCTTACATCACAGCTTAGGTAAGTCTCCGTAGTTTGTCTGTCGGGGATAGTCGGGAGTTTTTATCGGATATTGTGGGTGGAAAGTCGGAAAAAGTCGGAGTTGTTGGAAGTGATCCTAAATCCGATTGGTAAAAGTCATGTTTGAAGCTCAAAATAAATCAACCAAAGTCCCCCAAAATTGTGGGATTTAGGGCTTCGCATTTGTCCTCGAATGGGGATAACGGGGAGACAGGGAGACGGGGAGATTGATGTGTAGTCGTGATTTAGAGAATTGGTATAGCAAGTCCGATCGAGGTTTGCGGTCATATTGTGGCTTTTACCGTCAGTCTTTGATAATTGGCAAAAAAAGATCGCCTTAACTGATGTGTTTAAAAGTGCGATCGCCCGATCCAATCCGATTAAAAACAGGATCGCCCTACTTAATGCAATGGGAAACGCGATCTTTGATCCAGTGTTGATAAATGCGATCGCTTTAAACTTCTCGACTAAAGATCTTCTTCCGTTAACTCGGCTATTTTCATTAAAGCCTTAAGAGTGCCTATTTTTAAGTCCTGATTTTTGTGTACGGGAATAGACAAAATTTTATCTACTCCAGGTTTACTGTAAATGTGATGACTACCCGTAACTTTCCGCAAAATCCAGCCTTTTTTTTCGACTATTTTGCACAGTTTTTTACCAGAAACCGATTTCACACTGCAACCTCTAAGATTTGAGTATCAGCTTCCGCAGCATAATTATCGTTAGCTACTTCCAGCCATCCTTCAATTGCATCCTTAAGATTGCTTTTTAACTCTTCCATCGTATCCCCTTCCGTAATACATCCTTGTAAGGCTGGCACTTCTGCCCAATAGCCTCCTTCTTCTGCTTGATGTACGATTGCCTTAATTTTCATCGATACAAATTTTGTAGTGACACTACACTTTATTTTATCTTTGTTGCGGAGTGGAAAGTGCGAGCGCTCAGACATCTAATAAACTTCGTCGTCCGTGCCAACATCTAGAAGAACAATAACTTTTTCCTTAGTCTCTTTATCCGTTTCAATGGCAAAAACAATACGGCAGTCATAGCCACAAGAGCAAGCTAGTAACTCGGCTAGTTTGCCTTCTAGCTTATGAGTTCCTAAACTAGAATCGAACACATCTTCGGATAGTCTGCCAATTACCTCTTCAATTTTTATTTGTAGTTTTGTGTTGCGACGAGTAAATTTGCGAAAAGATCTTTTAAATTTATTAGAGACAACAATTTTCACTTTGCTAATCTTCAATAAATTCTCTCAAGTCTGCGATCGCTTCAGTTGCAGTTTGAACTTTTAGTTTTCCTTCTCTAAATTCTGATAAGGATAATTGAGCATCAGAAGCAATTTCATCTTTGCGTTGTTCGCTAGCACGTCTTTGTAAAATTTGTATCAGCATTTCTCTTTGCTCTAGTGGCAAATTCATCGCCTCGTCTAATACTTTATCTAAATTGCTATTCATTATTTAACGGCATAAATTTTTAAATCTTAATTATATTAGAGGGGACGAAACAATTAGCTCTTTGGATGAATTAACAGCGATCGCTTGACTCAATCCGATACAAGAATGAGATCGTCTGTCTGATGCGTTTAAAAGTGCGAACGTTTTACTTGCTATGTTAAAAGTCTATTAATCAGAATAATCATTACAACAATCAACGAAGATAATTGTAAACAAGATCGAAATTATTATCAGTGTGACTAAAATAACAAGTGTAATTATTTCTCAGCATTGCACCATATCCGTTTTGAGCATCTACTTTACCATTAACTAAATAAACTCCTTGACTAACTTCTAACGTTTTGCCATCGCTGAAAATAGCAGTTGAAGGAGCTTTTAAAGATGGTTTTATTACACCTTCTTCGCAAAGTTGTTTAAGAGAACTTACTCTATTCTTTGAAGCCGAAGTGGAACTGGCGTATACTTGTTCTGTTTTTGTTCGACCTAAAGCTGTTGTCAAAAGACGACAAGATGAATATGAAAGTTGTGTAATAGAACTATTTGTCTCTGGAGGAATACAGAAACCATCTGGATTAGATTCTTCTCTTGCTTCTTCCCAGCGTTTGTTACGTTCTTCTCTTTCTTTTGCCAAGCGAGCATTACGGGTATCTCTTTGTTCTTGTCTTAGTCTATCCTGAGCAACTTTGCATTCCTCAAAACTCCTTTCAAATCTTTTGTACTTGCGAGAACCATAATCCAATTTCCACATTGCATCTGACCATATAGAATAACAAGACTCATCTAATCTGTCTTCTGAAGAGTTGAGGAGAATGCTGACTATCGTAGGATTTGAACTGTAGTGAATGCAAGCAAATTAGATTTTTTCAACTCTCTATATTCTTACTGAGAACAGTTTCAGAAAATAAGTCTTTATTTTGCATTGTCATTCTAATTAAAAATCGTAGTGCTTCATTTACCGAATTATCGTCGGGGAAAACTTTCGCTACATCTGGTTCTAAATGAATAGTTTTGCCTGTATCGCTTTGACGCTGCTTACCAACCTTTCTAACTCGCAATTCTCTTAAATTGTATTCAGGGCGTAAATCGTCTTCCATCGATAAATTATCCTTCTTCATAGACTTTTCTTTCTGCCTTAGTTACTTTTCTTGCGCTAATAATACGTATTAAATCGTCTCTTTCTGTGTAAGAAACAATTAATATTCTATCTCTGTCAGATCTACCTACTATAAGATATCTTTCTTCAGAATCGGAATGGTCGGGGTCATAAAAATCAATGTATAGAGGATCTGCAAACACAGTTTTAGCCTCATCAAAAGATACTTGATGTTTGGATAAGTTCTTGGCAGCTTTGTTTCGCTCCCATTCAAATATCATTGTTTAGATACTAACATTTTGCTTCTTGTAGTATTGGCGATCGCCTTGTTTAATTTCATGACGAATGCGATCGCCCTACCGCCCTACTTTTCTTCAAGCCACAACGATTTAACGCTAAAATACTCTTTGCGGAATTATAGATAAATTATAAGTAAGGGCAGAAATGCGCGTCTCTCTAAACTGGCTAAAAGAATTTGTCGATATCGATATGTCTCCCGAAGAGTTGGGGAGAGTGCTGACTATCGCGGGATTTGAATTAGAAGAATTAATCGATCTGCGGGCGAATGCGGACGGGGTTGTGGTAGGAAAGGTACTAGAGCGATCGCCACATCCCAATGCTGATAAGCTGAGTGTCTGTAAAGTAGATGTTGGTGGAGACGAACCTTTAAATATCGTCTGTGGCGCGTCTAACGTGCGGGCGGATATTTTTGTTCCTGTCGCTACAGTGGGGACTTATTTGCCTGCGATCGATTTAAAACTCAAGCCGACTAAGCTGCGGGGTGAACCGTCGGAGGGGATGATTTGTTCTTTGACGGAGTTAGGTTTGGAGAAGGAAAGTAGCGGGATACATATTTTTGCAGAGGATAATATCAAGCCTGGGGATGACGTGCGCCCATTGTTGGGTTTGAATGATGTGATTTTGGACTTGGCTACGACTGCTAACCGCGCCGATGCCTTAAGTATGGTAGGTATTGCTAGGGAAGTCGCAGCTTTAACAGATGCAGAGATTAGATTACCCGAAGTTAAAGAACAGGATCTTGCTGCAAATAGTTCTTTAGCAATTGACGTTGGAGAACCACAGGCTTGCATGGCTTATATCGGTACGGTGATTGAAGGGGTAAAGGTGGCATCATCCCCCGACTGGTTGAAGTGGCGACTGGAAGCAGCAGAAACCCGCCCGATTAATAATGTGGTAGATATTACCAACTACGTCTTACTAGAATGGGGACAACCTCTACACGCCTTCGATCGCGAGAAACTACAGCAGGTTGCAGGTAGCGAAAATTTAACTATCGGCGTGCGTTTGGCCAAAGAAGAGGAAAAACTCAAGACTCTCGACGAACAAGAAAGAAAGTTAGCTACTGATAATTTGTTAATTACCGCTAATAACCAGCCTGTAGCTTTGGGGGGAGTCATGGGAGGCGAATCGACAGAAGTAGATGACAACACTACTAATATTGTCTTAGAAGCAGCCCTATTCGATCCCGTTGCGATTCGTCGTTCTTCCCGCGCCCAAGGTATGCGTAGCGAAGCTTCTACCCGTTATGAAAGGGGTGTAAACCAGGTAGAATTAGAATCTGCCTGTAGAAGAGCGATCGCTTTGTTGCAAGAACTAGCTGGCGGTACTCCTGTCGCCCAAGCGATGTCTGATAACCGTGTCGATTTCTCTAGTTTGCAGGCGATCGAGTTACGTTTGAGTAGAATTAATCAAATATTGGGTGCGGTAAACAAAGCAGATGGTACTGGTTATATTGAGGCTTCGGAAGTAGAATTAATTTTGGGCGCATTAGGCTGCAATTTAAAGCCAGTAGCAGGAAAAGATAATACCTGGTTAGTTAAAGCTCCTCCTTACCGTTATCGCGACTTAGAACGGGAAATTGACCTGATTGAAGAAGTGGCACGTCTCTATGGTTACGATCGCTTCTGCGATACTCTACCTAACAAAACCGAACCTGGTTATCTCTCTCCTGAATTTGCCATCAAAAATAAACTCCGCGCTGCTTTACGGGGTGTAGGTTTAACTGAAGTGGTGCAGTATTCTTTAGTTAAACCGACAGGGAAAGAAGTAACTCTAGCCAATCCCTTGTTTGCTGAATATTCGGCGTTACGGGGTGAATTATTCTCTGGTTTATTAGATTCCTTTGTCTATAACTTAGACCAAGGTAACGGTGCGTTAAACGCCTTTGAAATTGAACGGGTATTTTGGGAACAAGATGACGAACTACAGGAAAAAGATTCTCTAGCAGGAATCATGGGCGGTAACATTACCTCAGAAGGATTATGGGTAAATGGTGGCAAAGGTACGCCGATGACTTGGTATGATGCCAAAGGTATCCTAGAGAATGTCTTTAGTAATCTCGGTATTAGCGTAGAATACCGCCCAGAAAATATTCAGGAACGACTACATCCAGGGCGTACTGCCGTACTATGGCTACAAGGCAAACGTCTGGGAGTCTTTGGACAAATTCACCCCCGACTGGCACAAGAGAAAGATTTACCCAACGAAGTTTATCTTTTTGAACTCGATTTTAGCCTTTTGCTAACGGTATTAAACCGCGATGCAATAACTACACCCAAGTTTCAAGCCTATTCTACCTATCCTGGTTCGTCTAGAGATTTAGCTTTCTTCGCACCTTTGGATTTATCAGTTGCCGAAATTACTAAAGCCATAAACAAAGCGGGGGGCAAACTACTGCAACGAGTAGAACTATTTGATGAATATAAGGGCAAAAACGTCCCCGAAGGACAACGCAGTCTAGCATTTAACCTCTTTTATCAGGCAAGCGATCGCACTTTAACCGACAAGGATGTCGATCCTGTTCATCAAAAAGTCCGCGATACTTTAGTCAAAAAGTTTGATGTGACGTTGCGGAGTTAACTTTTTTAAAAACTTTTAACTCCTACAAGAGGGGATAAAACCTCTCCTGTAGAAAAAACAATCATAGTTCGTCTTCAGGAATACCAGAAACCTTGAGAAAATGTCTCAGCAAGCCAGTTTTTAAAGCTTTGTTACCATGTACGGGAACAGAAATTCTTTGAGCATTACCAGATTTTCCATAAAATATTACTTGGCTACCGTTGACCCTTAGCAATACCCAGCCATTATGTTCGAGTAATTTAGCGAACTTTTTTCCGCTAATGGATTTCATACGGCTATCTCTAACAGTTGAGCATCGTTATCTAAATTCAGATCGGCTTCATCAACCGATAAACATCCTTCTACTGCTTCATATATGTTTTGTAGCAGTTCTTCAAAAGTATCTCCTTGAGTAGCACATCCAGGAATTGCGGGAACTTCCGCCCAAAATCCAGCTTCTTTTGCTGTGTGGATAATAACTTTAAGTTTCATATTAAATTGATGGTATGAAGTAGCATTCTGACATTATAGTTTTTATACAATATTGCCTTGTTTCTCAGGTGGATTCATCAATTTTTTCTTATTTTTGATCGATCAAAGAGAAATGTGAATTGGTAAAATCACTACGGCGATCGCACTCCCCTACAACTGTCGCTTCAAAAAAGAATTTCTTAAAAAGAGCGAAAATGTCATAAGGTAAATATTGCCCGTCCTTTGAAGTAAGAGCAATTATGAGCCGTCTAGCACTTTTAAGCGTTTCCGATAAAACTGGTATCGTTGAATTAGCCCAGCAGTTAGTGGAATTTGGGTTTGAGATTATTAGTAGTGGTGGTACAGCCAAAACTTTGCAGAATGCTGGCATCGCCGTTACTAAAGTAAGTGACTATACGGGTTCGCCAGAAATCTTAGGAGGAAGGGTCAAGACTTTGCATCCCCGTATTCATGGAGGAATTCTTGCTCGTCAAGATTTGGCAGAAGATCGCGAGGATTTAGAGATCAACAATATTCATCCTTTCGAGCTGGTTGTGGTGAATCTTTATCCATTTGAGCAAACAATAGCCCAACCTAACATTAGTGTACCAGAAGCGATAGAAAAAATCGACATTGGGGGACCAACCTTGATTCGCGCAGCAGCGAAAAATTTTAAATACCTGACTGTTTTATGCAGCCCCAGTCAGTACGATCGCTACCTAAGTGAGTATAAATCCAACGGAGAAGTATCTTTAGAATTTCGACAGCAGATGGCGGGAGATGCCTTTGCTCATACTAATAGCTATGATCGCGCTATTTCGGCTTATTTTGCCAAGCTCAATCAGTCAGAATTGGGAGAAAGCTACAGCATCACTGGTAATAAGGTTCAGTCTCTACGTTATGGCGAAAACCCCCATCAACCCGCAGCCTGGTATCAAACTGGCACAGTAGCATCAGGTTGGGCAGCAGCGAACAAGCTTCAGGGGAAAGAACTGAGCTATAACAATTTAGTCGATCTAGAGGCAGCAAGGCGAATTATTGCAGAATTCGACCCATCCGAACCCGCAGCAGCAGTCTTAAAACACACTAATCCTTGTGGTGCAGCAGTCGGTAATAGTCTAGCCGAAGCCTATGAAAAAGCCTTTAATGCGGATAATGTCTCCGCTTTTGGTGGGATTGTGGCATTAAACCAGCCTATAGATGCAGCAACGGCTCAAGCTTTAACTAAAACCTTCTTAGAATGTGTGGTTGCTCCTGGTTGCGATGAAGAAGCGCGCAACATTTTACAAGCCAAGTCTAAATTGAGAATCTTGTTGTTGAGCGATCTAGCAGCGGGAGAGCAAGAAACGATCAAAGCGATCGCGGGAGGGTTTCTGGTGCAAAAGAGCGATGACCAAACAGAAAACCCCGATCGATGGCAAATCGCAACCCAAAAGCAGCCCACATCAGAACAAATTGCCGAAATGCTGTTTGCTCAAAAGTTGGTCAAACACGTTAAGTCTAACGCGATCTTAATCAGTCGCGATCGCACTACCATTGGAATTGGTGCAGGACAAATGAATCGTGTTGGTTCGGTCAAAATTGCCCTAGAACAGGCGGGAGACAAAGCTCAAGGCGGTGTGCTGGCTAGTGATGGATTCTTTCCGTTTGATGATTCGGTGCGTACTGCTGCTGCTGCGGGGGTTAGTGCCATTATTCAACCAGGGGGTTCGATTCGGGACAAAGATTCAATTGCTGCTGCTAACGAACTCGGTATAGTAATGGTGTTGAGCGGTACGCGTCACTTCTTACACTAAACATTAAAGCTGATAAATCTGAAGATTAAATTAAGCAACTGGATTAAAACAACTCGGCTTATTGGTTTATACTGTATTGTGTGATACTGACAATACTAAGCAATAAATATTAGAAGTAAAGTCTCGTATTTAAATAAAATAAGAATAGTTGAGCTTGCTTGCTGTAAGGCTATAATAATAAGCTCGACAGCAATAAGCTGGTAAAAAATAAAATTCTTACTGTTGTATTCAAATTTGGAGGATGATTTTTAATGACCCAAGTGGTTGTTGGACAAAACGAAAACATAGAATCTGCACTGCGTCGATTTAAACGTCAAGTATCTAAAGCAGGTATCTTCGCCGATATAAAACGCCGTCGTCACTACGAAACACCGATTGAAAAACGCAAACGCAAAGCAATTGCTCGTCGCAAAAAACGCTATCGTTAAAATCAATCAATAGTTTTGCTTCCTGGGTTATTCACCAACAGTTTTCATTTGTCTAACAAAGCAGCAGAAATCTTAAATTGATAACACAGAAGTGAACAAACAAATGTACTTATAAAAAAGCGATCGCAACGGTGATACTCTCAAAATGCGATCGCTTTTTTTTTAGCCATTGATTTTAAACTAAAATTAAATCGTAAAAAGTTGGATAGATCCTCACAATGCCAACTCGATTTTGTTTGAGGATCTATTCACTAAACAAATTAACCGAGTTAATAGTAATCGAGTCGTGGATTCAATACCAGTTGCCGAAAATCAAGAATATTTAATATTCGATGATAAGTTTACCATTGTCGATTTTTCCCCAGACATTCAAAAATACGCCGAGCGCGCCATCGCTAGAGGAGAAGATTTGAGAGCCAGTTTTCCAGAAATGGTTGGTTTAGAATCAACTTGTCAGGAAATACTCTCAGGACAACAAGAAAATTTTACTTTAGAAAGCGTTACTCGTAGCCAAGAACCAGATCGCGATTTATATTTTAATTTATTTATTGAATCTGTTGAAGAGCGTTTGATTATTTTATTGGAAGACGTTACCGAGCTAACCATGTTACAGCAATCATCGATGCAAAAGCTCAATGAAGCTGAAATTACTCTTAATAAGTTAAAAAGGTTTGAGTACTGTACCAATAAAATTATCGCGTCGATGAAAGACGTTTTGTTAATTACTTCCCCCTCAGGAAAAATTGAGCGTGTTAACAAATCGTCTACAGAATTGTTTGGTCAGAAAAAATCAGAGCTAATTAATCGGACAATTGATAGTCTGATTCTAGATCGCAACTTCAATCACCGAAATATATATAATCTTCTCTTGTTTTCGCCAGATTCTGTTAGAAAGGTTGAGGTGAATTTTACCAATAACCAGGGACAGACGATTCAAATTGAGTTTGATTGCTTTATTGCTCCAACAGAAATTAAAGACTTTTATAACTGTGTTTACATCGGCAGAGATATTACTGCTAGAAAACAAGCAGAAGCAGAAATTCGTAAAGCTCTCGCCAGAGAAAAAGAATTGAGAGAACTCAAATCGGGATTTGTTTCTATGGCTTCTCATGAATTTCGTAATCCTTTAAGCAGTATCTTGCTCTGCGTTCAGAATCTTAGTGATGACGATGATTTAAATGATTCAGACCGCAATTTTTATTTACAATCAATTCAACATGCTGCTTTGACCATGAATTCTTTATTAGAAGATATTCTGATTTTAAGCAAGACCGAATCGAATCAACAAAGGCTCAAATTAGAACCAATAGATTTGAGAAAATTTTGCCTTCAAATAATTAGAGAATTAGGTTCAATTTATGCCGATAAAAAAATCGATTTTAACTACCAAGTAGAAATAAATCCAGTAAATTTAGATCAAACAACCTTGAGGCATATTTTGAGCAATTTACTATCAAACGCGCTGAAATATTCACCTCAACAAGCAACGGTAAAATTGAACGTATCTTATCAAAACGAACCCGCAGAAATTATCATCGAAATTTGCGATCGCGGTATTGGTATTCCCGAAGAGTCCCAAAAACATCTGTTTGAATCTTTTTATCGTGCTAATAATGTCAATAGTACTCCAGGAACAGGATTGGGACTGTCTATTGTTAAAAAATCGGTAGAACTCTACCAAGGTTCAATCAGCATTGATAGCCAGGTTAATCGAGGAACAAATATCCTTGTCAGGCTACCAATCGGCTAAAAACAACAAGCAAGTAATATTCTGTCCTAATAGTTCTACAAAAACTAAAAAAATCAGTTCTAACTAATAAGAAATACTTATCAATTGCGCTGCCGTGTACATTAATAAACACTTAATATTACACGGGGATCGGTTGGTAAAAAGCCAGATTGAACAGTAAAAAGCCAAAGGTCCAGGAAAAATTGTCCTGTTTTTATGCCTGATGAAAGCGATCGATTTCTGATTATTTTGCGCCACTTCCACAATAAATTAGACGTGCTGGATTTTCTCTGATATTTTGTACATTTTTGATACAAAAAGCCGTTTGCCAGATTGATAACTAATTTATATATCTTCTAATCCTTTTCTCTTGCTACTGTAGTGAGTAATTAAAGCTTTGGGCTACAATTTTACTAATTATTCTATTGCGAATTCAATTCATACCTTTTAAGATGGAAAATTAGCAACTTTTATTAAAGGCTTACTATATTCAAAGCTAAAAATTAGCCTATAGTTGCATTTGCTAAAGAAAAAGTTACTTTTGTTCGAGAGAAGATTACAACTACAAACATGAATCAAATAACCAAGGCTGAAATGCGAGAAAAACTGAGCAATATTACTCAGTTACAAGAACTTCTGTTTGGCGAACAGATAAACGAATATAACCATAAGTTAGAACAGCACAGTCAGAGACTAAATCAACTTGAAGGCAACTCCCAAAAATTCCAATTTGTTATTGAAGAACGTATAGCTCGACTAGAAAGTAACCTGATTCACAAAATAAATTCAATTGCTAACTCGTTAGAAAGAAAAATCAAATATCTCAATCTAACAACTAAAGAAGAGCAGAGTAATATTCGACAAGAGCTGGAAGCTGTATCACGGCATAGCCACGATAATATCGATTTTTTACAAAACAGTCTCAACTCTCATACCAACGGCTTAAAAACGGAAATCACCCAATCTAAAGCTGCTTTGGACCGAGATTTACAGTTACTCAAGCAACAAATATCAGAAAAGTTAGAGTCCAATCTATCAGACTTATCAAACAACAAAGTTTCTTGTACAGATTTGGCAGAAGTTTTATTTGAACTGTGTCTCAAGTTGAAAGGAGAAGACGAGCTTGAACTACCAGCTCCTCAAGAGCAGCAAGAAAATCAAACGGTCGATCTCATGCTTCCTGAAACTACTTGAGACAGCTATCTACTAATTGAGAAAAACCATACTCGATTATTCAGTTTAGTAACTGTGGTAGCTGAAATCGCTAAATTCTACAGTTATTTCTAATCAAAAATAGGCGTTACCAATTCATGGCATGACTCATGAAATATTATCGCTGTAGCTAATAGCTGAATAATCTGAGTAATTCATCTTGCTAATGCAGCCAACGTAACGCCTAAATTTTTCAGACTTCCGATCATTCTTATCTCGGTCTTTGGTTGAAAACGGTTTCTTATACCAATTTGCGTGCAGAGACGTAACTTTGATAAGGTAGTTAACTTGAAGATTTAGATGGTCAAAAAATTGTGTCTAGAGTCAGTCGAGTTTTACCGCATCTATCAGTAGAAGAAGTGAAGCAAAA
>JADEXJ010000161.1 GCA_015207195.1 Pleurocapsales cyanobacterium LEGE 10410
GGAGACTGGGAGACACGGGGACTGGGGGAGATGAAAAAATAAACAACAACAAATGACAAATAACAAATAACTACTAACTACTAACTACTAACTCCGAATATGCGTAGCGGTATCCTTTAGGACTCCGAACTCCGAACCAAAAATAATCAGTAATCATTCATACACGATTATCTAATAAGCAACCGCCTTTCCCGCAGGTTTACGAATATCGTTGACCCCCTCAATTGTTCCGTCAGGATGGACTAAAATCGATTCCGCTGCACCCCATTGTCTAAAGGGCGTGATGTTATATCCCCTCAGCTTTAAACCCCTAAAAGTTCTGGGTGTAATTGCTTGAGGTTCACTAAGAATGCGATCGGGTAAGCCCTGATAGTGCAAACGAGCAGTATTAACCGCATTACTAAGATTCATCCCGTAATCAATTATATTAGTAATTACCTGTACTACCGTAGTAGGGATCGTTGAACCTCCTGGGCTTCCCGTAACTAAATATACTCGTCCTTTTTTAGTAACTATAGTAGGAGACATAGAACTGAGGGGGCGTTTCCCTGGTTCGATGAGATTGGCTTCCCCCTGACGCAAACCAAACTGATTGGCTTCTCCTAGTTTGGTAGTAAAATCATCCATCTCATTATTGAGTAAAAATCCCGTCGAGCGTGCAATTACTCCCGCACCAAAATAAGAATTAATCGTATAGGTTACTGCTACTGCATTCCCTTCTTTATCTACTACAGAATAGTGAGTCGTGTTTGTCCCTTCAGATTGAATATCCGTAGAATATACAGATTCGGGAGCGATCGCATCAAAAGCAATTTTGTCTCTCAGAGTTGCAGCATATTGAGGAGAGAGTAATTTATCCACTGGGTTATCAACAAATCTAGGATCCCCTAAATAACGATTGCGATCGCCAAAAGCAAATAACATTGCCGAAAACATACGGTGCAAACTTGGGGAAGTTTTGTAGCCTAATTCTGTCAAATCGTAGCCCGATAAAATATTCAACATCTGACAGACAGTAGTACCGCCACCAGGAGGAGAGGAGGAAATCACCTGATATCCTCGATAATTACAGCTAACTGGTTCGGACTCGCTTACCTGATAGTTGGCAAAATCTTCCAAGCTAAGAATGCCGTCATGATCTTGACTGGCTGTAACAATCTTCTGGGCGATCTCTCCTTGATAAAAAGCATCTGTTCCCTGTTGAGCGATTAAACTTAGGGTGTTGGCTAAATCGGACTGAATTAATCTATCCCCAGCTTGATAAGTATTATTACCTTTTAAAAATATCTCCGCAACGTTTGGTTCTAATAGCTTATCTTGACCCGCACGAAATATCTCTACGTCTCCCTGTTGCAGTACAAAACCATTCTCGGCTAAATCTATCGCAGGCTCAATAACCCGTTCTAGCTGCAACGTGCCATATTTATTTAGAGCATAATTTAATCCTTTTACCGTACCTGGAACGCCGACGGCTAAGTAACCTTGAGTACTCAAACCCTCGATTAAATTACCTTGCTCATCAAGATACATATCCGCATCGGCTTTTAAAGGTGCAGTCTCGCGAAAATTGATAAAAGTTTCTGTTCCATCCGCCAAATGAACCAGCATAAAACCGCCACCGCCAAGATTACCACAGCAGGGATCGCTTACTGCCAAGGCGTAACCCACCGCCACCGCAGCATCGATCGCATTGCCCCCATCTTTGAGGATCTCTAAGCCAATTTCTGAGGCTTCTTGCTGAGTTGAGACTACTACCCCGTTTTTCCCCGTAGCCTGACTGACTACTTCTGCGTTAACCGAATACCAGCGATCGACGCTTGAATGGACTAAATAAAGATTGTCAACTAGATAGTTACCAACTACGACGATCGAGGCAACACTGATAGCCAAGAATACAGCTTTTTTTACTCTCATTTATTCAACAAACGCCTCATGGAAATTGTTTTAACTTACTACTTGCTGCGTCTGACAAAACCATTAAACCAATTCTCCGCGCATTACCGTTACCGCCTGTCCTTGAAGCTCAACGCGATCGCCACCAGCATAGTTGATTTTTACTACTCCACCACGGCTAGAAGCCTGATAGGCGACAAATTGGTCTTGGTGTAAGCGATCGCGCCAGTAAGGAGCGAGACAGCAGTGAGCTGCGCCTGTCACGGGATCTTCATCTATGCCTAACCCAGGGGCAAAGAATCTTGACACAAAGTCATATTCGGAGTTATCTACCGCCCTACTGGTGACTATTACTTGACCTATTGGTAGCTGCCTGAGTAAGGCAAAATTAGGCTGTAGCTGCTCAACCTGTTCGGGGGAATCAATTTCGACTAAGTAGCCTAAAGAATTGTAGGAAACTGTTTTTAAGGGTACACCCAAAGCATCTCCCAGTTTGGTAATAGGGGGGATCTCTTGCGATCGATTTGCAGGAAAATCTAGTTCAATCCAATGATCTTGATATTTTGCAGTTAGCAAACCGCTTTTAGTTTGAAATTTGAGCGCCTGACCTGTAGAAGCATATCCCTCTGTCCATAATACGTGGGCGCTAGCTAGGGTTGCATGACCGCACAAGGGAACTTCTGTAGTTGGGGTAAACCAGCGCAGACTATATTCTTGCTCTTGCTTGATGAGAAATGCCGTTTCCGAAAGATTCATCTCTTGCGCCACCGCCTGCATCCAGCCGTCGTCTTTCGCCTCTGATAACACGCATACAGCAGCAGGATTACCTCGAAAAGGGCGAGCGGTAAAAGCGTCTACCTGTATTATTGATTGCTTCATAATGATTTTGGTGAATCTAAAAGTAAAATTGGACTTAAGCAAAATATACAGAAAACTAGAGCAATTTCTGCTTTGATGGGAAAAAAGTGCTAGAGCTTTGCGTTATAAATGCCCAAAGTCCATACAATAGTAGATATACAGTGCAAACCAATTAAATCATGAAGTCTAATAACACCTCTTTCTTGCTATCATTTCTGGGGTTGAGTATTGCTACCAGTCCCTTTATTCTAGGAATTCTCACTTTGTATGCGTTGACCGAATTGATGACCGAGTTGGGTAAGGCTAGCGAAGAAATATTTCGTTCAGAACGTTTACCTATCCTCATTTTCCCCAACATCGATCGCTAATAAATTCAATTCTAGCTAAACTCTTGCAAGTCGCATCGGCGATCGTTTTCTCCTAAATTACGTCAATAAATTGACAACAACCATAGTTACTGTCTTAAATAATAGATTCGAGAAGACTCCCGTTCTTGCTTACCTTAAGTACAGCGATCGCCAACCTGATAGCGTACTCGATCCCACTGGAATAGTAATTGTTCTGGTTCAGTAACCTTTAAATACTTTACTAAGTTTATCAACGGTCATCTGCCGTCTGCATCACGTTCGTTACAATTTTTCCAAAGAATTTTGGAGCATGGTGGACTACCTCGTAGACGGAGTGATCGACTAAATCATCATATATATACGCCAAGCAGAGGTTTTTATGAGTTCGGTTGTTCAATCTTCGATCGCCAATCAAGAAGAAGTCAAAGTGCTTGATGCTTCTTATTTGCTACTGCGCCATCGACAAAAATTAATCGAAGATTTATGGGAGTTTGTACTCCGTTCAGAACGCGGTCAAGAGATGCTCGATTTGCTGCAACAGATGCGCTCTCTTTCTTCTGCCGAAGGACAAGTGACGGATACATTTCCTCAATCTTCTGTGCCACAGCTGATTGAAAAGTTGACTCTTAATGACGCTATCCAGGCAGCTAGGGCATTTGCTCTTTATTTTCAACTAACTAATATCATTGAACAACACTACGAATCTAGGGAACAAAAGCTCGCTCGGCGCATTACTCATACTGCACCCCACAATTCCAACGGCAACAGCACCTCGTCACGTTTAAGTAGTTCTTTTCGCGATACTCACCATTCACCAACAGATGAATTAGCCGACAGTTGGGTCGAACCTACTATATCCAGCACAAATAAAGCAGGGTTATTTCATTGGCTGTTTCCCTATCTCAAGGAAATCAATATGCCACCTTTAATGCTGCAAAGATTGTTGGATCAATTAGACATCAGATTGGTATTTACAGCACATCCCACCGAAATCGTTCGCCACACTATTCGTAAAAAGCAACGTCGTATATCTCATATTTTAGAACAGCTAGATGTCGCGGAAGAGGCAATGCGGGAGATGGGCTTGTCCGAATCTTGGGAAGCCAATCAAGCTATCGATCAGCTGACGGAAGAGATTCGCCTTTGGTGGCGTACCGATGAGCTGCATCAGTTTAAACCTAAAGTTTTGGATGAAGTAGATTATGCCCTGCATTATTTCCAAGAAGTTTTGTTTGACGTAATTCCTCAGTTAGCCAACCATCTAAAACAGTCCTTAGCTACTTCTTTTCCAGGTCTTGCTGCCCCAACCCATAATTTCTGTTACTTTGGCTCTTGGGTAGGTTCAGACCGTGATGGCAACCCTTTTGTCACTCCTCAAGTAACTTGGGAAACTGCTTGCTACCAGAGAAGCATCGTCATCGAAAAATATCTCAAGTCCATCGATCGCTTACAAGAACTATTAAGCCTCTCTTTGCACTGGAGCGATGTTAGACAAGAATTATTAGATTCTTTGGAGCAAGACCAGCAACAGATTCCAGGCATCTATGAAGAACTAGCAATTCGCTATCGTCAAGAGCCTTACCGTCTCAAGCTGGCATATATTGCCCAGAGATTAAAAAATACTCTAGAGCGCAATCGGGCTTTATCTTCGGTTGCAGGAAGACAGGCGATTTCTGAGATTAATACCGAAAATGTCTATGCTTCGGGGGAAGAACTGGTTACCGAGTTAGAACTGATGCAGGACAGCTTAACTGCAACTAACTTACACTGTCGTGAGCTAGATAATTTAATCTGTCAGGTAAAAGTATTTGGCTTTAACTTGGTAGAACTAGACTTTCGCCAGGATTCTTCCCGTCATAGTGAAGCGATCGCCGAAATTACCGCTTACTTACAGGTTCTTCCCAAACCTTATGATGAGCTTTCCGAAGCCGAAAAAACCGCCTGGCTAGTTCAAGAATTAAAGACACGTAGACCTCTAATTCCTACGGAGATGCCTTTTTCCGACACTGCTTGCGAAACTATCGAAACCTTCAAAATGTTGCGACTGCTGCAACAGGAGTTTGGCAGAGATATCTGTCAAACCTATATCATTAGCATGACTAACTTCGCCAGCGATGTGTTAGAAGTGCTGTTGCTATCTCAAGAAGCGGGACTATATGACCCAGCAACTTGTCATACTAGCGTGAGAATCGTACCTCTGTTTGAAACGGTAGAAGACCTCAAGCGCGCTCCTGCGGTGATGCGAGAGTTATTCGAGCTACCTCTTTATCGCGCAACCCTAGCGGGGGGATATGAGTATGTAGCAGCAGATAACAGCCAAGATTCTGCAACCAGCTCTAGTCCCGTTCCTTTAAAACCCAGCGATCTTCAAGAAGTCATGCTCGGTTATTCTGATAGCAACAAAGATTCGGGCTTTCTTAGCAGCAACTGGGAAATTCACAAAGCTCAAAGAGCATTGCAAAAAGTCGCCTCAGAATTTGGTATTTCCCTACGGATTTTCCACGGTCGTGGTGGTTCGGTAGGTCGTGGTGGCGGACCAGCTTATTCGGCGATTTTGGCGCAGCCAACGGATACGATCCAGGGCAGAATCAAGATTACCGAACAGGGGGAAGTCCTGGCTTCTAAATATTCTCTACCAGAACTAGCTTTATATCACCTAGAAACGATGACTACTGCGGTGATTCAGTCTAGTTTGTTGGGTAGCGGATTTGACCGAGTAGAACCTTGGAATCAGATCATGGAAGAATTATCGGCGCGATCGCGTACCGTGTATCGGTCTTTGATCTACGAACAGGAAGACTTTGTTGACTTTTTCCATTCTGTAACTCCAGTAGATGTCATCAGCCAGTTACAGATCGGCTCTCGTCCCTCTAAACGTCCAGGTAAGGGCAACGCCAGCAAGAAAAAGGACATGAGTAGCTTGAGGGCAATTCCTTGGGTCTTTAGCTGGACACAGAGTCGCTTCTTACTACCCGCTTGGTATGGTGTAGGCTCTGCCCTACAGGGATTTCTCGCTCAAGAACCAAAGAGAAATCTTGACCTGCTGCAATACTTCTACGTCAAGTGGCCTTTCTTTAGAGTAGTAATTTCTAAGGTAGAAATGACCTTGGCTAAAGTAGATTTGCAAATAGCCGAGCATTATGTAAGAGAATTATCCCAGCCAGAGGATTTGGAGCGTTTTCTTAAGCTATTTACCCAAATTTCGGATGAATATAATCTGACTAAAGAGCTAATCCTCAAAATTAGTGGACAGAAGAAATTACTCGATGGCGATCCCGAACTACAAAGATCGGTACAGTTACGCAACGGTACTATTGTTCCTCTAGGATTTTTACAGGTGGCTTTGATTAAGCGTCTGCGCCAACATGACAAATCTCAGGCTCTTCACTTCCGCTTTAGCAAAGAAGAGTTATTAAGGGGGGCTATGTTGACTATTAACGGTATTGCTGCGGGGATGCGTAATACAGGTTAAGCCTGGTAGCTACCAAACATCCTTTTGGGGCAAATAGCGTTTTGCCCTGATTTACTTGATTTACTTGACAACCCAATTATTTATTATTTATAAACCAGTAAGGTGAATTGAAAGCAGCTACCTTGTTCGGGGTAACTTTCAACCCAAATTTGACCGTAGTGAGCGCGGATAATTTGACGACAGGTAGCCAATCCTAATCCATAACCCTCAGAGGTGCGATCGCGCTGGAGACGAAAGCTATCTTCAAAAATACGCTTTCTTTTTTCTAGAGGAATTCCTGGTCCCGTATCACAAATACTTACCTGAACTTTTTGATTGGTGCGATGCAGGATAGATAAAGAAATTTGCCCTTGTTCTGGGGTGTATTTGATAGCATTATCCAACAAGTTACTAATTAACTGACGGATTAATTTTTCATCAGCATAAACCAAAGGAAGATCCTGCGGAATATCTTGGTTTAAAATCATTCCCTTTTGCTTTAACCTAGCATCAAACTGGGCAATCACTTCCTGAGACAGGAATCGTAGATCTAGAGCAGCAGCTTTGACTTGCAGTTTGGCATTCATGCTCTGAGAGTTCTGCAACAGTTCGCCAATCATGCAGTTCATAATTCCAAACTGATCTTTTGCCTGACGAAAAAGCTTTTGCTTGAGAGATTCTAACTTTGCTGTGTCTAATTTGTGGTTCTGCTCAGACAATTCAATAGTTTCTACTGCCATCGAGGCTGCTGTCAGAGGAGTCCGTAGGTCATGAGCCACCATAGCCATGATTGTATCTTTAAAGCGTAGCTGAGCGATTAATTCTGCTTTTTGCTGTTTCAAGCTGAAGATTTCTTCAGATAGCTCAATCTTCTCACTATAATACTCTTCCTGAGCTATAGTTTTGGCAGATAAACTTTCGACAACGCTAGGCTCAGGCGCATCTTTTTTAGTTGCCAAGTTTTCTTGAGCTGCTTTCCATTGAGGCCACAACCTTTCTAGTTTTTCAATTATGTTACTTCCCGCCAAGGTCTGTCTTGGTGCTGGAGAGATTTTGACTAAAGCAGGAGTGGCAACTAACTTTAAGAACTCTACTAAATGAGGCTGCTTTTCGATTTCAACTACATCTAGCTTAAAAAAACAATCGGACTGCAAGCTTTGTAGGTAAGCCCGAATTTCTTTAACTCGCTCTTCAGAACCAGAGCGTTTGTCTACAAACAATAACAGTTGAAGCAACAGTCCCTCGGCATTACTCTTTTCATAGTCAAGGTATTTCTGATTGAATTGCAACACTACGTGTAAAAATCCAATAGATTTGCTAAAAGCTACCTTAACTCTTTAATATAAACAAAATACTAGCTAAACAAACGGCTTGTTGAGGCTTATTGAGCTAAAAACATCAAGATCTTGAGTTGCTCAAAGGGTACTTGCTAAGCATACAACTACTATGAATGTATGAATGAAAAGCTTCTGCTTACTACATAAACTTTATCAGAATACAATATTAAGATATCATAAAATTTACCTAGATTGCCTCAGTTATCTAATTTAAATCATAAAGTTTTTAGAAATATCATATTGCCATGGCTCTTGGTTATCTTGCTCTCGTTTTACATGCTCATCTACCTTTTGTCCGTCATCCAGAAAGCGACTTTGTTCTAGAAGAAGAATGGTTGTTTGAAGCCATAACCGAAACCTACGTTCCCTTGGTTCAAGTGTTTGAGAGCCTAAAGCGTGATGGAGTCGATTTTAAAATGACTATGAGTATGACACCACCTTTGGTGTCAATGCTGCGGGATGAACTACTCCAAGACCGTTATGATGCTCATCTGGCTCTATTACAAGAATTAATCGGTAAGGAGTTAGACCGTCATCAACACAACGGTCATATGCGTTACCTAGCGGAATACTACGCCAACTCGTTTAATCAAATTAAGCAAACTTGGGAAAGCTACGATCGCGATTTAGTAACTGCTTTTAAACAATTTCTCGACAGCGGTAACTTAGACATCATTACCTGTGGCGCGACTCACGGCTATCTTCCCCTGATGAAGATGTATCCCCAAGCGGTGTGGGCGCAAATCAAGGTAGCTTGCGAACATTACGAAGAAAACTTTGGTCGTCCACCAAAAGGAATCTGGCTGCCAGAATGTGCCTACTATGAAGGTTTGGAAAGAATGCTGGCGGATGCTGGTTTGCGCTATTTCTTGACCGATGGACATGGTATTCTTTATGCCCGCCCTCGCCCTCGCTTTGGCTCTTACGCGCCGATCTTTACTGAGACTGGTGTAGCTGCTTTTGGTCGGGATCACGAATCTTCTCAGCAGGTTTGGTCTTCTAAAGTAGGCTATCCTGGGGCGGTGGAGTATCGCGAATTTTATAAGGATTTGGGCTGGGAAGCTGAATACGAATATATCAAGCCCTATATCATGCCTAATGGTCAGCGCAAAAATACGGGGATTAAATATCATAAAATTACCAGTCGTGATGGCGGATTGTCAGAAAAAGGTCTATACGATCCCTACTGGGCAAGAGAAAAAGCAGCAGAACACGCCAGTAACTTTATGTACAATCGTCAGCAGCAGATTGGACATTTGCATGACATGTTGCAGCGTCCACCGATTGTAGTTTCTCCCTATGATGCGGAATTATTCGGTCACTGGTGGTACGAAGGTCCTCAGTTTATTGATTTTCTGTTCCGTAAGAGTTGGTACGATCAAGATACCTACGACATGACCCACCTATCAGAATATTTACAGCAACAGCCTGCGCAGCAGGTTTGTCGCCCTTCTCAATCTAGCTGGGGCTATAAAGGCTTTCATGAATATTGGTTAAACGATACTAATGCCTGGATTTATCCTCATCTACACAAAGCAGCAGAAAGAATGATTAAGTTGGCAAATCGCGAACCTGCTGACGAACTGGAATGGCGAGCTTTGAATCAAGCTGCCAGAGAATTATTGTTAGCACAGTCATCTGATTGGGCATTTATTATGCGTACGGGTACGATGGTTCCTTATGCGATCCGCAGGACGCGATCGCATTTACTACGGTTTAATAAAATTTACGAAGATATTCTAGTAGGAAAAGTAGATTCTGGATGGTTAGAGAAAGTTGAAGCGATCGACAACATTTTCCCCAATATTAACTATCGTACCTACAGAACTATTTAGGTTTTCAAGGCTAAACGCTTTTAAACTTTAATTACTCAAACTCTCAATCTTGCCGATCCCTGACTAAGATCCTCCAGCTCTAAATTCAGGGATATTTTTTGAAAAGAAATAATTGGTAAACAATAGCTATTAACTGACTATCAATTATTTCTGGGTTTTGGGGTAATAGTAAAACTAGCAATCAGCAGTAATAATACGCCAATATTAATGGCGACATCGGCAAAATTAAATACGGGAAAATTGATCAAGCGAAAATCGAGAAAATCTACCACATAACCAAATAAAAAGCGATCGATTCCATTACCAACTGCTCCTGACAAAATAAAGCCATATCCTAACTGTTCGAGTAGAGTTAATCTAGGTGAATACCAAATAAAAATAATCAATGCCACACTAACTACTAGAGAAACCCAGCGTAATATTTCCACCTGTCCTCGGAAGAAGCTAAAGGCAGCACCAGTATTGACCACATAAGTCAAATGAAATACGTTTTGCCATAAAGGCAAAGTATCACCAAGACTGTCAAAATTTCGTACCACGATATATTTAGTTATTTGGTCGAAAATAATACCCAAAATAGCTACTAGCCAGAAGCTTCTTTTTCGTCTGATTAATTTGTTGCTCATAACATTCAAATATAAATAAAAACAAAACTAAGCTATAATTATTAAGAAACTTTGAGCCAAAGATACAAAAGTCTATAGACCAATCATATGTCTCTTCCTATTCGCAACATTGCTATCATTGCTCACGTCGATCATGGTAAAACGACTCTCGTAGATGCACTACTTAAACAATCGGGTATTTTCCGCGAAGGAGAAGATGTACCAGATTGTGTCATGGACTCTAACGACCTCGAAAGAGAGCGAGGAATTACGATTCTGTCCAAGAATACGGCGGTTAGCTACAAAGATACTTTAATCAATATCGTTGATACTCCTGGACACGCTGACTTCGGTGGTGAAGTCGAACGAGTATTAGGGATGGTGGACGGCTGTGTTCTGATCGTTGATGCTAACGAAGGTCCGATGCCTCAAACTAGGTTCGTGCTGAAAAAAGCTCTAGAAAAAGGTTTACGACCCATTGTAGTTGTCAACAAAATTGACCGCCCTCGCGCCCATCCTGATGGCGCAGTAGATAAAGTATTTGACCTATTCGTAGAATTGGGTGCAGACGACGACCAATGTGACTTTACCACTCTTTATGCTTCTGGTTTACAGGGATATGTTAAAGCAAACCTAGAAGATGAGGGAGTAGATATGCAGCCCTTGTTTGAGGCGATTATCCACCATGTTCCACCACCAGCAGGAGATGCGGACAGACCTTTGCAGCTACAGGTAACTACTCTAGATTATTCTGATTACCTGGGTCGGATTGTTATCGGGAGAATCCATAACGGTGTACTAAAAGCTGGACAACAGGCAGCACTAATTAAAGAAGACGGTAAGATCGTCAAGGCTAAAATTTCCAAGCTGATGGGCTTTGAAGGACTAGCTAGGGTAGAGCTAGATGAGGCTAGTGCGGGAAATATCGTTGCGGTTGCTGGCTTTGCTGATGCCAATATTGGAGAGACTATTACCTGTCCTAGTGAACCCCAGGCATTGCCTTTAATTAAGGTTGATGAACCTACCCTGCAAATGACCTTCTCGGTAAATAATTCGCCTTTTGCAGGACAAGAAGGAACTTACGTAACTTCTAGGCAAATTCGCGATCGCCTAATGCGAGAATTAGAAACTAATGTAGCTTTGCGCGTTGAAGATGGAGATTCTGCTGAAAAATTCTTAGTATCGGGTAGGGGTGAATTGCACTTAGGTATCTTAATTGAAACCATGCGTCGTGAAGGATATGAGTTTCAGGTATCTCAACCCCAGGTAATCTATCGTGAAATCAACGGTAAACCCTGTGAGCCTTATGAATACCTTGTCTTAGATGTTCCCGAAGCTGCTGTTGGTAGCTGTATCGAACGTCTCGGACAACGCAAAGGCGAGATGAAAGATATGCAAAACGGCAGCGGGCGTACTCAATTAGAGTTTGTGATTCCTGCTAGGGGTCTGATTGGCTTCCGTGGCGACTTTGTGCGTATTACTCGCGGTGAAGGAATTATGAATCATAGTTTCCTAGAGTATCGTGAATTTTCTGGGGAACTGGAAACTCGTTACAACGGTGTGATTATTGCTTTTGAAGAAGGTGTGGCAACGTTTTATGCTTTGAAGAATGCTGAAGATCGGGGAATATTTTTTATTACTCCTGGTACCAAGGTTTACAAGGGCATGATTGTTGGCGAACACAACCGTTCTCAGGATTTAGATCTAAACGTTTGTAAAGCCAAGCAGCTTACTAACCATCGGGCAGCTAGTGGTGATGAACTAGTACAGCTACAGACACCTACAGAAATGAGCTTGGAACGTGCCTTGGAATATATCGGTTCTGATGAATTGGTAGAGGTAACGCCTGAATCTATCCGTTTGCGTAAGTTAAAAACTAAGAAGCTGGCAAAAAGATAATTTATTAATTATGTAGTCAACTATTACTCTTAGGGCAGCCTCAACAGCTGCCTTTTTTTTCTAGATTTTTTTGTTCAATTAAAAATTTTCATCTTGGGGCAATTGTTGCGGTTCGACCTGCAAACTATCTTTGCCTAAGTTTGCTAGGTAAAGTTCCCATTTAGGAGGATTACTAACAAAATTGTATTTATAGCTTGCTAAACACCGTTCGTTTTGATTAAAGACGTTGAGGCTATAGCCATATTTTCTAGCAACCGTACCAAATTGATTGACAAAACGATAACGACCCAGATAGTCGAGTAAAGTCCATAGTTGCCAATTAACAACTAAGTTTATTTGCTGTTTTTGAGGATGGGCGAGCCATTGTTGAACTAATTTACCTCCAAAAGGATCGAACTGTTCTGTTGCCCACCAAAAGCTTGTTTGAGTGCTATCTGATGCAGAGTTCGCGGAGTTATCACTGGAATTATTGCCTTTGATCGTATTTTTGGTGTTGTCTGTAGATAATGAAACTTGGTCTGGTATGCGATCGCAAGCATTAGCGATCTTCACAGTGTCCTGGGCGATCGCGCTCTTAGCGATTAAAATGCTCAATAGCCCAACTAGATAGATTACCCTGCTACATACATTCATGGATCAGTATATTAAGTATATATAGTTGTTTATAGATAGCTTTATATTCAACAATGGGGAGCAGCATAAGATCGCTCTCTAATTGTCCTATCCAATTTTAGCCCATAGTCTTGGCTGCCCTGAAAAGTTGTAAAAACAGAGGTAATACCAATTTGCGTTCTAAAACGTAATTCTTAGATGAGGGAAGTAAGTCATGGATTGAAGCTGTTCAGGAACCGAGTTGAAAAAGTTGAGACCTTCACATAAAGTATCGATGACTTTCTCAAGA
>JADEXJ010000162.1 GCA_015207195.1 Pleurocapsales cyanobacterium LEGE 10410
CATTTTTTCAGGATATAATTCATGAATTACTTCATTTTTCGCCTCACAAAATGTCTTATTATCTTAAGGGAATGAAGGCTGCTTCCCTCATCCAGTCTACTTTGTGACTTGGTTGTCGCCCCCGCAGGTAAAGTTGAGGCTAATTAACCCTGTGATCTAGAAGCTCTGAGGAGTTTAAAACTGTTGCTATTAAGCTCAACGATTTCTGTGTTCGCCAACCTCAAACTCGTATTGGACAATCTCCATTTTGTCATGGTCGTAATGCCAGTATCCCCAGCCGTAATCGAAGCTTTTAAGCGTGGGTTGACGCAGTTGGAATCGGAGAATAAGTAGAGAGTATGCAGAGACGTTCCATCTACTCACTACTCACTACTCACAAGTCGATCGCGATCAATGTCCTTACTTAAATTTGTATGGCTATACTTACTGATTACCGACAAGGGGGTCTTGAGAATATGCCAGGCGTATCTGTTCTAGTTGCCTGATTTTTTCGACGGCGGTTTGAATTTCCTGATAGTAATATTCCATCAGCTTGAGATCTGTGTTGGGATTGAGGTTCTGTAACTGTTCGGTACAGTATATCTGACGCTTTTGATAGTTTACTTGTTCTAATGAGGCGATCGCTTCTGCTACTCGAATATCGGCACGAAAAACATCTTCTTGGGTTTTTTCATCTAGATGAAACAGTTTTGTTACCTTTACCATCGCTTCAGGAAAGTCTAGACTACGATTGTGCAATTCACTCAATAACGGATTGAGGGAGGAAGGGTGCCGAATATACGAGTCACCCTTGAGACTACTGGGTAAGAAATTAGAAATTTCCTCTTCTATTGTGATTATTTGCTGCCACAAAAATCGGTGGGCAGTAAAGTGAAATAGCAAGTCTTTAGCTTCTAGCTGTTCGATGATTTTATCTCTATAGTTGGGATAGTGAAGATAAATTCTCAACAACAAGGCTTCTGCTTGTTCTAATAGTTCGCTTTCTGGGTTGGTAGCGATGGCAAAAGTTGGTTTACCAGGACTTTTTTGGGACTTGCGAGGAGAACGTTCCCGTTGATGGTAGGTAGATTTGATTTGTGATTTAAGAGTAGCCAAGTTCTGTAATACCAGTCTGGCATCTCCCAGACTTAGTAATTCGGCACAATAAGTTAAATAATGGTTGCGTTGGTTGATATCCTGTAATTTATTGAGTAGCTCGATCATACCCGCTGCTACCCGTTGAAATTCATCGGCAGCTTTAAGATTTTTATCGGCTAATAAACGTTCGATTAGCCAATCTAGCCACAGAGGGGCATTTTCTAGAGCCTGATAGTAAATTACGACTCCATCTTCTCTACTTTTAATAAACTCATCCGCATCCTTACCGTTGGGAAGATTGAGAATTCTTAACTGTACCACCCCACCATAAACCAAATCTTCTACTTCTCTAATTGCTCTTGCTGTGGCTTTATTGCCTGCATTATCAGCATCAAAGTTGAGAATCACCTGTTTAGAGGGGGTAAAGCGTAGTAATTGCTTGAGTTGACTTTGGGTAAAGGCGGTTCCCAAAGAAGCTACTACGTTTTCAATACCAGCTTCATGGAGGGCGATCGCATCAAAATAGCCTTCTACCACTACCGCGCAATCTGCTTTGCTGATACTGCTGCGCGCTTTATCTAAGGCGAATAGGGTTTTACTTTTATCAAATAGAGGAGTTTCGGGGGAGTTGAGATATTTAGGTTGATCTTCGTCCCTAAGGCTGCGACTACCAAAGCCGATAACTCTTCCCTGAAGATCTGCGATCGGAATAATCAGGCGATCGCGAAACACGTCGTAATATCCGCTACCAGTTTTTCTTGGTTTGATCAATCCTGCTTGTTCAACTAAGTTCACAGGATAACGTTTCTGCTCGACTAAATATCTATAAAGAGTTTCCCAACCCGCAGGTGCATAGCCTAGTTGGAAGTTGTCCAGGGTTGACTGTTCTATATTTCTTTGTTGGCGTAGATAATTGAGAGCAATTTCTCCCTGAGACTGATGAAGAGCGTGCTTAAAAAAGCTGCAAGCAACCGCCATGATCTCATATAGCTGCTCTTTTAAAGTTAGCTGACGCTGAATTTCTTGACTTTGTTCTGGTTCTACTGTCTTGATTTCTACCTGGTAGCGACGCGCCAGATCGAGAACTACCTCGGCAAAAGACTGCTTACCAATCTCCATCAAAAATTTGTAGGTGTTTCCCCCAGCACCACAGCCAAAACAGTAGTATAGCTGCTTATCCTGACTCACGCTAAAGCTAGGTGTCTTTTCATTGTGAAACGGACACAAACCCAAAAAATCCTTACCTCGTTTGCGTAAGACAATATGTTCTGAGATGACATCGACAATATCAACTCGTTGCTGTACTTCTTCGATAGTATCTGGATGAATTCGGGGGGTCACAACAATATTTTCTTGAATGAAGGTAATTTTTAGAGGGAATTAAAATTATTGCCTTAAATTATTCTATCTTGTTAACTATAGCGATTTTAATAACTCTGCTGAGAACATCGGGGCGAACGACCCTTCACTCTTACTAGCTGACAACCAAAAACTATATGCTTGCACAATGGGATTGCTTTTTGAAAAACTTGGGTGAATGGCACGGTTCATTTACACGCTTCTCACCCCAAGGGGAAGTCACCAGTGATACCCCTACCCTAGTAACTTTGGAGGGACTAAACAACAATCAAAATGTCCATCAGGTCGTGCGTTATTTACCTACAAATGAACCGCCTCGTGACGTAGTAGTAGACTATGATTCTCTCAATCGCAGCATTCTGTTTTTTGAAAACGGTGCTTTTTCTCAAGGAAGTATGCAGTGGGGACCTTATAGTACTTTTGGAACAGAGTTTGGCTTAATCGATAATCAGTTTGGTAATGGCGATCGCCGTTTGCGGATGGTGGAACTCTACAACACTGCTGCCCAACTGGAAAGAGTTGTACTGATTAGAGAAAAGTTACCCAACAGCAACACTCCAGAAAGACCAACTTTAACTATCGATAGTTTATTGGGAAATTGGCAGGGAGAGGCAGTTACTTTATATGCCGATCTAAGTGAACCTACTAGGTTTTCTAGCCAGCTACAGATCGAGCAGAGAGACAGCGAGCATATAGAGCAAAGTTTATCTTTCAGTAATCGAACTATTAAATCGACGGCAAGAATCGATGGCTCAAAACTTTTGTTTGAAAATAGCGATTTACCGACACAAATTTTGCTATTGCCAGATGGTGCATCTAGTAACTGTCCGCTAAAAGTCAAGCTGGGTCATAATTTTGTTTTGGAAATGGGATGGTTACTTCAACCCAACATTAGACAAAGAATTATCCGTAGCTATAACGCTCAAGGTAATTGGGTTAGCTGCACTTTAGTAACAGAGAAAAAAGTTGGATAGATAGATAGGATGAAGTTTTGGTTATTATTACTTAGGAATAATTGAGATTAACAATAAGAATATAACTATTCAAAACACCATACATTCAATGTATCAAAGCTTAGACAAAGTAGCTCTATTCTGTTCTCAACTTGCCTCGGCAAAGGTAAGGCTCTAAAATCGCAAAATTTGTTCGCAGGAAAAACTATGCTTTACTTAACTGCCACTCAAATTGTCAGATTATCGAGCTAATTCCCAGTCAATTTACTATCCGATTTTATTTTTGGCTATTTATCTGTGAATATTAAGCAATAATTAAGTTTTTCGAGAAGATTAACTTTAATTAGTTTCCCAATCTGTATTTTGGTTGCTTATAGCCATTGTGACAATCGTTTGAGATTGTCTCTAGAGAAAGCTATGTCAAGACTTTAATTAAAACAATTCCTTTTTCAATCAGTAATTATACGGAAAAAAATATTTTATTTACATTTTAATTATTAATTGTTACCTTGTGGTTATTGATATATTTTATACAAGGTATTGTTATTTCTCTGTATTTGTACGTAATTTATAGCTGTAAATTAATTTTAGTTTCGGCGATCAAATTCGATATCGATATATAATTTTAAATTACCAATCGTATGGTTATGAATCGAACTAATATTCTCATAGTGGAAGATGAATTACTAATTGCCAAAAATACGGCGAAAAAACTAGAGAAACTAGGATACGCTGTTTGTAAAATTGTTTCTTCTGGCGAAGCAGCAATTCAATACGTTAATCAAAAGCAGCCAGATTTGATTTTGATGGATATTGCGATTAAAGGAGATATCGATGGAATTGAAACAGCCTCTAGAATTAAATCTACAGTAGATATTCCCATCATTTTTTTGACTGCCTATGCTAATGATGAAACTCTAGACCGTGCTTCGGAGGTGGGATGCTATGGTTATTTGATCAAACCATTTAGAGATCGAGAATTACAGGCTACGATCAAGATGGCTTTAAGTAGGTATCGAGAAGACTCGGTAGTTAAAGAAGCGTTGCAGTCTACCCTACATGAATATTCAGCAGGATATGATGATATTTATAAAGATAATCTTACTAATCTGCCTAATAAGTTATTTTTGAGAGATTTATTTGACTATCTATTATCTCTATCAACTGGTAGTAATGCAGCTAGTAGTAATACAAATAGTGTTATCGGATCTGAACCAACGCAAGATCTGCAACAGTCTGAATCGAAGCTAATAGCTGTTTTTAATATTAGTCTCGATCGGTTTAAGAGAGCTAGTAGTTTTTTGAATAAAGAACAGCAAGACACTTTAGTAAAAGAGATAGCTCGACGTTTGACAGATTGCGTAACTGGCTTTCAAGTTCCTGGTTCGACTGTTTATCTAGAATCTGATAATTTTGTAATTTTGCTGACTCCTGAAAAGCAAGCTATAGCCAACCAATACGGACAAAGTATCTTAAGCAATCTACAAAAAAGTTTTATTATCGACGAGCAAGAAATTTATCTTTCTCCCAGTATTGGAATTTCGTTTTATCCATCTGACGGTACTAGTATTGAACAATTACTACAGCAAAGTCAAAAAGCCATAGAGTACGCTCAATCTCAAGGAGGCAATCGTTGCCAAAAATTCACCTTTGCCTTCAACATCAAACCTTATAAGGCTTCTGACGATTTAAGGTTGGAATCGGGATTACATCATGCTCTAGAGCGTGAAGAGTTTGAATTATACTATCAACCCAAAGTCGATCTTCAAACTAATTCAATTGTTGGGGCAGAAGCGTTGGTGCGTTGGAATCATCCCGAAATGGGAAGGATTGAACCAGATAAATTTATACCTTTAGCAGAAGAAAGTGGTTTGATCGGATCGATAGGCGAGTGGGTTTTGGACTGCGCCTGTAGACAGACGAAAGCCTGGCATGATATTGGGTTGGACGGTCTTAAAATTAGCGTTAATTTATCAGGAACTCAATTTAGACAATCAGATTTATTTCATAAAATGACGCGAATTTTATTTAATTCGTCTTTAGAAGCTCAATACCTAGAATTAGAGATGACCGAAACAATTTTGGTAGAAAATATCAAAGCCAATGTTCAAAGGTTAAACTTACTCAAAAAGCTCGGAGTTCAAATAGCATTGGATGATTTTGGGACTGGCTATTCATCCTTGGGATATTTACAACAATTTCCCTTTGATATTTTGAAAATAGATTCATGTTTTATTCGCAACGTCGATCGCAATCAGGTTAATGCTGTAATTACTAAAAATACTATTAGTATGGCACATGAGTTGGGTTTGCAAGTTGTAGCCGAAGGAGTTGAAACAGCAGGGGAATTAAACTTTCTCAAAGATGCTCAATGTGATGTTATACAAGGCTTTATCTTTAGTCGTCCTTTAGAAGTGAAAGAATTTCAGAAGCTAATGATGAGCGAGGCGAAGTTATTTGGCAACTACTAATGTAGTTTATTGGCAAATTTACCGTTGCGTTCAATTTAGTTTCTCCAACACTTCGATCCTGAAAAACTATTTCACGAATATCTAAGATCTTAAGCAGTTTAACTACTTGATTATTCGAGATCTCCAATCAAGTTATTCTCTCGACATCAGATTTTTTGGCGACAAATAATGACTTCACTTTCTAGATACAAAATAATCGAAAGAGTTTATACTGATTCTTCCTTTCATATCTATCGAGCAATTCGCCAGCAAGAGAAAACCTTAGTAGTTATTAAAACGGCAAATCCTCAATTTGACCAAGCTAGATCGGCAGTTTTGTTGAAAAATGAGTATGAGGTGCTAAAAAATCTCAATTGTGGAGGAATTCTCAAACCTTATAGTTTTGAAAAATATCAGAACAACGTCGCGTTAATCCTGGAAAACTTTGCAGGAACAAATTTACTTGAATTCATTAAAACTCAGCAACTTTCAACAAGGGATTTTTTTACTATAGCTATAGCGTTAGTGAAAACGCTTCAAAAAATACATAACAATAGAATAGTTCATAAAATTATTCAACCCTCCAGTATATTTATTCATCCAAAAACGTTAGAAACAAAAATTAGTAATTTTAGTATCGCTACCAATTTTGTTAATAATAGCAAAACATTTTCTAAACAATCAGAAGTATTAAACTTAGCCTACGTTTCTCCAGAACAAACCGAACGCATCAATCTTCCTTTTGACTATCGAACTGATTTTTATTCCTTAGGGGTTGTTTTTTACCAAATGCTGACTGGACAGCTACCCTTTACTGCTCAAGATTCGCTTGAGTTGATCCATTGTCATCTGGCACTATCGCCGACTCCGCCTCATCAATTAAATTCAAGTATCAGCAAAACAGTTTCCTCGATTGTGATAAAGCTGCTAGCGAAGAATCCTCAGGATAGGTATCAAAACGCTTACGGAATAAAAGCCGATCTAGAAATCTGCCAAATTCAGTATCAAAACCAGGGTAAAGTCGAGATATTTGATATAGGAATATTAGATAAATTTAGTAAGCTGATAATTTATCAGAAACTTTACGGACGTTCTGAGCCAGCAAAAATACTCAAATTATCCTTGAAAAGAGTTTACTCTGGAACAACAGAATTGACGCTAATAAAAGGTGATTCTGGGGTTGGCAAGAGTACTTTTATTCAGAAAATCGTTCGCTCGGTTGTCAAACAAAAAGGTTACTTTGTTGAGGGGAAGTTTGAACAGTTACAAAATAACGCACCTTATCAAGCAGTAATTCAAGCCTTTGGTAGCTTGATAGAACAATTGTTAACTGAAACTCCAGAACGTCTCCAAACTTGGAAAGAGAAAATATTATCGGCAGTTGGACGAAATGGTAAGGTGATCACGGATGTGTTACCCAGGTTAAAGCTGATTATTGGCTGTCAACCAGCTATACCAGAATTACCAGCAACAGAAGCTCAGAACCGCTTTTATTTTGTATTTGAAAAGTTCTTCAAAGTTTTTGCTCATCGGGAGCATCCCCTAGTGTTGTTACTCGATGATTTACAGTGGGCAGATCCCGCTTCATTAAGACTAATCGATTATTTGTTAGATAGTTTCGATGGGGAATGTTTGCTCATTATTGGCTCATATCGAAGTAAAGAAATAAGTTCTGCTCGTCTTTTGGTCGATATTATCGAGAAAATCCGACGAAAAATTACTATCAATGAAATTGTTCTTCAGCCTTTAACCATCAACGATATTAACCAATTACTTGTCGATACTTTACATTGTGAAGCACAAAGCTCTTTGTCTTTGGCAGGGTTACTCTTTGATCGCACTAAAGGTAATCCTTTTTTCTTAAATCAACTACTGAAGACTCTTTACGACGATAAACTTCTAACTTTTAATTTTGATAGTTCGAGTTGGCAGTGGCAGATTGAGGAAATTCGCTCTGCCAACATTACTAATTTGAACGTGCTGGAATTGATCGCCAAAAATCTGGATAAAATTCCTAAAAGCTCTCAAGAAGTCTTAAAAACAGCTGCTTGCATTGGTAATTATTTTGATTTGACGGTTTTGGCGATCGCTTGCAAGCAAACTGAAGCTGAAGTAGCTCTAGAATTGGAATATGCTCTTAAAGCTGGAATTATTTTGGCAAATGAAGAGCAAGGGATGTCTTATAAATTTGTTCACGATCGCGTTCGACTAACTGCTTATTCTCTTCTAGATGAGACGCAAAGAATACGTATTCATTTTAAAATCGGTCGTGTTTTGCTGCGTCAGACTCCCCCCTCAAATATTGAAGATAACATCTTTGTTATTGTTAATCATCTAAATATTGCGAGAAACTCTGGCTCGAATATTTCTTTCCTCTATCGTTTAGCAGAATTAAATTTAATTGCGGGGAAAAAAGCTAAGGAAGCGATCGCTTATGAAATGGCAGCTAATTTTATATAAATATTGTTGTTGGGGAGCTTTAGCTAAAGTAAGAGACTTTGAATTGAGATACTCTGAGTTATTGAAGCAAAATCAGATCAAAGAATCAAATTATTCAAATATTCAGCAGCTTAGAAATAGTTTAGTTAGCGATCGCGAAGTATCATCCACAGCAACACTAATCCAGACAGATAGTCTAGCAACATTAGACTTGTTTTCAATAATCAAAGCCTCACAAGCAATTTCTTCGGAAATTGTTCTCGACAATTTATTATCTAAAATGATGGAAATTGTGATGGAGAATGCAGGAGCGCAAAAAAGCATTTTATGTTTGCGACAAGATTCATCTTTGGTTGTAGCTGCATCAGCAACCATTACCCCAAAAAGAGAACTCAAGCTTCCCCAGGTATCAATTGCTGAATATACAAATATACCAAGTAGCATTATTAACTATATACAAAGCACCCGAAACACAGTGATTGTAGATCGGGCTACTAAAGAAGGAATATTTGTCAACGACCCTTATATTATCGAGCATCAGCCAAAATCTATTTTAGGTTATCCGATTATTTTTCAAAATAAACTACAGGGGATTATTTATTTAGAGAATTGCTTAGTGGAAGGAGCTTTCACACCTCAAAAATTGAAAATTTTAAAGGCTTTGTTGTCCCAGGTTTCTATTTCAATCGAGAATGCACGTCTATACAAAAATTTAGAAAATCATGCTTCGGTGCAAAAATCTTTAAAGCAAAAAGAAGTTTTACTCAAAGAGATTCATCATCGGGTAAAAAATAATTTATTTGTGGTTGCTAGCCTCTTGGATTTTCAAAGCAACTATATTGACGATCCCGAAGTAATTAAACTGCTGGAAAACTGCCAAAACCGCATCACTTCTATGGCACTAGTTCATCAACATCTCTATGGTAATAGCGAACTAAACAAGATTGATTTTGCTGAATATATCAGATCTTTGCTCGATAACCTGGCTTATTCCCAAGGGTGTCAAGAAAGAAATATTAATTTAATTCTTGACCTAGATCCGATTGAACTCAATATTGAAAGTGCTAATCCTTGCGGTTTGATTATCAATGAGTTGATTTCTAATGCTCTCGAACATGGTTTTGGCGATCGCGACTATGGTAATGTTTGGTTGAATTTGAAACACAATTTGGCAGGAGAAATTGTAATTACTATTCAAGATGATGGTATTGGTTTTGGAGATCATCTAGATTTGCACAATAGCGATTCTTTAGGATTAGAATTAGTTTGTACTTTAGTAGAGCAACTTGAGGGAAAAATTGAACTCGATAAGACTAAGGGTACTAAAATTGAGATTGTCTTTCAAGAATTAGCTTACAAAAGCAGGATTTAGACATTAAAACAGCACATTTTGGTAGTATCCGCATACTCATAGATACATTTGGCATTTTTGAAATTATTTTCGATTGCCAACAGTTCTAAAGTTTTGATGCTGTATATTCATAGTTAATCTGATGCTTGATGGAATATAGTTGCGCTTGAAGATACAGCAGTTTTCATCTAAGTCAGGTACAGAAAAATCGTCTTGAGGCAGGAGGCAGAAGGCAGAAGGCAGAAGTTAGATGTACCTCAATAAACTGAAAAACGCTGTAACAATTGATTACTATTGCCTTGACAAACGCCTGTAATTTATTAATGGTTTGCCAAGGGAAAAAGATACTCAACAGGATACAAGAACCTATACCGCTGCTAATACTTGTTCTCGTGCTTGCATCTGTGGAAGTTGGGATACTTGATGATTTTGTGCGTAAGCTAATAGTGCATTATTCCACTGCGTAAACAATTCAAATACTTTATCAATCAATTCAACGCTGTTGTGCCAACATTCTGGCGAAATGTGGATATTTTCAATAAATTTGCTTGTGTCATCAGAATTAGCACTATGACTGTTTTCAGCATTAAAATGACAATTACCAAAGTATTTGTATTCTTGCTTGGTAATTAATTGTAATTCCTTGGTAATCTGTGTACTGAAAGAAAATAAAACTTCAGCGGTTGCTTCGATTGCTTCTAAAATTATCAGCTTTTCTGTTGGTTCTGATTCGACGATCAATTTATATAATTCATGAGTCAGAAGTCTTGAATGTTTGGCTGCATCGCTCCAGAAAAATCTCAGAGAATCATTAGACTGCAATGAGTTATTAAAACCTAAAGTATCTAAATCTTCTAAAAACCATTGCCAATGACTATCATCTTCATAAGTATGTTGATTTAATATTGCCTGAATTTCGTTGTCAGTTGGTTCTTGGCGCAAAACGTATTTACATAAGTCGGAAAAACTCATAATAAATGGTGCAGCACAGGGAGCAAATGATAGTCTTTTGAGAGGATGAATACTCTTGTCTTGCATAAATTTAAACAGAGGTGACTGATAGTATGTCTGTTGTTTTTCTTCGATTAGAGCCAGAATATTCTTCATTGATGTTAATTCTCTGCGAGCAACAATCATTCAATATGCGCGGTTCTGTGAATTTATGCACAATATAATTTCTGAGCTTTGCTTTAGTAACCGAAAATCTGAACGGTTCGTAATAGCAAGCTCAAATTTACAACCTAAAATTAAGGGATATGAATTGAATTCATATCCCCATTACAAAAATACTGTATCTTAGTCGATTACCTAAATCATGCCTTCGACTACGGGGTGGAAGAAGAAAGCGAGCGCTACTACAGCATAAGTCGCAATCAGCAAGCTTCCCTCTAGCCAGTTAGACTCCCCATCAGAACTAATCGAATTGGCGATCAAAACGGCAACGCTTACGGCAACTAATTCAAAAGGATTAAAGTTAAGATCCATGGGCTGACCGATAATCCAGCCAGTAATCACCAGCACTGGCGCGACAAATAGAGCAATCTGCATACTCGATCCTACCGCTACGGATACGGAAAGATCCATTTTATCTTTCATGGCTACAGTTACTGCCGTGGCGTGTTCCGCTGCATTACCGATAATAGGCAACAGAATTACCCCAGTGAACAAAGCACTCAGACCCAAATTGGTAGTTGCTGCTTCCAAAGAGTCTACCAGTAATTCAGATTCTACTGCTACTGCCAGAGTAACGGCTAGCAAGACAAATATCCAAAAGGGCAAGTTGACTTCGGGTTCGCCTTCTCCTCCCTCATCGAGATCGACATCTCCCACATCACAAAGATAGGCATGAGTCTTCATCGAAAATAATAGAGTCAGGACATAAACTAAAATTAAAATTCCCGCGACGGCTACAGATAAATTTTGCAAAGTTTTTTCTTCAATACCCGAAGATGTATACTGCACTGCTGTAGGCAACAGCAAAGCAATTACAGCCAAATTCATTGAGGAGGCATTAAGTCTAGCCACGGTAGGCTGAAACTTTTGTTCCTTAAAGCGTAATCCTCCTAATAGCATAGAAAACCCCATCACCAGCAGCAGGTTGCTCACAATCGAGCCAGTAATCGTTGCTTTAACCACACCTACCAAACCAGCCTTAAGAGCAATAAAAGCGAGAATTAATTCTGTAGCGTTACCAAAGGTAGCATTAAGCAAACCACCAATATTGGGACCTGTAACCACAGCGATTTCTTCGGTAGCCGTTCCCATATAGGCAGCTAACGGGACAATACCCAAGGCTGCGGTAATAAATACGGTTGTTTCTCCCCATTCTAGAAAATGTGCAGCAATGGAAATGGGAATAAATAACAACAAAACTAAGAAAATGGTATCTTTATTGAACATATTGGCTTGTAATTCCTTGAGCTAGTTCTTTCACTTTGATAGCACGTCCGCCAAGATTAATCTCTCTTTTGGATGAACCTAGAGAGAATTAGGTATTTTGACAGTGAGACACGGCGAATTTATCTCGCCATGGGGAATCACTATATTGATAGAATTTAAGTAAGAAGGCTGATTGCTAAATTTAACTATATTTTTTAATGCTGGAATTTTTACAAACTCAGTTATTTTTGTTAGAACGATTTGCCGATCGCTTGGTTTCCACCCAACTGACCCATCTCAGTTTGGTTAGTCTGGGCATCATATTTTTTGCTGGGCTGATAACTAGCTTGACTCCCTGTATGCTATCGATGTTGCCGATTACCGTAGGCTATATTGGCGGTTATGAGTCGGAGGGCAGATGGCAAGCAGTAGCACAATCTAGCTGGTTTGCCTTGGGGCTTGCAACTACCTTGGCGATTTTGGGTATCGTTGCGACTACTATTGGGAAGGTATACGGGCAGATTGGCGTTGGGTTACCAATTATTGTCAGTCTAGTGGCGATCGCCATGGGCTTAAACTTACTAGAAATTTTACCCCTACGCTTTCCTTCTTTGGGATCCACAGATTGGATTAGTCAAGATTTACCCCGTGGTGTACGTTCTTATTTATTAGGTTTGACCTTTGGTCTAATTGCTTCTCCTTGTAGCACTCCAGTTTTGGCAACTCTTCTAACTTGGGTGGCTACAACCCAAAATTTAGTTTTAGGTGGAGGATTATTAATTGCCTATGCTGTTGGTTATGTCACGCCATTAGTTATTGCAGGAACTTTTACTGCTTCAATTAAAAAGATTTTAGAATTGCGCCGTTGGTCTAGCTGGATCAATCCCGTTAGTGGGGCTTTATTATTGAGCTTCGGAATTTTTTCTTTGCTGTCTCGTCTACCCGCAATTTGACTCTAGCTATGACCTAAAGGTGGGCAAGCAATATATAGCAAAATTAGATTTAGTCTAGTTGCAAATCTTTGCCCACCCTACAACTA
>JADEXJ010000163.1 GCA_015207195.1 Pleurocapsales cyanobacterium LEGE 10410
TGAACGTTGTTTTGCCAGTCGTCGAGCCGAAGCCGATTATTATGAGCAGTTGTTATTTTCTCGCGTACGCTCTCTTCATTGTGCTAAACAAAGCTAGGCTTTAACTAAGATGTGTCCATCAGCCAGGGGTAAATCTCTACGTGCAGGAGCAAAAGGATACTTATTAAAAAGTACTAGTGCTAATGAATTAGTGCAAAAAATACGCTCGGTTTATAATGATATTAATCTACTAGAGTCGAAGATAGATAATAGTTCTATAAAATCTCTACATAGTCAGCTAGAAGAATTATGGAAAATCTACTATTCAAGATTTGAAAACATTATTGAAGAATACAACAAATCTATCAAAGACATTAATGATTTTAGACAAATAGAGCAAAAGCTCGAACAACGTTTAAATGAAATAGAAGAGAAATTTAATAGTAATCAAACCAACAAAATCAATGAATTAGAATACAAGAATCAATCTAGCTGGGAATCAATTCGTCAAGAATTAACCAATTTGAATACTCAGTTTAATCAGGCAAATCGTAATTTGAGTACCCAGTTTGAGCGACAGCTTAGTAACATAAAAAGAGATTTAGACAATAAGTTATCTGAAGCATTAGAAGATTGGTCACGCCAGAGAACCGCCTTACAAGAATGGGCTGTACAAAGAGACGAAATGCGCCCATCTCTGACAGAATATGAGTCAAAAAGCCGTTTAGAATTAATGTCTGTAATTAATCAAATCAGGTCTTCTTTTAGGGATGTGGCTAGGCAACAGCGCACAACGCGTAATTGGCTGATTGCTAGTGGATTATTCACACTTTTGGCTTTAGCTATTTCAGGTTATCTATTGGTATCTCAAGCAAACTCAGATAGCTCTTTAGTTACGCCTCAAGAAAACCCTGCAACGAGGCACTTTGATAGCAATAAAATTAAATAACCCAAATTGTTGGGATAGTCATTCCCGATAGCAGCCAAATGACTATAAAATGAGCTGGTTCTCACGTCGAGTTAGTTTGCAGGCGTAACATCATCCACTGGACGAATGATAGTTTCAGCATCGTTTGGAGACTGAAAAACTGCGCTAATCGCCTCATCTAAAGTTTCTGCCATCACAATTTGGTTTTCATAGACGACAATTACCCTAGCCAAGGTAGGTAGGCTGTTTTCTTCTGCTTCTATGTATAAAGGTTCGACGTACAGTAATGATTGTTCGATGGGAATAATCAATAGATTTCCCTGTATGGCTCGCGAACCTTCTCGATTCCAAAGAGAAATTTGTTGAGAAATTACTGGATCTTGATTGATTAATGCCTCGATTTGATTTGGTCCATAAACCAGCTTTTGTTTAGGAAACTCGTATAGCAGTAGATTGCCGTATTCTGCACCATCAGACCTGGCTGCCAACCAGGCAATCAAGTTGGGACGACTGGTGGGGGTATAAGGATGCAGCAGAATAAATTCTTCCTGGCTGGCGGTAGGCAACCTCATGATTAGGTAATAAGGTGCTACTGGCTGAGACTCATTACCGTAGATTTCCTGGGGAATCTGCCACTGATCCTCACGATTATAAAATACTTGGGGATCTTTCATATGGTAAGTAAGCAGTCTTTCTGATTGGACGCTAAATAGATCTTCAGGATAGCGAATGTGTCGGCGCAAATCCGTAGGCATCGCCGAGAGGGGTTTTAATAGCTGGGGAAATATCTTATCCCAGGTGCGGATCATCGGATCTGATTGATCGGCGATATAAAAATCCACCTTGCCGTTATAGGCATCGATTACCACCTTGACGGAGTTACGTAGATAGTTGAAGGGATTTTTTCCTGGATCGGAATAAGGATAGCGATCGCTGGTAGTATAGGCATCAATAATCCAATAGAGGTAATTCTGACTATCTTCAGAATCTGCGGTTTTAGCTGCAACTAAATAGGGATCGCGATCGTAATTTAGAAAAGGTGCAATCTCTCTTACTCTGTTTCTAATATTGCGTCTAAATAATATTTTTGTATCGTCAGTAAAATTTCGAGCAAACAACATTTGCCAATCTTTGAGATATTCAGCGAACAGTACTCGTCGAAAATAGTTACCAATTTTGATTCCTCCAGTGCCAGCGTAGGTGGTATAGACATTTTCTTCTCCACTAGGGTAGTCTAACTCTGGAACTTTAGTAGGAGTCATGATGTAAGGGTTGGTCAACTCGCCAAAGTAAATACGAGGTTTACCAATAGGTATACTATTGCGAATTACTTCACTGCTGATGGTTAATGAACCTGATTCTGCGCTGCCCGTACCAATATCTTTGACGTAATAATAGGGCAAGCCTCCCTCGGCGACTCTGGTTACTGGAGAGAGGGTAAAACCATAGCCATGAGTATAAATTAGATGTTCGTTGACCCAGGTTTTGGCAATATTCTGAACCTGGGTATAGTCCAATTCCCTGGCAGCAATGATTACCTGCTGTTTGTCGGCAGCAGTGAGATTATCATCTTCGCTTAAAAGATAGCGATCGATATCCGCATCATAAAATTGATAGTAAGGTCGAATTTGCTGTAGCTGACGGTTAGTTTGCAGAATGGGGCGAGTATCCCAAAGCCGAATATTATCAATCGTAGAATCATTATCTTGAATATCTGCTGCACTCAGTTCACCTTGAGGATCGAAAGTTTTGGCTTCAATATTATTCAAATTAAAGGCATTGCGAGTCAAAGCAATGCTACGTTCGATATAAGGTCTTTCCGCTGCCAATTCGTTGGGTTCAACCACAAGACTCTGTACTGTTGCGTTGGCAACATCGCTGAGAAATACCACAAACAGATAAACCGTGAAGGGAAAGATTAGTAAGATGACTTTTTTGATTTTGCGCTTTTGAATCTGTAGGTTTTTGAACCCACTAAAACCTTTATATAGCAGCCAGATAGCACTAATAATTGAGACTAAGCTTAAGCATACTTCCAGAGGTAGCTGAACCTTAACGTTAGTATATCCAGCACCATATACCACCCCACGAGAACTATAAAGTAGATCGAAACGATTCAGCCAATGGCGAACGGCTAAAGCCATCATTACTGCTGTTCCCAGAAAAGAAAGGTGTCGCAGTTGAATCTTAGAAAAACCAGGAAAACGACCTTCAGAAAGACTCTTGCCCGACAGCAGATAATATAGAGTGCAGCTTAGTAAAGCACAACAAAACAAGCCAAGTAACCAGGTTTCAATTAAATGCCACAGGGGAAACCGAAAAATATAAAAACCAATATCTTTGCCAAACTGTGGATCGACCAGATCGAAGCTAGAAGGATTGAAAAAGCGCAGAATTATCTTCCAGTTTCCCGCAGCGATCGCTCCAAAGATCAGACTAACCAAAACAGCGATCGCCCTCAAACTTATCTGGGGTTGCCACAACAGCAATGCTACGATCACCACTACCATGCCTAACTGACGCAGGTAGCTAATAATAAAGCCCGTAATATTGGCGAAATCAAACACGTCTAAGGGGGGTCTTAGAGTTGAAGTGATTTGCGGTAAGCGATAGCTAGTTTGCCAGACAGATAGAGCAAGATCCGTATAGCCGATTACAATAGAGCTAATGCCAATTGCTCCAGCGATCGCTGCTATCAATAACAAGGGTAGTTTTAGACGAGGGGAGAATTTTTTGGGGTAGCGATCGCGTCTAACGGATAAGGGTTCTCTTTGGTTATTTTTGGTAACCTCTCGACCAAACAGTCTCTTTGGTTGAGGAGCAACAGCAACTTCCCCATCATACCATTCATCCTTGGGCAGCCGTTGCCACTGCCAGCGATTTGCCAACCACAGGTTTCCTCCTAAAAATAATCCTGAAACCACAGTAATCAACAACCACAAACCACTCTGACTCAAACGGCGCACCAGAAACACGGAGAGATACCCTACTTCCTTAAACCACAGGATTTCGGCGAATAACCGTGCTGCCAATTCAAATATCACCAAAAAACCGATAAGAATCGCAATTGAAGTAAATATAGATGGATAAAAGCGTTTCATAATAGAAATGTTGCTTTATGGAAGTAAGGAGTCAGAGGTCGGTTCAACCAGGGCGATACCTGTATCTAATCAGAAGGTTGACGGTGGCTTGCTAGAGCTTGGGTCATTCATCTAGTTGTTATTTTGGTTGCCCCCCAATCACAATATAACCAGTCTGTTATGGTTTAATACTAAATCCTGTTCGTACAGGTTACTTTTAATCGCCCCCTAAATCCCCCAAACTTGGGGGACTTGAAGAATTCGATAATAACTTTTACCAAGCGGATTTAGTATAAGCTGCGCTATTGCTAAATTGTTATCTCTTTGTGATAGTTAAATTCAATAAAAATCTAGTAAGGTACTTCTAGCAATATTTAACAACTAACAACAGACAACAGTTACATGACTAATCTCAGCGTCAATCTTAACAAAGTAGCCCTAATTAGAAACACCCGTAATATTGGCATCCCCAGTATTACTAAGATGGCAAAAATATGTATTGATGCTGGTGCTAAAGGAATTACAGTTCATCCTCGTCCCGATCGAAGACACATTAGACCTAGGGACGTTTACGATTTGGTAGAGGTGGTAACTGCTGTAGAATTTAATATTGAGGGCAATCCCTTAGAGACTTCTTTTATGGAAATTGTCCGCCAGGTTAAACCTACTCAGTGTACTCTCGTCCCCGATGCACCCGATACTTTTACTTCCGATAGTGGTTGGGACTTAACTAAAGATCGAGAGCGTTTGATTCCCATTATTCAAGAGTTACACAGTCTGGGTAGCCGAGTGAGTCTGTTTATGGATGCAGATCTCGAACAGATTAGTCTCGTTCCCGATACTGGTGCGGAACGAATCGAACTCTATACTGAACCCTATGCTACTGCCTATCGAGAAAATAAAGAGCTTGAGTCTACCTGGCAACGGTTTGCCGACGCAGCAAAACAAGCTCAAGATTTGGGACTGGGAGTTAATGCAGGACACGACCTCAATCTCGATAATTTGGCTAAGTTTTGTACTATTCCTGGTATTTTAGAAGTGTCTATTGGTCATGCCTTGACTGCTGAAGCTTTAGAGATGGGTTTTGCCAAGACAGTTAAAGAATATATCAAGATTTTGGAGCAAGCTGCTTAAGCTTGATGAGAAACGCTAAATCCTTACAAAAGTTAGTAAACTGAGCTTTTTTTACTAATTGATTTTGAGCGATGCCAGAATAGAAAGGAATTAAATCATCGTGAAAATTCTTTTCTTTAAGCTGAGTAAACATCAGTGTTGAAGCTCGTCGTCAAATAGACTATGGGTTTAAACGAATGCTCAAAAGGGTTTCAGCGTAGTTGTGGTGTGAGGGAGAATTTTTGATCATGTCTAAATTCTGGGGGAAAATCAGCCAAATAGTCCCCGTTTTCGCTATCTATATCCTGTTACCATCAAAAATTGAAGCAGCTGAGATCTCACGCTCTGGCAGCGTTGACCAACGGTCAGAGATTAAAACTAGCTCACAGATTCTCAATCGTCCAGTTAATTTTGCCGACAATTTGCCTTCCAAGACTGACAATCTTCCATTATTAATTACTCAGATAAATAGTGTTCAACAACTAAGAAATATTAGACCAACAGATTGGTCTTATGAAGCCTTGAGAAATTTGGTCGAGCGTTATGGTTGCATTAGTGGATTTGAGGATCGAACTTATCGCGGAGAACAGATTATTTCCCGTGCCGAATTTGCTGCGGGATTAAATGCCTGTCTAAATAAAATAGAACAGCTCGTCGCTAATTCTGATGATATTTCTCAAGTAGATGTAGATACAGTTTTACTTTTGATCGAGGAGTTTCAGTCAGACTTGGCTATTATTCGAGGTAAAACGGATGGTTCTCAAGCACGGTTGGAAGATTTAGAAGTCACTCAGTTCTCTACTACTAGCAAGCTGAGGGGAGAAGCTATTTTTGGCTTGGGTAGTGTTTTATCCTCAGATAGAGACAATACTAATACTATTTTTGGCAGCAGACTAAGGTTAGAACTAGGCTCTAGCTTTGTAGGAGACGATTTGTTGTTTACTAGATTATCCCGCACAGATTTTTCTGGCTTCACGGAAGAATCAGGAACTTTTCAAGGTAATTTGGCTTTTGCCGAATCTGACGACAGTGATAATTTACAGTTAGATGCTCTACATTATTCTTTTGCCGTGGGCGATCGCCTGAAGTTTATTGTAGGCGTGGCAGGAATAGATGCTGAAGATATTGCTCCCACCGTTAATTTTCTAGACGGGGACGGAGGTTCGGGGGCAATTTCGGCTTTTGGAACGAGAAACCCCATCTACTATCTTCCAGGGGATGCGGGAGTAGGAATTACCCATAGTCCAATCGATCGAGTTGACATCAGTGTTGGCTATTTGGCTGCTGCCAGTGAATCTAGTTCGGGAAGCGAGCTATTTAATGGACCATATAGTGCATTGGGACAAGTCACGATCGCTCCAGTAGAAAACCTGAGTTTAGCAGCCACCTATATTCACAGCTATAACCAAAGCGACACTGAAACGGGAACGAATCGAGCAAATCTGCGCTCGCTCACTAGCGAATTGTTTGGTTCGCCAACACCCACCGTCAGCAACTCCTATGGCTTAGAATTATCTTGGGCAATTAGCGATCGCCTGATTGTTGGGGGTTGGGGTGGGTTGAGTAAGGTAAGCAACCTGTCTACTCTTAACGGACAAATCGACCGTGGCACTCAAGATATTTGGAATTGGGCAGCAACCCTAGTTTTACCCGACTTGGGCATGGAAGGCAGCCTGGCAGGGATCGTAGTAGGTTCTGAGCCTAGAGTAACTAATTCCTCGATCGATGATTTAGGAGAAGACAACGAGCAATCTTTACATCTTGAAGCTTTCTACCAATATCAGCTCAACGATAATATTTCGATTACTCCTGGAGTAGTTTGGATTACCGAACCCGATACTAATGCCTCAAATTATGACGATCTGGTTATCGGCACAATTCGCACTACCTTTAGTTTTTAGCTAGATCGATTAAAGAAACTTGGGGTTGAGTTGGCTGGGGTGATTCGGGTTTTAATTGCAGCCAGATCCAGTTAATGACACCCGATAGAAAAGGCAGGGCAAAACAAGCCACTAAGGCGATCGCTACAATACGAAAAACGGTGGGTCTTTTTTTTCCTTGGGTAGGATAACCACAGCTGAGACATATTTCTGTTGCTTCGGCATTCAAAGTACCGCAAACTTTACAGGGTTCTAAAGCCATTTGAGAGGTAATAAGTAATAAGTAATTAAGTAACAAGTAACAAGTATAGTCATTTCAAATAACAGACATATGAAATAATGAAAGTGAGATTCAAGAAAATACTAGTTAAATAACCTAATTCTAGACAGTTGGATGGGGTAGAGGTTTTAATAGATTAGCTTTATAGGGGGCAATCTTTGTGAAAACATCTAACAAAAGCTTAAAACAAGGTCTGGGGTTTTTTACGGCAGCGATCGCTGCTATCCTAATTTACAACTACAGCCAGGATCTATCCGACGTTAAGCTGTTTATTTTAAGATTATTATTAACTATATTTATTAGTGCGGGAATTTGGTTAATAATTTGTTATGTGATTGATAAAATTGATGAAGGCTAAGATTGAACCTGGAAAGGATTGGAAAGATAGTCGGCGGTATTTTCTACTAGGGCGATCGCATTTTCATAGAGCATTCTCTTTGGTCCTAAAATGCCTACGCTACCTACTGGAGTCTCATCTTGATAGTAGTTTGCTGAGATTAAGGTGCAGGTACGCATCGGTTCAAGATAGTTTTCTCTGCCAATCTTGATGCTGACTCGTTTAAAATCTTCATCGGGGGAAGTGAAAATAACTGGTAATAGTTCCTGCTGTTCTTCTAAGAGTGATAACAGATTTTGTACCTGTTGCAGTTGAGAAAATTCAGGCTGACGTAGCATTTCCGCTACACCGTGAATAACTATTGGGTTGGAATTGTTGACTTGCAGGGATTTTAGCTGATTTAGCATCATATTGACAAATCCACTATATCGAGCAAACTCACGATCTATTTCTGCCCAATCCAAAGCTGCAAATTCTGTAAGCGAACATCCTCGTAATTCTCGGTCAAGAAAATTTGATAAAAGTTGCAGTTCATGATCGATAATTGATTCATCTACTTCCTCCTCTTGTAAAGGAAATTCCATCACAATTGATTGAGTTTGATAAGAGTCAGTAACCACAATTAACATGACCTGATTAGCAGCTACCCTTACCAGTTGTAGATGACGTAAGGTGCTGTTGCGATTTTGGGGAAAAGTAATTAGAGCAATGTAGCCACTTAATGTAGCCAAGATTTTTGCTGCTCTTTGTAGCAAGGCTTCAAAACTAGCTCTAGCTACCTGCAATTCCTGCTGGACTAATTTTTGAATTGTTTTGTTAATTTTGTTGTTAGGAACGATCAGGCGATCGACGTAAATACGATAACCAGAGTCTGAAGGCACTCTCCCCGCAGATACGTGAGGTTGATAGAGTAATCCTGCTTCTTCTAAACGCCCCATAACGCTGCGAATAGTGGCGGAACTAACGTTGAAGTCGTATTCTTGTGCCAGAGTTTTAGAAGCCACCGGCTCGGCAGTAGCAATATAGTGCTTAATCGTGGCTTTTAATATATTTTGATGTCTTGCACTCAGTTCAGATTGATGTGCCATTAAATATAATTAACTCAATGATAGTTAACATAGGTTTAAATTTTAGATGCAGTATAGCCTGGGATTCAAACTTTTGAAAGCCAGCTAGTAACGATTGATCGTAGAATCTATCAGACGAGAATAAGCATCTATTCCTCCCGTTACGTTATGAACCTTACTAAAACCTCTATTTGATAACCATTGACAGAGTTGGGCAGAGCGCATTCCATGATGGCACATAACTATAGTTTCTGCCTCTGGGTTGAGTTTGGTCAGAATTTCTGCCGACCAATTTTCAAACTCACTCAAGGGATATACGTCAAATCCTTCTATCTGGGCGATCGCTACTTCACTTCTTTCTCTCACGTCAATTAACTGTAAAGACCGCTCTGCTTCAGCTAAGCGTATTGCTAACTGATTGACATCAATTTCTGGAACAGCAGAATAATACATCTATACTTATAATTTTACTATCAAAAATTCAATTGGTATTAATTTTCGCTCAGATTTATCGTTATTTATTGTTAATTTTTTTACGGACTAACAGTATTTATAATATTAGTTGGGATTACGATTGCTGTTTTTAGGCATCTATAAGCATCTATTTAATGAATCGTTCTTTTATTTGGGTTTTAATCACGGGTGCAATAGCGGTATTTTTGTTGAGTATTGCCAGTCTGGGCTGGGTTGCAACGCAAAGCTCGATCGCTCTATTGACTGGAGGAGTTCAGGCTTTTCCCCAAGCTACAGTATTTATTCCCAAGCAAGCGGTCGCCGTAGTTTCGCTACTCGTCAATCCAGAAAAACTCTATGGTTTACGTCAAGCTTCTTTACCTCTCAAACGTCGTCAGAGCGATCGCCAAGAATGGCAGCAGTGGGAACAAGTCCTAGCAGCTAAAATTGGTTTGAATTATCAACAGGATCTCAAGTCCTGGTTGGGAGATGAAATCAGCCTGGCGATTAGTACCCTGGACTATGACCGCAATCCTGATAATGGAGCGCAGCCTGGCTATCTGTTGGCGATGAAAGCTAGAGATCCTCGATTAGCACGACAATCTTTAATCAACTTCTATGAGAAGCAAGATCGTGTTTTGACAGAAAAATACAAAGGAGCAGATATTGTGTTTTTGTCTTCGAGTAAAACAGCTCCCCAGGTATGGGCGAGTGCAGTGGTAGGAAATTTTGTGTTATTTGCCAATCAACCTCAAATACTCAAACAGGCTATCAATCAGGCTCAGGCGATCGACTTAAATCTCGAACAGTCAGAATACTACCAAGAAGCGATCGATCAGCTAGAACGACCCCATATAGCATTAGCCTATGTAAATATTTTGAATACATCTGCTTGGTTGGACAAATCGGCAATACCCGATAAATCTAGTGCGGGGCAGACGTTGAGCGCAGATTTAACCATCAGTAAAACAGATTTAGCTGCCCAAATTCTCACTCAAACATCGGATGTAGCCAGTTTTTATGCAGACAAATCATTTTTGCACAATCCAGAGCTACAGCAAATTATAAATTCCTTAAACCTCAATCGCCCTAACTCAGCCTCGATCGATTTAAAGCAAGCATCTCTTTTAGAAGATCGCATACCGTTATATAAAGTGACTAAATTGGCTGTGAAATCTTTGTTGCCTCACCTTAAAGCGATCGCCATCGAAAACCAAGGAACAGAAGAGAGGGTTAATCGTACGAGTATGGTATTCAAACTTGATGCTTAGGAAATTACGCAAAATTAAAATATTTAAACTATTAAAACATGGCACGAGTTGTAATTGTTGGAGCAGGACCTACTGGTGCGACGATGGCACTATTATTGTTACAAAGAGGCATCGAGGTCAAGCTGATTGAAGCCTCCCGTGATTTTAAGCGGTTGTTTCGGGGAGAAGGATTGATGCCTAGTGGGTTGAATGCCCTAGAACAGATGGGACTGCTAGAATTATTAGCTGATGTTCCCCACCAGGCGATCGCTGCTTGGGAGTTTTTACTGTCTGGTCGAAGATTATTCCGCGTCGATGAGCCGATAGAAAGAGAAGGAAAGCCCTGCACCACAGTTTCTCAACCCCACTTACTCGCTGCAATTGTCAAACAAGCCGAGACATCTTCCCAGTTTGAATTAGTTCAAGGTGAACCAGTACGAGACATTCTGCGTAATCCAGATAGAGTTTGTGGTGTCAAACTAGCTGGCGGTCGAGAAATTGCTGCCGATTTAGTAATTGCGGGAGATGGACGCAATTCGATCATTAGGAACAAGGCGGGCTTAAATCTAACTAAGCTACCTAAGCTACAAAACAAGATCGATATTATCTGGTTCAAACTAGATGCTGGTTTACTTGCTAAATCCAAAAACATTTTTTATTCCATTTTGCATGAGCGAGATGGCTTTGGCTTATTTCGAGGTTCCCAAGGACAAATACACATTGGCTGGGGCTTACACTCAGACGACAATTACGATTGGCAAAACCTCAACTGGGCAGAAAAACTAGCAGCCACTTCACCTTCTTGGCTGGCAGAACACATCCTATCCCATCGAGAAAGTTTAACCAAACCCCTGTTGTTGTCTGTAGTTGTCGGACGGTGCGATCGCTGGTCAATTCCTGGATTACTATTATTAGGAGACGCAGTTCATCCTATGTCGCCGATCCGCGCTCAAGGTATCAATATGGCGTTTCGCGATGTAATTGTCGCCACCAATCATTTAGTTCCTTTGTTAAACAAAACAGAAGTCGATCTACACAAAATAGATGCGGTACTGCCTCTAATTCAGCAAGAAAGAGAACCCGAAATTATTCGTATGCAAAAGCTACAGGCGCAAGAAATGGCTCAGGCTGAGTTATTACACAATAGTGCTTTTCTCCGTTGGGGTGCAAAAACATTCACGCCTCTAATTCGCCCTGGTATCCGCGCTTCTTGGTTAAGAAGACAAAAACAACTACGCCAGGGTGTAACCGAAGTTCGCTTAACTGTTTGATAATTATCTATTTATTTGGGTTCATTCACAGTTCTACGCTTGCAGGTTATACTGATTCTCTAAATTATCATGTCCCAACCAATCAACATACTGTAATACTAAATCCGCTTGGTAAAAGTTATTATCGAATTCTTCAAGTCCCCCAAGTTTGGGGGATTTAGGGGGCGATTAAAAGTAACCTGTACGAACAGGATTTAGTATAACATCTGTGTTCATCTGTGTTCATCTGTGGACAATCTTCAATAAGCCAACCGTTAGTTAAACCTTACCATCGCATATTCAATTCGAGCGCGGATAGCTGCTTCTGGCTCATTCTGAGCCAATTCTCGAAACCTCTCAGTAACTTCCGCTAATAGTTCTGGTTGACTCTGAGCCAATGTCTCACTCAAAGCTTCTAAACCAACTATGGCAGCATAACGCACCACCCACTCACCATCTTCCGTAGCGAGGATCAAAGTTTTTAATACCTTTTGTTGTGCCAGAATTGCTTTTTCGGCAGGTAACTTTGACCAGATAATACTTCCCAAACCTTTGGCTGCTGACCGACGCACGCTTTGAGAAAAGTCAGATACCGCAGCCTTTAACAATAGATCCAAAGCAGACGGATCGCCAATCCCTGCAAATACCCTCGTCGCCCAAGCTCTCGCACCATAGTTGTAACTATCCAAATTTTTTAACAGATAAGGAACGACAGGTTCGCCAATTTTAATCAAACCATCAACCGCAGCCACCGCAGCACCAGGATTATTGAAGCCCAGCACCTCAACTAAAGTAGGTATGGCAGAGCGATCGCCAGCTTCGGCTAAGTCTTCTACGGTTTCTAAGAGTAAATTAGCAGAGTCGGCTTGGTTAACCGCGTCAATTAATTGTTGAACATCGGGCATAGGTAAATTTGAGTTGATTAAAATTGAATTTGTTATAGCTAAAAGATAATTTTACTACCGCGATCGCCTGAATATATTGAATAGATCTAGAGATTTTCTGCAACCCACCGTTTAAAAGCTCTAATGGCTTTGCTTCTGCCTTCTGTTTGAGCTTGTTTGACGTAACGCTCGATTAATTCAACAACGGGAATATTAGGGAAATTAGGGCTGGTTTTAGATTCAACATAAATACCATCTTGTAATACTCAGATCTTGCACCAAGAAAAATTGATGTGTTGAGTTATGGCTAAAGTGATTATGAATAGGGGATTGTGACTAGTTCTCTATCAAGTAAGTAGAACTTATTTTAATTGTTACGAGAAATCTGTGGGTAGAAATAATTTATTCAACCCGATGACCAACTTTTTCTTCATTACTATATAAATCTAACCAACTTTCTTTTAGA
>JADEXJ010000164.1 GCA_015207195.1 Pleurocapsales cyanobacterium LEGE 10410
CTGACTGAATTTAGTAGGCTTTGTATAATTGTTTTAACGCTATCCATTTGTGGTAATCTTTCAACACTTTTACCTTAATCGAATGGATAGCTTTTTTCTCCACTTCCAAAAATTGTCCGAACCATTGATTGCTATATTTAGGTTTTTTCTCCTATTACTACATGATATAAATCTTGAGGTGCAATTCCTTTAGTTAGTAGTGACCAACAATCATCGCAATATTCCCAATATTCATCTGCTGCACCAAAACAATAGGGGCATTCTCTCAAACACCCCTTACATTGGTAGTAGTTACCTTCAGCTTCGCACTGACCACAGAAGCATTGAACTCGATTGTGTTTGCTCATGGTAGATAACGGGTAATTTGAATGAACAAACTTACTCCTAAACTGCGTACCGAGTTCTCATAAAACTCAAATCCCTTAGCATCCATCTCTTTCTTCATTACCTCAATACAGAAAACTAGCAACTTAGCCCGTTCCTCAGTTAATTTCTTTAGGTCTTGTTTCTGGCGGTCAGTTAATAGTTCTGGGAGTCCCAAATCATTATCTAGATAATCATCTACAGCAGAGTTAGCAACCTGCTGAGTAGAAGTCCTACCATTGCCATTTGATTGAGGTATATTGTTTAGGACTTCATTAACAGGTTTTAATCCTTGCCCACCAATGTTTCTGGGTTGCTCTCTCTCCAGAATACTAAGACTACCTTTAGCACCTCTGATTACTTCTACAGTTTGGTTAAGTTTAATGTGAGTGAGGCTATCTAAATCTGTAGCCCACACTGCGCCCTCTTCTCCATTCTTGGCTACTAGGTTAATTACTCTTCGTTTTCCATATTTGGTATCTACTATGAGATTATTTTTAACCTTCATATATTCTGTGAATACCATTGTTTTGAATCTCCTGTAGTGAAATTAGTTTGATGTTTTAGTCAAGTGTTTAGGTAAATAAAAAGATGGTCGTTAAAAAGGTTCTTCCTCTGGACTAACACAAGTCCAAACGCTCATTATTTTCCAGTGCTTACGCAAGTAGCCTTCTTGTTCTAATAAGTCAGCAATAATGTCATAAGATGCACCGCCACAAGGAAGAAATACTATCTCTCTTGGAACTGTAAGATAAACTATGTCGTCATCTACAGGAATCTCTACATGGCGGTCATCTTGGATGAAAGAGTCAGTTTCTACTGTGATTAAGCTAATACCGATAGAAACAGTCTTAGGTCTTGGGTCATAATTCTCGTCGTATTTTCTCTGTCTTGGTTTGGATGCAGTCATAGTATTAATTAGTGAAGAGAATAAATTAAATACAAAAACCCCCCGCCATAATTAAATGACGAGGGGCGACCTAGTTTTATGCCTTACGGTAGGGCAAAATATTTAATTGTTTGTATTTTTTAAATAATGTAATACCTTGTGTCTAATAAAGTTTGGACATCTGATTTTAAGACATAGGTGGGTTTTCCATTACATTTGTCTTTTACAAATCGAATAAATCCATCCTTAACGAACCTCCTTAGTTGGGTTTTACTTATTTCTAATAATTTACACGCTTCACTTTGGGTTATTACGTCATTCTGTTTAATTATGATTTCTTTCATTAGGGTTGTTTTTTGATCGTTACAAGGTTAATAATGTTTGAATATTAGGTATACTCATACTTCTTTAAAATGTTGTTCTTCCATGAGTGTTTTATTATGCTCTTTAATCTTTTTATCTAATAGCTGTACTACTAGATTACTTACAGAGCAATTATTATATTGGGCTATAGCTTTTACTTGCTCATAAAAGTCTTTATCAACATAAGACTGTATTGTTTTTGTTCTTAATGATTTCATTTCAATAGCAATTTACTATTAAGTTGATATTACTATTATTAACTATTATTAGTAGTACAAAGTAGGCTTCTATATCATTCTTAGCTATGAGAAGAGCGGCTACTCTGCGAGGTGATGAGACAACAGCATCTATCTAAGTTTAGTTCTTGGCATTCATTACTCCTTTTACTAATAAATTTAATTGACTAGAGAATGATAATCCATTTTGGCTAGCTAGATTATTAACAAACTCTATAGCGTCTATTTGTAGAGTTACACTTTTATTTTTAGTCTTTATCTTTTCCAAAAGAAGAGTTCTTACGTTACCACAAACTATGTATGAAAAATGTAAGAACGAAAACTTGTAATCGTGACCCTGAGTGGGTAGCAGAACATAGATACGATTTTTATGTGGTTCAATACTGTAATGTAAGTTTTGGTGGCGATGAATATGGTTTTGGTGGTCATATTTATGAAGGTCAAGACTTTATTTATAAAGCCCCTTATGAAGAGGAATATAAAGATGGGACTATTCATGAGCTTATAACCACAGAGAGTGAAGCTACCAGGGTAGTTCTTTGTCTTTAATTTTAGGGTTCTCGCCCTCTACATTTTTTAGGTAATCCATTACTAACCTTCTTACTATTTCACTAGAAGTAGTATGTTGGCTATCTGCTACGGCTTTTAATTGCTCTAGTATCTCTTCAGGAAATCTAATCTGGAAGGGTTTAGTCTTTTTCATCATTGTTTTGTAATTACATTAACATTACAAAACTAACTTTGATATAAACAAACGTCAATACAATGTAATTACAATCCACTACTGTAATGACAATATAATGACAAAGCAGTACGCCAATATTAAGTACACAGCCATTAATGTAATTACATCGTAATGACAATGTGATGATGTTGCACTACGCATTTACAGGATTTACAGGCAAAATATACTAAAGATACACAACCCACACAACCCACACATCACTAACAACCAAACCACCAGAATCTCCACATAATACCAACACTCTTCCCTTGGTATATACTAATACTAATAACTAGAATCTATACAATACTTATTACAAGCAAGCTACAGAGCTTTTCTGATGATTTTACTAGGGGCAAACTCCGTCCCAAATTTGAAAATATTTAGTTAATCTTTAATCTCAAGACTGATATTATCAACTCCAAATCGTAAGGCTTTATCTTGTGCCACTTGGTTCATACTTTTCAAACATTTATGTATTCTCTTCTCATCTTTATCTCTGAAGTTGACTAAAATGCCGTCGTGATAAGCACCAATGAGAGTAATTCTATTGTCATTCCTTACCGCTTGAAGCACTTCATAGATAATCATGCTCTCAATGTACTGAACTTTACGAGCTAGGGCGTGTCTGCTTCTAAAGCCTTTTCCCAATGCTAATTTCTTATTACCCACTACTACATATTTATCTTTGTTTATACTGCTTCTCAAGTCTCTAGCAACCTTATGTAGTGTTTTGAAGAACGGATACTGCTTTAGCTCATTAGCTTCTTCCTCAGAAATCAAACCTTCCTTGACCCAAGTTTTAGGACTACCACCAAAGCATAAAGTATAGGTAGCCTTCTTTAATACTGGTTTAGGGAAATTAGTTTCTAGTCCTATCTTCAACCACAAATCATCATGCTCTAGCCATTGTCTGAGTTCATCATCATTACTCAATGAAGCAATGATAGCTAACTGACTTCTAGATAAATCAACATCACTACAACCTTGATAGATAATCTCTCGTAGCTTTTTATGCAAGTTTTGGTCTACTAAATCAAACACACGGGGACTATTACTTTTAACTAACCTATACACATTCAATACATTATCTCTAACTCGAATAATGGAACGCTTATGGTGTAAGTAAGCATCTACAGATTCACAAGGCTCTATCCCACATTCAAACCACTCTTCTAATTTAGCTTCAGCATCACCAATATTTTTAGTAATAAGTCTCAATCTAGTTTGATTGTTAGCTAACTCATTAACTAAATCACAATAGCCAATCATTTCTGGTAGCATATCTTTCTCCTGATAAAAACTTTCTAACTCTTCTTGATACTCAAGTAATTTGGTTTTAATAGTTTTTTTGGATTTAGGACTAACTTTATTGCCAGACAATACGTACACATATTCGTCAGTCGTCTTAGCTCGCTGATATTTATGTTTTAAGACCTCAAACTCTTGATGGAGACAATATACTAATGCTCTTGAACTATGACCCCTAAAATAGCTACTATCGTCAATTTCAACATCAATGTTTAAAGTTAAATTGATATCTGATCCAAAATCTTTTAATTCACATAAATCATCTAAATTAGAAATAGCTTGTTGTATGTAAGGTAAGCTTGCCTCATTATATTTACCACATAAATTTAAAACAAATGATTGTGAAACTTGTATCTCGTTTCTACCATATAAAAACTTATCTATGATATTCCATTCTAGTTTGGCAGTATCATTACTTTTATCTACTAAGCTTGGATATCTTTCAATTAATTCATCATATATACTTTTAGGCAATGTCCAAAATACAGGAGGAACTGGGCTAAGTTTACTATTATTATTTTGATAGGTTATAATATTAATATCTCGTTGCATTTTATATAGATAATTTTTTATATGAAATTGTAATACTTTGTTTTAATCATTAATATCTTCAAAACTTTCTCGGTCTGGTAAATCAGAGAAAGTTTTTTAATATTTAATCCCTGTCTATATTTTAACCTACTAATATTTAGTCCTACTATCCACGCCTATTATTTACTACTATTAAATAAGATGATGAATTAACATTGGAAATATTGATTTACATTGACATAGCTTTCACTGCGTCGAAAGATGGAGTTTTAATTTGTTATCCATTAAGGCAAATACTTTGAAATATATCTAGACCTACTACTATTAGTAGGTCTTTTTTTGTCTATATATTTATGGCATATAAAGACACTCTTAACCCCAGCAATATCAAGAGAGTTTATACAAGCTAAAGTCTCAATATGTATAGTTTTTGCTAATATTGTGTGCCTAACTTTTTTAAGCTATCTGTGTTTTTATTGTAATTAATTAGTATATATACTCCAGATATATTCATACTTTAAGACAAACGATATAGGGGCATATATAGCCTCAGAAATACTTTTAGGTGTAATAGGTAGTTCTTCCTTTATAAGCTCGTATAAGCCCATATAAATTAGCCCACTACCCTTAATATTTTTCCTGAACTTACTTTGTATTTCTATTAACACTTGTTCTTTATTACTCATAGGCTCTCATCAGGTTTCTAACTATATTATTTAGCTGACGAGAGAATGACCTATTATGTTTTTTAGCTTCTCTTTCTATAAACTCTATTACATAATTCTGAAGAGTTACGTGCTTTGGAGAAGTTTGAATTTTATTTTTAGTATCCATGATTAGTGTAATTAAGTATATAAATACTATTGTATCTAGAATAATAGTATTTATATTACTCAATAATTACTGAGGTTAATGGATTAATTAAAAATACTTTTTCTTAAACTTTACTACGCTTAAAGGAAGAATACAGGCAAAGTTATCGACAAAGAATTGTTTATCTTCAGCACACCATTTACTAAATTTAGGAAGAATATATTTTCTATACTCTTCTATATTTAATCTTCTATTAGGTAGATTAATACCAATGATCCTATTGAATTGTTGTTCTATACTTTCTTGTTCTTCTAATTCTTCAATACACTCATCAAGATAGTTAACTAATGATTCTGCGCTTTTACGTGCTGCCTTTAATTGAGATAAAGTTTGAGGTTTAAATGTTTTATCCCAAAACTGTTCTGCTAACTCTTTAATTTCTTCTTGTGTATTTTGTATATCCTCTTGATCGCAATTAATAACCCCTACTACATCTTCTTCTTGCTCTCTTTCTGACGTAGGAAGAGGAGCTTGAGTACTAGGGGCGGGACTTTCTACTAATTGCCAAATTACTTTACCACTAGGTCTTTAACTTCTTCTGGTACTTCAAGATCCATTAGTTGCCAATAATCATCTAGGTTAGGCTTTACTGACTGAGGATCTATCCAGTTATCTTTGATAGTCTCAATAGTTTGTACGATAAAGTCATACCACTTATTATTAGGATCAAGGTACTCTATAACTTTGTCAGTGCGCTTAACAAACCAAGCTAAGTTATTCGGACTATTGAATAAAGTCAGCCAAGGACAGTCTTCGATACCATTAGTGATCCTAATCGTCTTGATGCCCAACTGCTTAATCTCATCATCATATTTACTCTTGCTGCCAAGAGCAGTCATAATATCATTCTCAATAATAGATAACCCAATATCCTGTTTAACCTCTATATTATTAGCCTCTAAGACACTTGCTAAGTCAATATCGTGTTTGTCACAGTAAGCATTTACTACGCCTCTATGCTCTTTAAACAGTCGGCTAAATATTTGATCGGCTGATACGTTAAGACGCTCGTATACTAAGGTACTGATGCTATCACAATGCTGTTTATATCCAGCCTCAATCAATTCTAAAATGTTATTTGAAATTTCCATTATTCCTAAAATATGTTTTTAATTACAACTGCTATGTACAAAAAACTAGACCTACCCGTTTGGGCAGGATGACCACACCCCCAGCGAGTTGTTTTGGAGGTCTATGAAATAAATTACTTTCTAATTATTCTGGAAGCTCTACCTGATATTTATTAGGTTTCTGGCTTTCTTGATGATGCGAACTTGAAGGAAGAGATCTTAAATCTTCATTACTAGAATTTAAGAATTTACTGCTGGTAAATCTAGATTTACGTTGGAACTCTACTTTTATTTCTTCAAATTCAGCATCAATTACATCATCTTCTACTTCCATCAGAAGACGGACATTCTCATCTTCTTCAGCTTCTAACTGAGCTACAGCATTATTTACCATTGCTGCATATCGATTATTAGCTCTGACTACTGCATCATATTGTTCGTCTAATAGTTGCTCCTCTAGATCCTTCGATGCTTCATAGAGCAATCTATCTTCTATTGCTTCCCCACTGCTAACAGCAATCTGTTTATTTGAAGCTCTGAAATTATTCCTAAACTTATCATTCGCACTATGAACTCTAGATTGTTTCTTAGCAATTCTCTCATCAAGATTGATAACAGGTTTTCCATGAGAATTGAGATTACTATTTGATTTATTAGGATTATTAGGGTTAGGCATAACAATTTTTATTACTCCTTTGAATGATTTTTAATAAATAAATTTGATAGAGATAGAGCCTATACAATTAAATACTTAGATTAAACTCCTACTTGTTCTTTCAGTGCCTCAGCTATTTCTATAGGAGACATACCAGCACTACGCATTGCCGAAGCCACCATGTTTAATTTGTCCTGTTGTGAGTCTGAAGAAATAGAAACTTGAGTTGGTTCGACTACTTCTTGTTTTCTACGGGGAGTATTCCAGACACGCTCTTGATTATTATTCTTACGGCTATGACGAACAGCTTGATAACTGACAGTGCCATAACGAGCAACAGCAGTTTGAGGGAGAATAGTACATCTTTCTATTTGTGCAACTTCTGGGGGTGCATTCTCTTCTACTTCAATTAGCTCTACATCCAAGAATGTCAAACGGTCTTTTTCTTCTCTATTACCTTTGTTATAAATAACTAATCCATCAGTTACAACACGAAGAAAGACAAAAGGATATTTATTACCCCTCTCATTAAGAGGACGGTTAGCTTGAATGCTTTCAATTTGTTCTATAAGCAAGTCAGCTTCTTCATCATCAGCAATACAGATAGTTCCTACATTGCCTTCTACACTTTGACCGCTTATGCTTACCAGTTGATTATAGTGACTGACTACAAGATCTTGAGAATAAACAATTTCACCAATAAAGGTTTTATTACCTTGTTTGGTCAAGCCTACATGAATCTCATCACTACCTTTACGGAAAGCTAAACGAATAATTGCTGTTTGGATATTAGACATAATTTAATTCTCCTGTTTAATTGGGATTAACGAGTTAATTGAATTAATAGTTACCTTGCTCGTAAAGCGAGTTTACGAGTTTTACCTTGAAATAATTATGTTTCTTTAATGTCTAGCTCCATTAGGTTCTGGAAAAAGACAATAAAAAAGACCCGCTACCTTATATAACGGATCTTTCTCTGGTAATTAAATTGACGGATAAACTTAATTAAGAATTCATTCTCTTGGTAGCCAGATAAATATTTAATAGCTCACATAGTTTTCTATCTCCACCACAGGTATTACTTAGCTTTTGAAAGCCTTCACACACAGCTTTATCATCAGCATTAAGTCTGCTCAATGTAGCACTGAGTTTCTGTGAGTTATTTATTTTCCATGCAGCTAAAGATTTTGTTTCTTGCTCTCTGCGTAGCTCTAAACCAAACTTTTCTACGGCTGCTTTTTGTCTTACTTTTGCTTCTTCTAAATTTGTAGAAGCATTTTTTGATTGATACATATTATTAATAAGAGTTACTGTATATACATTTACTACTACAGTACGCTTATATCTATATATCTTTATAGGCAAGTTTGTTTTCTACTAAAAACAGTAGGCTGGTCTTTTCTATCTCACTGATAGTTTTATCACTGACTATATAGTCACTAACATTGGCTAATCCGACGGTAGCGATTAACTTTTCTAAGTTTGCTTTTAACAATTGGAATCTATTTTTATCGAGTGTCATCATTTATTTTCTTTCTACTTTTTAATTAATCATCATCCCAGTCAGCAGGTACTATACCTTCTGATACAGGGTCTATAGGTTCTCCTCTCAAGTCTGGTTCGGCTATGGGATATTTCTGCAACATTTCACTAATAAACTCATCAGCTTTTTCTGCTGGTACTAAACCAGCCTGTTGAACAAAGCTGACAAACTTATCTCTCGATACATTGCTGTTAATCATATTCAGCAATAGCTGACCTACACCTGGTCTAAAGATACTCATCTTAATTTCCTCTACATACAACGGACAATATTATAAGTAGACAAATCTTCTCGATATTTCTCTCTACACAGATAAAAGAAAAAATATATTCCCCACACAGGGAATTTAAAGTTAATCATAGGGATTCGGGCTTCTCTTCTACTAAATCTCAATTAGGTTTAGTTAGTTAGTTGGATACTTCTTAGTTACGAAAACCAGTGTCGTCATCCTTAACCAACTTGGGATATGTGTTTGTTTATCTGCTCTATTACGAAAATAGAAGACAGCATAAACTATCCCTAACCTAAATTAGATTGTTCGATAAGCCTTAGATTTATGTGTAAAACTTTTTATATCAAAAGATTTCTCTAGTTACCTTGTTTATACTCTTGGATACAGAGTCACGTTATTAACGTTGGCATTGGGAACGCAAAGCACTAATAACAGAAATCTGTTTACCGAAACGGCTTTGAATGCCATCTACAACACGGAAGATATTATCTTCATTATCAGTTATCTCTTTACGAGCAATCAGGCGTGTTGCTTGAGCAATTACCGCACCGCTATTACCTTCACTATCACGTTTGCCATTTTGAACTTCACGACCAATGACAGCATTAGCAGCACCTTTAACTACGAGAGGATTGAACTCAGATTTGACTTGAGTGAATAATGCTTTCCTACGACGGGGATTACCACTTGTTAGGGAAACATCATTAGCCATAGTGACAAATAGGTGGGGCAAAGCTGCTCCAGGAAAGAACACAGCACCAATAGCTAGGTCGATTAAGTCAACAGTGCCATCTCTTTCAGTTTCACTGCAAATTTCACTCATGACTTTGTTTTCCAACACAGCTTTGACTTCCTCATCGAGTCGGTCAATTTTAGCTTCATTCTTAACACTCCAGCCTCCTAAGCCAGTTTCTTCATAGATAAACCAGCTTTCTAACAAGGCTTTGAATTCAGCAGTTGTTACCGATTCAATGCCATTGTTATATACTTTATTACCCACCTCTTGAGTGAGAGCCGAAGCATTGTTATACAGTTTGCCTACAGCATATTTATAGTGATTATGGACGTTACTAGCCAAAGCAATAAATTCATCAACAGAGATTTCATTACCAAGCTCAGTCCAGCTTTCCATCAACTGTTTGACAGTTTTAGCTGCACCAACTACACCAGCATCTACAGCCAAAGCATCTTCTACAGGAGAGACACCTTCACCTTTGTTAAATAAATCCCAGTGGTGAGACATAGCACTGAATTTATCATTGAAGGCTACAGCGTCTTTAGGACTGTTAAAGCCAAATTGGGCAGCATCAGTTAGATAACCTAAGTCACCATCAAAGTCACCAAGGTTAGATTTAATCCAGATAACAGGATTAATAGCAATTACGCTGCTATCCAAACTGTCATCGATTTTGACCACGACAGCAGTGAACATAGGAAGAGGACAGCGAGATAGGAAAGCTATACGATTAGCAGTTAAACTACCATTAGCTCTAACCACAGCATTACCAGATTTAACTAATTTGTTTAGCTCTTTATCTTTGAGCATGGGATTATCAGAACTAACCTTAACAATGGGGAGATTGGTTTTCTCGTCAATTCCAATAGTTAAATCCCCAACTACTTTCTGATGGAATGCCACACCAGCTTTAGTGAATTGGTTAGCTTTCTTAGCAGTCTTGAGATTGTTGATCCAAGTTGAGAATACATTGCTACGCAAGAAGAGAGATTTTCTTTCTAAGTCAGAAAGGCTATTACTACTGATGATATTGATGAAGTTAAAGACATCTTCAAGGATGTTACTGGATACAACATCGGCATCTTCATCTTCAATATAGGAAATCACAGGGGCAATGTTAGCAGCAGGATTACCCGCTACATCCCAACTACCATATTTAAGAAATACACCAAAGGGAAGGTTAGCAGCCCAAGTGTGAATGCTGCCATCTCGTTTAGCAAAGTCCCATTTAACACGGATACCATGCAAAGCTTTCTTAGCCATTGCCCCCATCCACTGTTTTGTGCGGAAAGGAGCGTTAACATTAACAAATGCTTTCAGAGCTTCAGAGTCCATAGGAAGCTTAAACACAGGAATATCTTTATTGCCAATCAACAAGTCAGCATTATCTAGTTGTTTGCCAGCCAGGTTAGATAGCCCTACACCTACTTTCTCACCAGCAAAAGATAGGATTTGTTGCTCGTTAAGACCGAGATAGCTAACACCGTGATTCTCGTCAGCAGTGGATACTTCTACTTCCATCATGGAATAGCCAAAGAAGCCTTTGACTGTTTCTACAGCATAAAGTTTGCCTTCTTCTTCAATGAACTCTACACCTTCTAGGTGATTTAGTTCGTCTCTGACAATGCCAGCAACTTCACGTTTGATTACATAAGTGCTAGCTTTAGCATCTAACCAAGCGATTAAATCTTCTTGAGTCCAGACTTTACCGTCAACAGTTAGAACTCCTTTATTCCAAACAACATCGCTATCAATGAACTCATCATCATTAGCAAAGATGTCAATGACAGCAGAACTACCTTTGATAGTTTCAAGGTTGAGAATTGCTACCCAATCTTGAGCTACACCATCTTTAACAACAAGAGTGTTAGTTTGATAAGCAGTGGCTTTCTTAGTTAAGCCTCTTACTTTGGGGGATTTCTTTACAGAAACAACTTCTGCTTTAGTTTTGACTATTAGAGAACGAATTTGATTGTTAAAGTCAGCACTACCAAAGCGAACCTCAATATAGTTGTGGTTGTTAATAGCTACAGGAAAGTGAAAGCGATTAGCTAATACAGGGATTCCATTGAACTTAACAACTTCATGAGCTTTAAGTTCTTGGTTAGCTTTACACCAGTCAACAATAAACTGCTCAATTTCTTGCTTGAGATTACCTAATTGTTCTTCAGGACTGTTACCAAGAGAAGCAAGATATTCTGCTTCAAAGGAATACAAGTCAATTCTGATGGGGTTGAGGTTTTTAACCTGCTGGAACTTAAAGACAACATCCTTAGCAGCGTTAGTTTCCATGATGCCATTATTCAAACCAAAAGCACCAAAGCTCACAAATACAGGGACTTGAACGCCAGCAGCACGAACTGTTTTACCACCACTAAGAGCGAATTGGAGATTGCTTAGATAAGTTGCCGTTTCTTCGCCGTCAATGATGATAGAGGCATTATCGGCTTTAAGAAAGCCATGACTGGCAAATCTGTTGAGGATTTTAGCACCGTTATCAGAAGGGACTGGGTTGAGAGTTACCAACTTACCGTCAACGAGGTCAACACCAGCAGCACGCGCACCATCACCATAAACCAGATATTTCTTGTTGTTCTTATCAGAGAATACTGGTTCGCCTAAAGCTACAAAGAAAGCAGCAGCTACAGCTATTTCATTGCCGTTAAAGTCAGCCTTGCAGAATTCGAGAGTTTGTTTGTTACCAAGCAATTTGGGACATACCCCAATAGCACTAACTTTATGAGTTTCAATAATGCCTTGCTGGTCTAGTGCTTGTCCTTCAATCTCACTATTACGACGACCATAATATTCTTTAGCTTGGATAGGACGGTCAACTAATACTTTACCGATAAGAGATTGAACTAAGTCCTCTACATCTCCAGCAGCAATACAATTACCTACGGTGTTTTGCAGCAAATATAGACCAGCAGCAGCAGGATAAATACCAGATACTACTTCGCTATCATTAACCTTTTCATCTGCTTTGAAGGTTAGGATTACATACTCGCGAGTGTGATAAACATTAGGAATCTTGTTACCTTCTCTTAATACAGCTACAGTGCCATGACTATAGTTGATAGTTATTTTGGTTTGGAAACCATTTCTAGTCTGATGAACTTTAACAACTTCACCAGTTAGTTTATTAGCTCTGTTGGCTTTGTCATAACTAACATCAAAGCGTGATTTCATCAATTCAGCGATTGCTCTATCTTGACTGATAGCTTCCTCAATGAAGTTAGTTACCTCAAGTTTATTCAAGAATTCTAAATCCACAGCATTGTTATTTCTAATATATTTAGAATGCAATGCTTCTAAAGTTGATTCTGTTACTTTGATAGTATTGAAATTAGTCATTTGTTTGTCTCCTTATTTGTTAAATGAAATGACAAAAAAAGGGTCAGTCTAATGACCAACCCTGCAAAAAATAAATAT
>JADEXJ010000165.1 GCA_015207195.1 Pleurocapsales cyanobacterium LEGE 10410
TGCCACTGAAGCGGTCACTGTCACCTTTTCTGCCCAGTTATCGACGGGAATCGGGATTTGGTACTTACGAAATAAGGGTAGTAATGCTTGAATATGACGTTTTTCGGACTCGATAATGTTAATAAATGGTCTAATTCTACCAAATTTACTAATTACTAGCTCATAAGTCGCCCGTGCTTTGTATTCATCTTCCAGGGCTTCAACGAGGGCTGATTCTAGATTTTCTAACATGATTTATCACTCACAATTTTGATGGTTAAGTTTTCCAGGTTTTACTAATGATCTTAAAAGAACTGCAAAACTATGTACTAGAGCGTCACTGCGTTTCTCTGGCAGATCTGGAACAACATTTTCGGATGGAAGGAGATGCACTGAGATCGATGCTCAATAAGCTAATGAAAAAAGGGAGGGTCAACAAATTACCCATAGCATTAAGGTGTCAGAGTTGCACCAGTTGCGATCGCGATACTTTAGAATTTTATGAATGGAACGATGGGGCTAACTTCTCACTCGATCGCGCTACACCACAAGATATCGAACTATACGTTGAAGATCTACACTGCCAGATGTGCGTTCCTACTGTCAGAGAGGCTCTACAAAAAGTTTCAGGGGTCAAACGAGCAAAAGTCAATCTATCGCAAAAAAAAGTTACGGTCGAGACGAATGGCGATCGAGAAATTCCTGTTGATACTTTAATTATAGCTTTAGAAAAAACGGGATATCGAGCCAAACCGATCGCAGCAGCCAAATTCAAATAAATCTTTTTAAATTTTTAGTTATCCAAAACACATTAAATATAACCTAGAAAGTATAGAGGTGAATTACAGCCATGACAACTACAACTGCAAACGATAATCTCAGCAATCTCTCTACAGAAGATGTAACCTCCCAAGTGAGCGCATTTCTCAAAGAACATGGAGAAATTGAAATGATTCTCCCCGTGGCGGTTGGGGTGCTACTTACCAGTCGATTGCAGCTACGAGGTGCAAATGCTCTACTCGCTAATCTTTTAATCGCAAGCTTACTCCGTCAAATTTTTACTCAACTCAAACAAGAAACTCCACCAACACTACCCGAAACCAGTAATTCCAGTTCGACTGTAGCAGACAGCGAAGCAGCACAGATTAATCTCGATAGTTATGCGATCGCTCATGCTGTACCTGGGCGAGTTCGTCTGAAAATGCCCCAGTTGGCGATTGATGCTGATTTTGCTCGACGTTTACAACAGGCTTTAATGGCTGATGAGTATGTAAACCAGGTGCGGGTCAATCCTCCAGCAGCTTCGATCGCGATTAACTATAACAACCAGGGATTGTCCGATTGGGATTTAGGACTGCGTTTGATGGGAATTATTAATAATGTGCGACAAGAACATTAGGGTTGTTGGTTGTTAGTCGTTGGTCGTTAGTCGTCCTAAAGGATACCGCTTCGCATATTAGTCGTTAGTCGTTAGATATTCAAACAACAAAGGACAAAGAACAAAGGATAGTTGATACCACAGTTATGCACAAAGATACTTTAGAACAATGGCAGCACTCCCATGATTTTCTCTTAGATCGAGAAGAATCTGAGAATAGAACCAAAATTGTGACTGTGTTAACCGCCGTGACGATGGTGGTGGAAATTGTTACGGGTTTGCTGTTTGGCTCGATCGCTCTACTAGCTGACGGTTGGCACATGACAACTCATGTAGCAGCTTTTAGTATTACCCTATTTACCTATCGATACGCGAGGAAGAATGTTAATAATCCTCAATATACTTTTGGCACGGGCAAAGTTGGGGTTTTGGGTGGTTTTGCCAGTGCGGTTGCTTTGGGGGTAATTGCTTTGGTAATGGCTTTAGAATCAGGAATGCGTTTGTTTGACCCACACCAAATTCAATTCAACCAGGCGATCGCTGTGGCTATAATTGGTCTGATTGTCAATTTAATTAGTGCTTGGTTGCTACAAGACCATCACGACCACCATCATCATCACGAACACGAACATCATCACCATCAAGATCATAATCTGCAAGCTGCCTACGTTCATGTTTTAGCAGATGCTTTGACCTCTATTTTGGCAATTGCTGCCCTTTGTGGTGGCAAGTTTTTGGGCTGGATTTGGCTGGATGCGATGATGGGATTTGTAGGCGCAGCAGTGATTACTAAATGGGCTTACAATCTCATTAAAGATACCAGTTCGATCTTGCTCGATGGCACAGTTGATAAGCAAACTCGGCTGGCTGTCTTAACTGCTATTGAAGAAGATGCCGATAACCGCGTAGCAGATTTACATCTGTGGTATTTAAGTCAAGATAGCATAGCAATAATGATTTCTCTAGTAACCCACTATCCGCGATCGCCCGAACACTATAAAAATCTCCTCCGACATATTCCCTCTATCGTTCATGTTGCTGTTGAAGTTAATCCCTGCGAGGGAGAACCATGTTTGGAAGTATCTTCAATCGCCAGTCATTAGTAAAGTAGGATGGCAAAAAAGAAAAAGAGTAAAAAGCAGCAGAAAAAAGCGAAAAAGAGCCAGGAAAAGGCTAAAAAATCTCAGGAAAAGACTCAAGAGTTAAGGAACGAGTATTTGAATAATTCCCTATCCATAACCGATCTCAAGAAAAGCGAAGCCGATCGCCCTTTACCTTCTGTAGTGCATCATATTCGAGGGCGAATCAGATTTCGGATTGCTCGTTTAAAGGATGATGTGGGTTATGGGGAAAGTCTTCAGCAATTCTTGTTAGCTCAATCTGGCATTAGGAGAGTCAGGGTTAATCGCGTGGCAGCTTCGGTGGCGATCGCCTATTACTATCGGGAGAATTCTCTCCCAGAAATAGCTTTTAAATTAACTCAGTTAATTCAACAGGTAGAGACAGCTAATCGTCAGGTGGACATTTCTTACCCAACTAAAAATAAAACAACCGCAGCAACATCTGAATTAGCCAATTGGACGAGTTTGTCTTTGCCTATCTTCACGACCATCGTGAGTTGGTTGAGCAATCAAAGCCGATTAGTTTGGTTGCGTCCCTTTGCTCTTGCTAGTCTATTTACTGTTACCCTACCTATAGCAAAAAGAGCCTCTCAAAGTTTGTGGCGCGATCGCCAGATTAATATCGATTGTTTGGATTTACTGGCAGTGAGTTTGAGTTACGGACAAGGAAAACTGGTAACTCCTGCTTTGGTAATTACGCTACATGAATTAGGGGATGTAATACGCGATCGCACTGCCCGTTCGACAGAAACCCAAACGGCAGATCTACTCGATGCGATCGGACATTTTGCTTGGGTATTACGAGCAGAAAAACCCGTGCAAATAGAAAGCGATCGCGTGGAAGTAGGGGAAACGGTAATTGTCTATCCTGGGGAACAAATTCCTGTAGATGGACAAATTCTCAAAGGGTTGGCAACAATCGACCAACAGCAGCTTACAGGGGAATCAATGCCCATTGTTGCTGAGGTGGGAACTAAGGTTTATGCTTCGACTTTAGTGCGTTCTGGGCAAATATATATTCGTGCTGACAGGGTAGGCAAACAGACTCGCGCTGCTGCCAGTCTCGAACTACTGCAAAATGCCCCCGTACAGGATACCCGCATGGCAAACTATGCAGCCCAGCTAGCAGATAAGTTAATTTTACCTTCCTTAATTTTAGCCAGTGTTGTGCTAGCCATCACCAAAGAACCAGCCAGGGCAGCCTCGATCCTGACTCTGGATTTTGTCACTGGTATCCGCGTCTCTATGCCCACGGCATTTTTAGGGGCATTAAACCACAATACCCGTCACGGTATTTTAGTCCGCAGTGGCAGAACTATCGAACAGTTAGCAGAAGTAGATACAGTCGTCTTTGATAAAACGGGAACTCTAACCCAAGGACAATTAACCGTAGTAGGCATACAAACCGTACCAGGGAGAATGTCAGCCGAACAGGTACTAGCTTTTGCTGCTGCTGCCGAACAAAGAATTACCCATCCCGTAGCGGAGGCAATTAACAGCTACGCCCAAAGTCAAAATATTGCTATTCCCCGTCGTCAACAATGGAATTTTGAAGTTGGTTTGGGAATTCGAGCGGTAGTAGAGGATAAAGAGGTTCTTGTCGGTAGCGATCGCTTTTTGCTGCAAGAAAAAATTAGTTTAGAATGTCTAGAGCATCAATCTTTTCCTTTAGATCGTAGATGCGAGTTGGAACATAAATCCATTACTGCTAACTGGGTATCTTTAATCTACGTCGCTTGTGACGGAGAACTTCAGGGAATCATTCAATATGCTGACCCTTTGCGTCGAGAAAGCCCTGCTTTAATTCAATCTTTGCAAGCATCAAGACGAGAAATACATTTATTGACGGGAGATAATCAACAAAGGGCTAAAATAGTGGCAGAGGAGTTAAAAATTCCCCTCGATCGAGTCCATGCCCAAGCTTTTCCCGAACAAAAAGCAGCGATCGTTCGCGACCTGAAGCTGGCTGGTAAAACAGTAGCCTTTGTCGGTGATGGCTTGAATGATTCGGTTGCTCTAGCTTATGCGGATGTCTCGGTATCTTTTGCCAATGGTTCGGATATTGCCAGGGAAATAGCTGATGTAGTACTAATGAATGACGATTTGGCTACCTTAATAGAAGCACTTAATATCGCCCGCGATACCAAGAAATTAATCGAGCAAAATACGCTGCTGGTGGTTGCGCCCAATTTAATGGCTTTGGGTTTAGCTACTACCGTGGGTTTGAATCCCCTTGTCGCTACGATAGTACATAACGGTTCGGCGATCGCTGCTGGACTAAACAGTCTTCGTCCTCTGGTACAACATCAGTTGGAGTCACAACATTACTGGGCTTGACCGTAAGATAAATCGATTTCAGGAGCAATAGCACTATGTCTCAAATGCAAAACTTAGGAAACTCTACCCTCAGCCAAGTTAAAAACGCCTATACCAATCATCCCCTCAAAACTCTAGCCATCGGCATGGGAGTAGCCATTGTCGCCCCTACAGTACTGCCTCTAGCCAAACCCCTGGCTAAAGCAGCAATCAAAAGCGGTGTCAGCTTCTACGAAAAAACCAAAGGTGCGATCGCCGAAACAGGGGAAGTAATTGGGGATATTGTTGCCGAAGCTAAAGCGGAAGTAGCAGCAGAACAAGCTGAAAAAGCCAGTTTAGCAGCAGGTTTAATGGCTGCATCTAATTCCAATTCAGATATTCAAGATAACTAATGAACTAATTGTTTTGAGCTAGTCTGACTATTCTGAGTTTGACTAGCGATCGCTGCTTGCTGCCAGATTTTGGTTAAGTCTGTGTTGGAAGAGTTAACTTGTGGTGTAGTGTTTTCTGGATAAAGAGATAAACCATTCTTAATTGCTGCTTTTAAGACAGGTTTACCTAATTTTGTCACCGCAGGAACGAGTAAAGAACTTACAGCGATCGCGCTTAATCCTGCAAAAGCCACAGGATGACCCCCGTGACCATCTTCGATAATTTCTTTGAGGTGAAACGAAAGTACGGATTTATCCCAATGAATTAATGACATAATATGATTCCTCGACAGTGCGATCGTAATTAAAATTCAAATTATTTAAATTACGCTTTTAACAATTAATAATAGTTAATTTCAATTAAATGCTCAAATATCACAAGTGTACTTGGAGCTAACTAATCTGCTTGCTTTCTACTTGCCAACAATTATTTAGCCAATCAATCAACTCACTACGAGATGCCGTTAACTGCCTGACTACATAAGTAAGCTGGGCGATCGCACTTGAACTATTAATTTCTACTATCAGAGGCTGATTAGTCGAACATCGGCAGGAAATGTCTAATTCTTGCAGGCGACGATAGATCTGCCAGCGTTGCGTATCTTTGATGTCAACAATGTGAGAGATCGCTAGTGAAGGTGGACTCAGTTTCATAGTTCGACGAAAAATAAATTTATAGAGAATTATTATTACCCTGAATTTTGCCGATAAGAAGGAAATACCGAGAGTCGAATCGGACTTAATCGACGGTAAAGCAAGCAAATTGAGTTTATTTTGCTTCTCTCAAATATACTATTAGATGCTAATAAGTTGCAACAAGCTTTACACTAAATTTTTGTTGGTGAAAAAGATCTGCCTTATGATAAATTAATAGATTAAACCTTTAGCTATATTCGTGCTAAGTTGATATTGTCAATAAGCAAATCACTAATGAGAGAGCAAGAGTATTTATGTCTACTACAACAGGTTTATTACGTCCGTTCGGTCACGTAGAAGATAATCCAGTTTTACTAGATAAAAGCGTCACCACACCAGTATGTGAAGGCTTTAATGCCGTCTTGTCTAGCTTTCAAGGTTTATACTTACAGTATCAAAAACATCATTTTGTAGTAGAAGGTTCAGAATACTATTCCCTACACGAGTTTTTTGCCGAAAGCTATGAAGAAGTACAGGAACACGTTCATGAAATCGGCGAACGTCTCAATGGCTTAGGTGGAATTCCTGCTGCGAGTTTTAGTAAGCTGGCAGAACTCTGCTGCTTTGAACAGGAAGAAGATGGCGTGTTTAATGAGCGGGAAATGGTCGAACACGATCTAGCTGCCGAACAAGAGATAATCAAACTAATCCGCCAACAGGCTGCACAAGCAGAAAGCTTAGGCGATCGCGCTACTCGTTATTTATATGAGCAAATCTTACTTAAAACCGAAGAAAGAGCCTATCACTTACACCACTTCTTAGTCCACGATAGTTTGACTTTAGCGTTTGTCGGTAATGGTTCTAATGGCGCAGCACGTTAAAGAGAATAACAAGTCTTCTCCAAAGCAAGAGATTTGGAGGGGACTATCTGTTTTTTGTGTACCTGTCGCCAAAATTTGATTACCTGTCTCCCTGTTTCTTGGGGAAAAAAGTAGTGGCAGAAATGATGTCCCCAAGGGTGTGTCCATAGTAGGTCGTTTTCCTTTAAGTAATCTTGCCATCCGTCCAAAGCAGGACGCTCGACTATACCATCGTTGTTGCTACCACAGACCATCATCGGCATCGATACACCACCAGGCTCGACTCTTGCTAAACGGTAGAGAGAATGAGCCGTGGGTGCGGTATATAAATCTCGTTGCAGAATTTTAATCAATTCGCGAGTATTTCTGTTATCTTGATGACCAAACATCATCCGTACCATCCGCACTAAAAGTCTTTCTTGGCTACAGGGTAAAAGCTGGCGCATTTGATAATAATGAGCCTGCCAATCGATCGCGGGATTGTAGCCTACCCCTAATAAAGTTAGAGACTTGACGCGCTGAGGATATTGACGAGCGTAAAGCAATCCTAACAAGCCACCCGTACCATGACCGATGAGATCGACTGGCTGAGATCGGGACTTGAGATAATCATGGAGTAAGATTAGCGCAATTTCCATCGAACTTGCTTCATCCCAAGTTTGATGATATTCCCAATAGGCTATAGGTACTTGACAGGATAAATAACGGATAATGCGATCGTCGAAGTATTTAAAACTAGGATTAGCATTAATCCAAACTGGTGCGGTGGGGAGCGATAGTTTCATGGTTTAGGAAAGCAACTTGCGTTTCAATAAATATTTTCTCGGACGGTAGTTATTGTTAATCGGGCAATCATGACGACAGCTGAAATCCCTACAGCCAATTGCCGTTTCCGACATCGCGGTCGTAGGATGAACGGTACACTTAAGGCGATAATCCCCCGTAAAGTAAGCGCAGCTAGAACAAGGTATTTGGTGCAAACGTCTTAGATGACTTACTGCTTTAAACGCGATCGCAATTAATCGCCAGCAGCCAATAAGAGAAACTAACGTCCAAACCGTACAGCAAAAGAGGAGATGCAGCATGAGTAGTGGTTTTTGGGAATTGTTAAAGAAAGGGAAGAGTATCGGGCAATGTTGGCTCATATACTCAGGGACTCTTCCCTGTGCTTTGGAGAGGAGAACCTCCAAACTTTTTTGCTAAAAGCTAAGAGCTTAAAGCTTAAAGCTAATTACAGACCAAATTCCGACTTGAGTTGCTTCGTCCATGACTCAATTCGCTCGTCTGTCAATTCTGATTGATTATCTTCATCTAGTGCTAAACCGACAAACTTACCATCTTTTTCAGCTTTAGATGCACTGTGTTCGTAACCTTCGGTAGACCAATGACCTACGGTTTCACCGCCTAAGCTGGAAATCTTTTCTTCTAAAATACCCATCGCATCCTGGAAGTTATCAGCGTAACCAATCTGGTCGCCTGTAGCAAAATAAGCTACCTTCTTTCCGCTGAAGTCAATATTGTCTAGGTCGTCATCATAAAAACCTTCCCAGTCAGCCTGTAATCCGCCAATATCCCATGTCGGACAGGCAATGATGATGCGATCTGTCCGCCATCGCCTACCCCGAAGCCTAAACTAGCCAGATGAGGCAGCAAAATTAAACCCTGTTCGTACATTGGAAAGTTAGGATTATAGTTCGACAACTCAAACAGAGTCATCGCCCCAGCCCAAAATACTATGAGGGCAGCCTGAGCAATATGCGCCCCCAATAACTTACCAGAAAGATCTTTTAAACGAGCGTTACCTCTCCACCAAGGAATATCTGCGTAATTGTAATTATCAACTCCCTGGGGGTTTTCTATTATGGCGGTCACAATACAAACTCCCTGTTTATCTATTGATTTTTATTTTCAATAATCTTTTCAAACACCATACAGGTAAATCGGGTTTATTGACAAGTATTTTCTTTTGGATTTACTCGAAATATCTTTTGCCAATGGTTTAAAGCTGAAGTTGAATTGCCTCATACATTCTACTGGCAGTCGTTATAGCTATTTATACAATGAGTTTCAACAAATATAGATTACATAGGAGAAGATTTCTGTTAACTTAAATTAAGATTAACTTGCAAATATTTATCAATAATGCAAAATTGAGTTGTTGCTAGCTTATTGAGAACAATAATTAGTAACTAGCTATACAAAATTAGTTAAGAGGTTTCGTTTTGCAGACATACGATAAACCACCAAGTAAAGTTAGATACGATCGCTGCCAAAGATTTCGGCAACTTGTGGATAAAGCGGAATAGTTTGAAAGTCAACCCAATCTCCATATTTGTTTTCAACTTCTGACTGCAAATTCTGGTAGTCATGTTTCCAGATGGAGAAAACAATCAGGTGGAATTTAGGTGCGCATAATCGGTGGTAGACATTCTCGCCGTCAACCAAAAAATAGGGCATTCGATCTCCAGTTTGGACTTTAAACTCAAGATCTTGATGCTGGCTAAGAGGACTTTCGTGATAGTTCAGTCCAATTTGAGAAACTATTGGAAAAATAAACTCTTTGGCTGCGTCAAAGCGCGTCACAAAACTAGCCACACCTGGCAGAATGCGATCGCGGAAAAATCTGGCATACCAGTGTTCTCCAGTCATGGTCTCAAAAGCTCTATCGGTAGTTCTCAAGAGCCGTTTGGCATTTGCCAGACGTTCTTCATTATAAGTTTCGAGTAGCGAATCTCCTGCATAGGCCTGTAAAACCATTGCTATCTTCCAAGCCAAATTATAAGCATCCTGAATGCCTGTATTCATACCTTGACCGTCAGCAGGGGTATGGACATGGGCAGCATCTCCAGCTAGAAAGCATCTACCGACAGAGAACTTGCTGGCGTGACGAGTATGTACTTTGTAACTTGAAAACCAATGAAAATCTGCGGTGCTGTGGTAACACCACTGAAGTAAACCAAGGCATCGGCATTGCGCGGCTCGACAGTAACATCGTATTCTTGATACTTGACCCCAACGTAGTCGAGAAGATCTTTTTAATTTACTATTTACTCTTATAAGAAAAATATCAAGAGAATTTCTTTCTAATGAGCCAAGACCCTTCATTGACTTCTTTTCCTTGTCTCGAAACAAAAAGGCTTTTACTTCGTCAGACAACTCAAAAAGATGTAGAGGCAGTATTCGCAGTATTTTCCGATCCGAAAGTAACTCAGTCTATTTCTGTAAAAATATCATTGATTTCTGGTTTATCTCGCCATGCACCTAAAACTTGTTTGATTCGGTTTTGTCGTTCTTCTGTACTAAGGTGAGCGAGGGGATGAACAAATAATGCTGAAATTTCGAGCGGAATTTCTTCTCCATCAGCGATATTGTCCGTTTGTTCTAATAGCTTTATTGTTTGACTTTGTTTAATTCCTCTAATTTTCATCTCTCTCCTTTTGATAAATTGGTTTGGTTTAATGATGCCATTTTATTATTCTTTCTATGTTGATTTTAAACCCCTTGATATGTCTGTTTATTTGCTATTAATTCTTGTTTTGTTGCTAGATTTTGGCGATCGCGACGCTTCATAACCAAGTAGATAGCAGGAACAAAATATAACGCTAGCAAGAGAGAACCGTTAATGCCTCCTGCGATCGCAATTGCTAGAGGTCGCCAGAAAGGACCTCCACTAACTAATAGGGGAACAAATCCAGCGATGGTAGTGATAGTAGTAGTGACAATATGGCGGGTAGCTTGAACTACTACATCTTCTATAGCTTGAGCTTTGCCTTCTCTTGCTTCAGGGTTCTCATTAAAAGCAGAAAGAACAATAATCCCATTGTTGATGGCAATTCCCACTAAACCCATCGTGCCAACAATTGCCATAAAGCCCAGTGGTGAGCCAGATCTTCGGAGAGAAAATAATGCCATCCCAATACAGCCAACCGCTACTGCTGCTACGATACCAGTCTGTCGAAAAGAACCAAGGGAAAGAACCAATGCCGTCACCATGACGACCAACAGTATCGGGACATATAGTGCTAAATTACCCTGCGCCTCACTACTTTCTTCTAGTTCACCGCCCCATTCATAGCGGTAGCCTGGAGGAAGTTGAAAGTTATTTGCTTCTAACCGTGATTGAAAATCGGCTAGAACTTCAGAAGGCAATACTCCTGCGGTAATAAATCCCTGTACCGTATTAACTCGCTGTTCGCTGCGACGAGATATCTTTGAGAGTTGGGGGTGGAGGTTAAACTCTCCTAATGCCGATGTCGAACGAAAATCATTACCCTGACTTTGTTGGGAACACAAATCTAAAGAAGCAATTTGACTCAGATCTGCTCGTCGAGCATTACTGACTCTAACCCTTACTGGCAAGTTCTCTGTCGCTTCCAAAATTGACCCGCCAACCGCACCTTCTAAATAAGCCTCTAGCTGGTTCGCGATCGCCGTATTGGTCAGATACCGTTAAAGACAACATCAAGGATGAAATTAAAGCTAAAATTACACCTAAAGCGATCGTCCCGACAAATTCCCCCGCACCACCAGGAAGTAAAACAATTGGCAGAAAGGTAAGAACCGTGGTTAAAGTAGAGGCGAATAGAGGCACTTTTAAATAGTTAACTGTTTTAACCATCGCCTTGAGGGGTTTTTCACCCCGCTGCATCTCTACTTGAATCTCATCCACCGTCACAATGGCGTGATCAATTAGTAACCCCAGGGCAATAATTATCCCCGTCACCGACATTTGATGGACGGGAATGCCAAAGGTGTTCATCCAGCCAAAAACCATACAGGTAACTAAAGGTAAAGCCGTACCTACTAACAAAGCCGAACGCCAGCCCATAGTCACAAAACTGACACCCACTACCAACAGCGCACCAATAACTAAGTTAGATAACAGAGTGCCGATGCGATCGTCAACATACTGACTCTGGTCGAAAATTAGATCTAAACTAACTCCCTGGGGCAAAGTAGCTTCAAAATTAGCTATTTCTGCCTTAATTTCATTTGCCCACTGGTCAATTCTCAATCCTGATTTCATCCGCACCCCGACAACTACCGCAGGCTTACCACTAACTAAAGCTAAATCTGTAGGCGGTGTTTGAATACTTCGACTGACTTGGGCAATATCGCTCAAGCGCGTGAACTGTCCCTCTTTATTTTGGATGGGAATCTGCCTAATCCTTTCAATAGTTTTTAGTTCGCTGTCCACCTCGATCGCAATATTAGAGCGATCGCTACGATATTGACGAAGTCAGAGGAGTTGCGGGAGCTTGCATCCCGCAAAGCTCTGACCAGCCGACACTTTGGCATCACTGAGGTTTATTTGTTCGGCTAACTCCTGGGGTGAAAGCCCTACTGCAACAAGCTCAGGTGCATCGATCTCTACGGTAATCTCTTCGTTAGGGTCGCCAAAAATCTCTACTTCTTCTGTTCCTGTTACACTCCGCATCCCTACTTCTAGCTGTTCTGCGTAACGTCGCAACACGGGGTAATTAGGGTTACTTGGTTGATTCCAGGTCAAGGAGGCGATCGCCGTGTAGGCTTTAGTTTTTGCTTCATCTAGTTCGGGAACTCTGGCACCAGGAGGGAAAGAAGCAGCAGCATCATCCATTTCGTCTCGAACTTTTGACCAAACAGGTTGAGCGTTTTTGACTGCATCAACTAACTCGACTGTTACAGTAGAAAAGCCGACTCGTGAATCTGATTCTATAGTTTTAATTTCTTCAATTTCGGCAATCTCACTCTCTAAAACTTCTGTTACCAGTGCTTCAACTCTTTCCGCACTTGCACCAGGGAAGGCTGTCTTAACTACCGCGACTCTAGATACCATTTCGGGATCTTCCTGTCGAGGCAAAGCCTGAAAAGAGGAAATACCCCAGGCAGTAATTAGAATAAATGCCAGGATTAATAATCGTATGTTGCGATAAAACGGTTTAATCATGATAAGTCATTGGTCGTTAGTTGTTGATTGTTAGTTGTTAGTAGTTACTACTACCCCTGTTAAGGTGAGCAAATGTACTAAAAAAAGTGAATCAGGGCAGTCGCGATCGATGTCATCTTAAAAGAAACCAGATAATTTCTAATTTTCTTCAATGATTAATGCTATTTTCTCCCAGTTTGTCGAAGCAACTCCAATAACGGTGATGGTTAGAGGAATTATGGAACGGGTTTTTGAGCCGACCAAGTTGGATGAATTATTGGAAACTCACGCGCTCAAGCAATATACCAGAGAACTACTAT
>JADEXJ010000017.1 GCA_015207195.1 Pleurocapsales cyanobacterium LEGE 10410
CAATAAATGNATTTATCAAGTACATTGAGAATCAAGGCTACGAAGATTAATCTCAACCCAAGTCCTGCGCCCTAACTCAGCCTTGCAAAGTGCGAAGACTGAGAGTGCGGGCTGATTGCCTGTTCAATATCCGAACAACCAATCTATTTCAGATTAATCTGCCGACTTGGCTACTTCCACAACTTTCTCAAAAGCTTGAGGATCTACCATTGCCAACTGTGCCAACATCTTGCGATTTAAACCCACTTCAGCTTTTTTTAACTGATGAGTGAACTTGCTATAGCTCAAGCCGTGCATTCTTGCAGCAGCGTTGATGCGGGTAATCCAGAGACGGCGAAAATCACGTTTGCGCTTACGGCGATCGCGATAGGCATTACGCAATGCCTTCATTACCTGCTGGTTGGCAATGCGAAATAGCTTGGAATGTGAACCACGAAAGCCCTTAGCTAGCTTGAGGATCTTCTTGCGACGTTTGCGGGCGACATTACCCCGTTTGACTCTACTCATAATTAATCTTTATGGATCTCGATTTGCGGATGATAATAACTATTGGTAATTACTGGTGTCAGAAAGACACAATAAAGCTTAAATTAGCTATAAGGCATCATTGTACGTACCGCTTTCTCATCTGTCTCATGAACTACGGTCATGTTTGATAAACGGCGACGAGTACGTTCTTTACTCTTACGTTCTAATAAGTGATTTTTGAATGCTTTACGACGCATGATTTTTTTGCCACTGCCAGTAACACGAAAACGCTTGGCAGCAGACTTTTTAGTTTTTAGTTTGGGCATGAACTATAGATAATTAAACACAATTTACAATTATACTCCGCGTCCACGGTCGATTACAAACTTAATTTATTCTTGGGAAAATATTCTTAACTCTATCGATTCAATGCCGACATCAAAGCTTGTTGTCCAGCAGATTGATATACCTGAGTTAAATATTGTTTAACCGCATCGGCATCCGCAGCAGGCAAGGGTATTTCTCCTAAGATATCTAAAGCTGTCTTTTGCTCCATCGGTGGTACGATCGCCACTAAGCTAGATTCCAAAGGCTCATCGTATTGCCAAAAGCCTTTAATAGTTGACGCTGCTTCATCTACCGTAGCTGTAGCCGAATTGATTATTTTAGCTGGATCTGGTACGGCTGGTTTGGCAGTCCTTGCTGTTTGAGAGCGAATTTGGCGCAAACGCTCGATAATTTGGTTTTTGGTTCGTCCCCGTAGCTGAAAGATAATAAACGGATCTTCGCTAAAGCGATCGCCCAACTGATAGTAAACCGCTGCAATATGTTTACAGGGATTAGCTTTATCAGGACAGCTACAGCGAGAGCGCACTTCGTTGAGGGTAAAAGGAAACAAGCTTAAACCGCTAGCGGTAAATACAGCCTCGATAGTTTCTGGCATCTCCCCTGCTAACAACTGCGCCGAAAAAACAGCCTTCTCCGACATCTTGTTAATTACAAAATCCCAGTCTTCATTACTAAAAGAGTCCAAAGATAGAGATACTCGATAGGGTTGAGCATCACTTCCTTGTACTGTGGCTTTGGCTTTGGAATTGGCAAAATCCATACTTAGGACATTACCTTCTCTGGCATAGCTACGCCCTCTTTCCAAACGTTTTTTAAAGCGATAGGAGCTTAGTAACTCCAACCACCTTTCTACCCACCATTCCTGTTTTTCTACTTCAAAGTTGGTCATTGTTTTTAATGGCTGTAAACCGCAAGCTACATCTTGTTCGGCGAGCTGATTTTGATCTAAACCTGGAGAGCATAGTTTACTACTCCCTACTTCTTACTTTTTACTCTTCAACCTTATAAAAAGTTTCCAAACTATGGCGATCGCCGACAAAACGCCAGTGCCAGGGTTCATAGCTTACTCCCTGTTTGTTGTTAGGGGGAAAAGATAGTTCAAAACTATATCTTAAAGCATTTTGCTCCAGCCAGCGGAAAGCAGCCGTCTCGGCAAACTCCACTTCTAGATGGGTTGCAGGAGCATCACCATCACCAATGTCAATCGCATAGCCAGTATGGTGTTCGCTATAGCCAGGAGGCGCGCTAACTTCAGCACGTTTGGCAGCATCTTGTTCGAGCTGTTCTTTGATGCCAAAAAATAGCTGCTCTTGAGCTTCGGTAGTACGGAAGGCGGAAATCGGAATGAGTTGAATCCCGTCAGCCCTCGCATCAGCCTGCATTTGCCGAAATTTCTTGGCAGCAGCAGAGCGCATTTTCAAATTTCCCTCGGCGGTAATTGCTTCTAATTCTGACTGGGGAGCAATCTCATAGGGTAAATGTCCTAAAAGATCTCCTTGGCTAGGCTGATTGGGAATTTGCTTTGCCAAATTTTGTTGAACTACCGATGATTCTGGTTGTTTTGAGGGTGCTGTTTGAATTTTGGGTTGAGGAGATACGGGTTCGACTTGAGGATTGTCAGTAGTTTTTGCGGTTTGATTTTGAGGTATGAATAACCAGGCTAATGCTGCTCCTACCAAAGCAACACATAATATTATGCCTGTAATTAAGGGCAGGAGGAATGTAGAACTTTTTCTAGGTAGATCTGTATTTTCTCTGATTGCCTCTGGAATTTCAATTTCATCCATAATTTAGTCAACAACTATTGTTTTTGGTTAGTTATTGGTCTTGTAAGCAATGTTATCTTGGTTGGCAGCCCAACCTACTGCTTGAGCTACTGCTGTGGCTACTCTAGGATCGAACACCGAAGGAATGATATGTTCCCGATCTAGTTCGGCATCATCAACCAGATTAGCGATCGCTTTGGCAGCTTCGAGGTACATATTAGTAGTAATTGCCGAAGCTCGACAATCCAATGCACCACGAAAAACTCCAGGAAAGGCTAACACATTATTGATCTGGTTAGGGTAATCACTTCGCCCCGTCGCCATTACTGCCACGTCATCATAGACTAATTCTGGTTGAATTTCGGGGATGGGATTAGCCATAGCAAAGATGATTGGTTGTTGTGCCATGGTATGCACCATTTCTGGAGTGACAACCCCTGGCGCACTAACTCCCAAAAAGATATCCGCGTTCTTCATGGCATCTGCTAAATTACCACTGTCTGCTACGGCAAACTCTTGTTTTTTGGGATTCAAATTGCCACGCTGACGGGAGATAATTCCTTGAGAGTCGCAAATCAAAATCTGGTTTACTCCTGCTTGACGTAAGAGTGAGGCGATCGCAATCCCCGCAGCCCCCGCCCCGTTAATCACAATCTTTACCTCGGCTAGCTCTTTGCCGACCAATTTAAGCGCATTATACAACGCTGCCAAGACAACAATAGCCGTTCCGTGCTGATCGTCATGAAATACTGGAATATCAAGTTCTTGTCTCAATCTTTGTTCGATCTCAAAACACCGTGGTGCAGCAATATCTTCTAGGTTTACCCCACCAAATACGGGAGCAAATTCTTTGACCGCCTTAATTATTTCTTCTGTATCTTGAGTGTCTAAGGCGATCGGAAAAGCATCAATTCCCGCAAATTTTTTAAATAGTAAAGCTTTTCCTTCCATGACTGGTAAAGAAGCTGCTGCCCCCAGATTGCCCAACCCCAACACCGCGCTCCCGTCAGTTACCACCGCTACGGTATTGCTTTTAATCGTTAAGTCGTAGACTAATTCAGGATTTTCAGCGATCGCCCGACAAATTCTGCCTACCCCTGGAGTATACGCCATGGCTAGATCTGACTGTGAATGTAGAGGAAGTTTACTTTCAACGCTAATCTTTCCTCCTTGGTGAATGGCAAAAGTGCGATCGCTATAGCTGATCACCTTGACGCGAGGCAAATTTTTTATGGCACCAACAATTTGATCTCCTTGTTCGGTACTAGAAGCATCGATGGTCAATTCTCTTTGGGTATATTTGAGATTGCGCTGGAGCAGTACAATATCACCCAAGCTACCGCCAAAAGAAGCAATGGTACTCATAATTGAAGCTAATGCACCAGGGCGATTGGGAATTTCTAACTCGATCTTTAAGCTAAAGCTAGCACTAGGGTTTAAATCTACCATCTTCTATCAATGTATTGCAGGATTGATTATTGTAGAACGTTTCTTGAATTTAGAACCGTTAAATAATTATTCACTCACCGAATGTTTTTGCAACAAAACTCGATATACGGGCAGATTTTGACTTAGGACATACAATTCTCTTTCCGTTGGCACTGGTAGGGGGTTACTGTCTAGCCAGGTTGTTGGGTGCTGTTGAACCAACAAAGGATTGCTGGCAAAGCGAACGCTCATTTCTTTTGCCACCTCCTTGATATCCGACTGCAATAAGACTTGTCCGCCCTCAACTAAATACTCGACCAAAATCTCTACTAGAGCGGGTTGTACCACTCGGCGTTTGTTGTGCTTTTTCTTAAACCAGGGATCGGGAAATTGAATCGAGATAGTCTTTAAACTATTACTAGGTAAAGATTCTAACAATACCGCTGCGGAACTATTCATATTGCCAAAAAGATAGTGCAGGTTGGTTAAGCCCAATTCGTCTTTGGTTTGATTGGCAGCATCTACTAACTGTCGGCGAATTTCAATTCCCAAAAAATTGGTGTTTGGCTCTAGCTGCGCCATATCTAACAAGAACTTACCCCGCGCACAGCCAATATCTAAATGTATGGGAAGATTTTGGCGATAAATTTTTTGCCAATCTGGTACTGGTATTGGTTGCTGAAACTTACGGGCTAAAGGATTGACATGTTGACGAATACGAATGGGCATAGATTGCTGGGAAAAAATCAAACTACAAAACTAAACATCTTCGGGTTCTATAGCAACGATCGTGCCGTTAAAGTCATAAACATTACCCTGTAACTGAATCGATGAACCGATTTTGACTTTTTTACTACCACCTAGTACATATCCATTGTTGGTAACTTCGGCTTTCGTATCTAAAGTCAATAGTATATCCCTAATCATATTTATTTCTGGACGTGGATCTGGTAGAGCTTTTACCGTGCCGTCTGGTTGAGGTACGGGAGTTGTTCTGGGCAAGAGTTCGCTATCTACTATTTTTACTTTTCCTGCTGGTTGATTGCGAATCACGATGTCAGCCTGTTTGTCTCCTGTGAATTCTTGGACTAAACCATCGAGATTGGTTACACCCAAGCCTCTGACTAGTACCTTTACCTCAATCGGTTTGAGCTTAGTTTGAGCAATAATACTTTTGGTCAATGGCGTACCAGGGAAAAAGAAAACACCGACAACAACCAACAAAATTACGCAGGCAGCAGCTAGATCGAGAATGCTTAACTTACCAAACAGTCTTCCTTTAGAATCAATAATCTTCATAACCAATTGTCGGAAATTTTAATATCCTAGATAATTTCGTCTATATTATCGAAAAAAATGTCAGCAAATGACTACAAAGTTGACAATTGCTCTTCCTAGGTCGAATTATTGCTCTGAGAATCTAACAATAACCCAGGATCTCCGCGATTGAGCAGAACCAAGTATTTAGCCAGTTGTTAGCTCAAAAACTATCATTTATTACTTTTTTTTAACTCATCTCAGCTTAATATAGTAAACCGCTAAAATTCAAACATTAAACAAGATCGAATAAAAATCAGAATTATATTCAATAAAGCCATATTTCCTTAAACTTATTTTGACTTTATTAAAGAAATCTAGATGATTGAGTAGTAAAAAATGTTTTTTCTCTACGATGAAATATATAAAAATTGAACTCAACGTTGTCTACAATAAACATTCATAAAAATCAATCAAAGTAAACAATAGATAATTATGGCTCAATTAACTGAAAATAACCAAGACCTATTTGAAATTTTAGTTGCAGTTGCTTGGCTTGATGGAGAAGTCCAACTAGAAGAAAGGGAGTTTTTGGAAAAAATAGCAGCACAACAAAATTTAAAGTCGGCAGCAGAAGTGCAAGATTTGCTGGCAAATCATCGAACTACATCTTCAGCAGAGTGTTACCAGCTATTGGAAAAATATCTTGGTTCAAATCCTAATCTAGCAGATTATCAAAATTTACTATCAGCCGTCAGCAGCTTGATTTATAGTGATAACGATATTGCTACAGAAGAAGCTTCTCTCTTAACTCAGATTCAAAATCTCAACCCCGATAATTTAAAAGACCATTCTGCTTTTGATAACCTAATCGGTAAAATTCAAAAACTATATCGGGCTGGATTAAACAAAAAATAAGAAATAAGATTCGGAAATTATTGTTATCTACAATCTTTTTAGAGAGGTTGAACTATCAAACCGCGATCGCTTGATTTATTTTAGATCGCGATCGCTATTCGTTCCAAACACGCAAATAAAAATAGACAAATACCGCAGCAATTGCTAAAAGAATTGTCGCTGCTGCTGCTGCATAACCAAATTCAAAATTGGCAAAAGCCTGCTCGTAAATATAATAAACCAACACATTAGTTGAGTTTAAAGGACCTCCACCAGTAATGATATATACCTGCTCGAAACTCCGCAGCGTAAAGATAGCGGTAGTTAAAACAGTAAAAATCAAGGTGGGCTTTAATCCAGGAAGAGTGATGTACCAAAACTTAGCCCAACCATTTGCCCCATCCAATTCGGCAGCCTCGTAAAGAGATTGGGGAATAATTTGTAATCCTGCAATAAATACTACTAAATTAAAGCCTAACTGCTTCCAGCTACTCAAAAGAATTAATACGGGCATCGCCCAAACAGTGCTGCTCAACCAAGGAATTGGATTTAAGTTCCATTGAAACAAAAAGTTGTTGATTGGACCATCGGTTTGGAACAGCCAGCGAAAGGCAAGTCCGACAGCAACTAAAGAGGTAATAGAGGGGATAAAATAGGCTGTCCGCAAAACTCCTCGTAAAGCAAGGGAGCGATTGAGCAAAACCGCCAATCCCAGAGGAATAACGATAGTTGGGATAACGGTGGCAATAGTAAAATAAGCAGTGTTGCCAACCACCTGCCAAAAGTCGGCATCAGTAAACAGCCGTAGATAATTGCGCCCGCCAATCCATTGAATTCCCGCAACTGTAAAGCTGCCTGTAGTGAAGCTGAGGTACAGCAGGTAAATAATGGGATAAAACAAAAATACTCCTAACAAAATTAGTGCAGGAGCAAGAAACAGACTACCAGCTATCGAATCGCGATCGAGCCATGAAGAGATAGGATTGGATTTACTCATGCTCGTTTAAATTTGGTACTTGATTAATCTAGCTGCGATCGTTTTAACTGGATTGTCTGGAGATTTAATTTTCACCTGTTGCATTCGTAAACTTGGGTTTTTGATCGATTCTAGTTTCTCAATATCTTTTGCAGGGAAAGACAAATATTTTGTTTCACGCATCAAAGTACACAGACGAAAATTACAATTTGCTGACTGGGTTGATAAATTCAAATACCGATAAACTTTTTGAGGATGTTCGATATGCCACATCCCGCGTATTCTAAGACTCGTAATTCCTAATGGATCGACTTTATTAACTCTTCCTAACTCTTTTGTCGGGCTAAATTCTATTCCAGTGGTTTGGTTTATTCCTGTTGTTATTTTAAGCTTTGTGTTTTGATATACTTCTTGGTTAGCTGCGTAACAATCACCATAGACTAACCAAAGTAAACTTAGTTTTTGTCGATTGACGCACCCAATAGCGTACAGCAAATCTTTTTCATTCCACTGCTCGCACTCACGACAAGCTCTAGTAATCATGGGACTATTAGAGTATAGTTTTGCTGTCGGATGGGAACTATTTAAAGCTATTTGCGCTGTTTGCGAGTTTAATTTTTTGACTTCAATAGCATCACCTAATGCCAGCATAAAATCTGGAGGATTGTTAGCGTTACCAGCATAAGAAAAAACTCGTTCGTAGATCGCTTGTTTTTTCAGTTCGTCAGTTTCGTTAAGTGTATTAGCAAAAATATCTTTGATGAATAATTCTAAAGCATCTCCAACGGCATTTATTTTGTTTTGACTACGATAAAAGTCAACCACGTCAGGTATATCATTACTAGCGATAGTATATATTGCCTGGAGAATATTAGTCATCAAATAATTAAGTTAACTACTAAAAGTAAAATTCAAATCTAGATTTAATTGTATAGGCTTCTTTTGCTGCTTTTTAATTACTTGAGAAGACAGTAATTGTTCTTTAATGGCAGTAGCTAAAGCTCTACCTAAATTAACAGGAACTGCATTGCCAATCATTTTATAACCTGCATCGAGATTCTGATAGTAAAAAATAAAGTCATCGGGAAAAGTTTGAATCCTGGCACATTCTCTGACAGACAAACGATGATAGGGGTAGGGAGAATCAGGATCGAAAATAAATTTATCTCGATCCACATTAATCATTTTGTTGGCTTGAGGATGAATTGGTGCATGACGACAACTGGCTTGAATGGTAAAAGATGGCTCATGCCAAGAACGCACTCGATTACGAGACATATACATACTTGAAAAACTACCAATAGCATATTCATGATTGGCAACCAGACAAGCTTCAGCATTAGTCTTATTCTTTGCTTTAGCAGCTAATGCCGATTCTCTCAAATCCCAAATTGCATCCTTAAGATTTAATGTCTTTTGTCGTTTAACTGTTCCAAAATCGAAAGCTCGGTCAAGGTCTTTGCGCAAGCCTACAAAGATAACTCGTTTTCTCTGCTGAGGTACATTAAAGTCAACCGCATCTAACAGTTGAAATCTAACTTTATATCCTGCTTCTTCAAAAGCAGCAATGATATTTTCCAAAGCCTGCTGGTGTTTCTTATGCAGCATCCCTGAAACGTTTTCTGCTAAGAAAAATAACGGTTGTTTGTCCTGTAAAATCCGAATATATTCTAAGAACAAAAGACCTCGCTCGTCTTTAATACCTTTTTGCCTTCCTGCTTCACTCCAACTTTGGCACGGAGGTCCGCCTACAATACCCAGACAATTAGGAATATCCGAAGAAGGAATAGTTCTAATATCTCTACGATTTAGATACGTATCAGCATGGTTTGATTCGTAGGTTTGCCAAATGTCTTTGTCCCATTCATTAGCCCAAATTGACTTGAATCCAGCTTGAGTAAAGCCTAAATCTAAACCACCACAGCCAGCAAAGAGCGATACTATATTCAGGTTGCTTTTTCTATCTAACAATGACTCCATTAAAAATAAAATGATGCTTTGCACTATGCAGTCTAATTCGCACGTTCAATCTAGACGTATTGCTTTACCAGAGCATAAACACAATTATAGGGACGTATTTGATATACGTCCCTACCAGAATTGATCGCAATTTTACTACCTAATATCTTTTTAATATGCAAGGGTCTCCAGAGTTTCTCTCAAATAGCGTCGCACTTGTGTATCTAGATCTAACTCAGCACCAACGTTTCTTTCCTGCTGCCAGCTTTGAAAACCTGAGCTTGTAGCGATCGCCTGCCTCAGATTAAGCCAGATTTCTCGATCTTGTTCTCTTCTATTTTGAGAAGCTGTAATTGGATTTGCCATATATATTGTTGCTGATTACTGTATAGTTATCAGTCTAGCTTAACTCAGATAGCAGTCTGTAGTTGCAACTACACAATTAAGAAATATAGAGGAGAGCTAGCTAATTTCCTCGGCTTTAGATGGCGATCTCAAAAACCAAAGTATTTTACTCACCTTAATTCCAGGTATGGTAAAGTTTTGTTCTATTTGCTCTAGGGGATGGGGTTCAATTTGAGTAAACTCTGATTTTTGGGTTAAGAAAATCACTAAAACGCTCAGAGGCACTTGCAAAAATAAATTGCTTGCCAAAAAAGCGGTGACGGAGATCGCCAAACCCAAAATACGCCACTGGGGTAAAAAGTGGGCTAGACCAATTGCCAAAGGTGACAGACGATATAGCAACCACAAGATAAAAGTCATTGCGATTGCTGCGATCGCGCTGATAAGTTTTTGTTTGTTCGTTTTAAACAAAGATAAGATTTTTCTCTGCTCCTCGGTTAAGCATCCAGGTTTGAGAGAAAACAGCAGAATACTAAAAATATCAAACGGGCGAGTTAGCTGCATTAATAGTATCGGTAAAATAGCGATCGCACTCAACAAAGGCAGCTCCAAAAAATAAGGAAGGCTATCGCCAATAGCCAAACCAATCCAAGTTACTCCTAACAGGGCAGGAAACAAAGCTATCCCTGCTAGATGAATCCATAAAAAAGGTTCAGAACGCAAGGTAGACATAAGATTGACTAATTTTAAAATTGACTTCTTGCTTTTTTATTTAAGAGTGATGAAAGTAGCCTGTTGTTCGATCAAAGATCAACCCGAACCAAGGTCACTGCCTCAACTTCAATCTGGTATGGAGAATAACTAACGCTAAGATCAATATATCTCCATACATTTTTCCAGTTAATTGGTAGCTAAAGTACGACGCTTAAAGACCAATTCATAAGCCTCAATAATGTCGCCCTCTTGCCAATCAGAGAACTTGGCAGCACCGATACCGCATTCAAACCCCGTATTGACCTCTTTAACGTCATCTTTCATCCGCTTGAGAGAGCTTAAATCGCCTTCGTGAACGATTTTATTGCCACGGCGGACGCGAATTTTACAGTTACGGACTATTTTACCAGACAAGACATAACAACCCGCTACAGCACCACGACCCACAGGGAACACAGCGCGGACTTCGACCTCGCCCAGACGTTCTTCAACCTGTTCGGGATCGAGCAGACCTTCCATCGCCCCTTGAATCTCATCTAACAGCTTATAAATGATGTTGTATTGGCGGATGTCTACTCCCTCTCGATCTGCTGCCTGACGCGCACCCGATGCCAGCGTAGTGTTAAATCCAATAATTACTGCACCACTTGCTGCTGCCAAATCCACATCTGTTTCAGTTACTTCTCCAGGAGATGCCAAGAGAGTACGAATTTGAACTTCATTTTGCGGTAGTTGTTGCAAAGAACCAAGAATAGCTTCAACAGATCCTTGAACGTCTGCTTTGATGATTAAATTAAGCTCCTTAAGTTCTCCTTCCTGTGCCTGGGCAGATATAGTACTCAAGCTAATACGGCGAGACGACAAAGATTGCAACAGTCGTGTATCCCTTTGGGCGATAGAACGCTGGTCGGCAACTGTCCTGGCTTCTTTTTCATCTTCATAGACATCAAACTCATCCCCAGCTTCGGGAACGTCGTTTAGACCCAAAACTTCTACTGCAAAGGATGGAGTAGCAGCTTCTACTTTTGCTCCCGTATCATCTACCATAGCGCGGACTCTACCAAGCACAGAACCAGCAACTATACTGTCTCCCACTCTCAAAGTACCATTTTGCACTAGCAGGGTAGCTACAGGACCTCGGTTGCGATCGAGATTAGCTTCAATCACCGTTCCTTTGGCAGAGCGATCGGGGTTGGCAGATAGTTCTTCAACCTCCGCTACCAGAAGAATCATTTCTAATAGCTCATCCAGATTGTCCCCTTTAAGCGCGCTCACTTCAACCATAGTAGTATCGCCACCCCAATCTTCAGGTACTAAACCTTGTTCGGTTAGCTCCTGCTTGATTCTGTCTGGGTTCGATTCTGGCTTGTCTACTTTGTTGATTGCCACTAACAGCGGTACTTCTGCTGCTTTAGCATGACTAATAGCTTCTTTGGTTTGAGGCTGTACCCCATCATCGGCAGCTACCACCAAAATAGCAATGTCCGTTACTCTCGTTCCCCTAGCACGCATAGCGGTAAAGGCTTCGTGACCAGGAGTATCTAGAAAGACAATCTGTTGTTGCTCTCCATTGTGTTCCACATCTACATGATAGGCACCAATATGCTGGGTGATTCCCCCAGCTTCTCCTGAAGCTACGGTACTCTTCCGAATTGAGTCCAACAATGTGGTTTTACCATGGTCTACGTGACCCATAATAGTTACTACGGGAGGACGATGTTGAAGATTTTCTAGATCGTCAGCATCCAGCATTTCAGTGTCTTTAACCGCTGCCGACTTTTCTTCTGGAGTTTCTACAATAACTCCAAGCTCTTCAGCTACCAAACGAGCAGTATCTAAATCTAGAGTTTGGGTAATGTTGACAGGAATTCCTTTAAAGAATAGATCTCTAATAATATCTGTCTCAGGAGTATTGAGTCTTTCTGCCAAATCTCTAACCGTAAGGTTGTCTGATAAAGTGATGGACTCAGGCAAAGTAGGCACCGCTTTTCCTTTTGGCTGACGCTCGGTTTTGGGAGCTTTCTCTGCTTTAAACGATGGTTTGCGAGGTTTTTTATTGGTAGTGGCTGCTGGCTGCTGCTGTTGCAAAGATTTGGGCTTGGCAGGACGAGCAGTAGACAAACTAAACGCAGTATTTACCTGAACTGCACTAGAATCGGCATCAAAATCTTCATCTTCATCCAGTAAGGGCTTTGGCGCACGACGTTTCTTGCTTGCTTTTCCCTTGCCAGATTTAGACTGTTTTCCTTCATCTTCCTCTTCGTTTTCCCACTCTTTTACCTTACGAGGAGGCGCAGGGCGTTTTAGCCGAGCAACTTTTTTTACCTCTGTTTTTTCGATGATTTCATCTGTTTCAAGATCATCACTGGGTAAGGTTTCGCTGGTAGTTTCCTCTAAATCTTCATCTTCATCTGATGTTTTAGCTACCTTGCTAACCGCTTGAATCTTCTGAGGTCTTTGATTGAGTTTGGGTAAAGGAGCAATAACTTTTTTCTTTTCTTTGGTTTCTTCGACCTTGGTTTCTTCGACCTTAGTTTCTTCTACCTTGCTTTGAGGCGGTTCAATAGAACGTATTTTGGGCTTGCTTGGAGGTTGAATAAAACTTTTTTTGCCTGCTTTAGTTGCTTGAGGTCTAGCAGGGGGACCAGCTAGTTTTGGAGGTTTGATTAAAGTTGGCTTAGTAACCGACTCTGGGGATTCGCTTTCTTTAGTTGAAAATGAGTTTGGTTCTTTGTCATGAGAAGAACCATTGGCTTGAGGTGGTTTAGCTGGTACTAAATCATCAGAAGATTTTTCTACCGCTGACGATGGCGATTTGGGTCGAGCAGGGGGACCAGCTAGTTTTGGAGATAATTCTGCTTTTTGCTTACTCACTGGAGAAAAAGTTGAAGTATCACTTTTATGATGGACGGCTAAAATTTGCTGCTTGCGTTTTGCAGGAGCTTTTAGGATCTTGGATGGTTTTTGAGGGCTATTAGCTGCTTTTTCAGCGCGAGGGGATTTCGCCGCCACTGCCCTAACTCTCTCTGCTTGAGATTCGGTAATCGTACTGCTATGACTTTTGACTGCAATATTAAGTCCTTCGCAAATCTCTTTGATATCTTTGTTGTCCAAATTTAATTCTTTTGATAGTTCGTATATTCTGACTTTGCCGTTGTTCATCCACTATGCCCCTCAGTTGACTGTTTATATTTATATGACCATTTTTTTATCCATGTAGTCTTTCATGTTTCTATACCGCTGATAACATTATGACTCTATTAAACAAAATCTCAGCTTTTGAAGTCAAAAATATGTTAGGTGAGTCTTATATTATTACCAATAGCAGTTACCTAATGATTTCATTTTAAAGAAAAATACAAGATAGTTTATATGGTAATCTCGAACTTAAGTTTTAAAAACTCAGTTTTTATCTTTTTATCCTGACATTATTAGCTTAATCGTTCTTGTAAGTTTTGATAAATATGTTCGGGTATTTTAGCTCTCAAGGCATTTTTTAAGCGATTCTTGAGCCTTGCCTGGGTAAAACACTGCTCATTGGGACAGAGGTAGGCAGAACGCCCCATTCCTCGATCCAGCTGAATTTCATGACTCGATGCTAGGCGAACTACACGCCAAAATGTTTTTTTTGGTGCAACTCGACGACAGCTAATACATCGACGATAGTTTTTTTGCTTCAAATCAATCTTGATTAAATATTTTTTTGTACCTATAAAGAATTTTAGCGCGGTCTAAATTACAACCGCGCCCAAGTCGTTCAAACTTCTTCTGGTTGTGTCTTAGGTTCAGATTCTGCCAAAGTGTCAGATTGGGTGACAACATCTTCTTCAACTTCAGGTTCGGTAATTGATTCAGGATCGGCAACCGTGTCAGTTGTTGCTTCTGCTTCTGCTTCTACTGCCTCTACTTCTATTTCCTCTTCCTCCTCAACTTCAGCTGCTCTAGCTTTAGCTTTAGCTGCTTCAGCTTGGGCTGCCCATTTTGCCATTTCTGCTGCTTCATCATATTTATCAATATCTTTGATATCGATTTTCCATCCTGTTAAACGAGCAGCTAACCGTACATTCTGCCCTTCCTTACCGATCGCCAGACTTAGCTGATCTTCGGCAACTAAAACCAAAGACTGTTTGTCTTCTGTATTAGCTAGCACTACACTATCTACTCTTGCAGGACTCAAGGAGTTGGCAATATATGTCGCAGGGTCGGGCGACCAGCGAATTACATCAATTTTCTCTCCTCGTAGTTCATTGACTACCGCCTGGATTCGCGAGCCTCTAGCACCGATACAAGCACCTACAGGATCCACATCTCGCTCTAGGGTGTCTACTGCTATTTTGGTACGTACTCCAACATGACGAGAAGGTGGATGGGCTTCTCTGGCAACTGCAACAATGCGGACAATTTCTTCTTCTATTTCAGGAACTTCATTACTAAATAACTCTACTACCAGTCCTGCTGTTGCTCTAGAAACCATCAGCTGAGGACCGCGATGGGGAGTATCTCTAACCTTTTTGAGGTAGACTTTGAACGTAGTATTAGAACGGTAGGTATCATTGGGTAGTTGTTCCCGTTTAGGTAATTCAGCTTCTACTTCTGGTTGTCCTAAACCGCTAGTTACTGCGACGATCGCCGATTGACGTTCAAAACGGACGACCCTTGCTTGTAAGACCGTACCTTCTAAATCCTGAAATTCTTCTTGAATCAGCTTCCGCTGTTGATCTCGGAGTTTTTGTAGCAGCACCTGTTTGGTTTGGATGGCTGCCATCCGTCCAAAATCTTTTTGTTCGGGAGTAACGTCTACTAATACAGAGTCTCCAACTTGAATTTCAGAGTCATCTACCTGTTCTCGGACTTCCCCTAAAGCAATTTGATGGTCGCGGTCTTCAATTTGATCTTTGTTAACGTCTACTATGACTTTGGTAGTAAGTATTTGAAATCCTTCTTCTTCTGTATCTAGCTGAACATTAAAATTTTCAAAATATTCTTCGCTAAATTCTTCGTCACGATCTTTAGAACGGCGAAATTTCTCGTAACCTTTGATCAAAGCCTCTCTTAGAGCTTCTTCTACCGAACTGCTTGGTAGATTATATCTCTGACTAATTTCTTCGATTGTTGCCCTCAGACCAGGCAAACTGACTAGGGTCATATGACACTCCTAATAATAAGATTAATTAAATTTTGTTGACCTTCTATTTGTTCCTCGGCTATCCGTCGTCTAGCTGTACTTTAGCAATCAAATCTCGCGGAATCGCGATCGCCTTACCTTTTTGATTGATGTGAATTGCCGTCTCATCCCGATGTTGCAGTCTTCCCTGCCATTGTTTCTGGTTTTTGTAGGGGGCAAAGGTTTTAATCGTTACTGCAAACCCTTTGAAGGCGATAAATTCTCGATCTGTGGTCAAGGTACGGGAAACACCAGGACTGGAAATTTCTAAGACATAAGCTCCTGGAATGATATCAGTTAGATCTAGCTGTTCCTCCACAATACGACTCATTTGTTCGCAATTTTCTAAGCTAGTGTCCCCATGAGGATTTCTTACGTCTATTCTTAAAATAGGTGGTGTTTTATTGGTTTGAAAAACTGCATCTACTAATTCTAGATTGAGTTCATCGGCTAGGGGAGATGCTAGTTCGATAATTTTAGGGACGGCGGGATGAGTCATAATTGGGCAAAAGCGAGCGCGCTTCAACTAAAAAGCGGTGGTTTAGTTGGATTTTTGAGTTGATTTAGACAACAAAAAAAGCGGGCTGTCCCCACTTCTTGCTTTGTCTTCTGTCTTTGTAGGCAGAAAGCAGTAATTACTGTTAACTCTCTTCTTAGTATCTTACCAAGAAACTCTATCTTACGACAACGCCGTAACGGGCATTGTTAAGTTAAATCAATAACGAGACGCAAGCGATCGCCACTCTACCTAGTATCATCTAAGCACGAGCAGAGAACTATTACGCCTCGTTAAGCTGCTAAAACCCTGAGTTATTTTTAAGATTTAAAACAAGCCCAGAGTTAAAGATTCGTCGATGGGGAAAGTTGCACCAATTCCCAACCAAATAGTTACCAAAGTACCAAATAAGAATACTGTAGTAGCTACAGGGCGACGGAAGGGGTTTTGAAACTTGTTGACATTTTCAATAAAAGGAATCAACATCAAACCCAAAGGTACTGCTGTTTGAGCAGCAATTCCCAACAGTTTGCTAGGAACAACGCGCAAGATTTGGAATACAGGATATAAATACCACTCAGGTAGAATTTCCAAAGGAGTAGCAAAAGGATTGGCAGGTTCGCCCGCAATAGCAGGATCGAGAACGGCTAAACAGACGTTCAAGCCAATTGTGCCTAAAATAACTACGGGGAAAACGTATAACAAATCGTTGGGCCAAGCGGGTTCACCATAATAATTGTGACCCATACCCTGAGCCAACTTAGCGCGCAAAGCTGGATCGCTTAGATCTGGCTTTTTCAAAGTGGACATAATTATCTCTCCTAAAATTTACTTGGAATCAGCGATTAAAATGAGCAGAATAATTGCTATTCAGGCTGTCTAAGTCAGTTTAATCAGGCACTTTACTTACCATGAAGACTGAAGATGTGGCGCATCTAGTAAAGATGAAACTCTCTACTACAGTTGCCAATCTTTGTGCCAATCAGTATCAAAAAGCGAATGAACTGTATGCTCTACATACAATTTATTCAATTATTTACAATTTTACAAAAAAACCATCAGCAGCAGTTAACTACCCCTGATGGTTTTGCTTATTCTGGGTTTACAAAGGACCAGAAATACCCTGCTTACGAATCATCAAGAAGTGCAACAGCATGAATACTGCAATTAACCAAGGTAAAACAAAAGTGTGCAAGCTATAAAAACGAGTCAAAGTAGCTTGACCTACGCTAGCACTACCTCTTAATAGTTCAACCATTTGGTCTCCCACAATAGGAATTGCTGCTGGGACACCAGATACGATTTTTACTGCCCAATAGCCGATTTGATCCCAAGGAAGGGAATATCCAGTCACACCGAAGCTAACTGTGATTACTGCCATGATTACCCCAGTAATCCAGGTCAACTCACGAGGCTTTTTAAATCCGCCTGTAAGATAAACACGGAAGGTATGGAGAATCATCATCAAAACCATCATGCTAGCAGACCAGCGATGAACGGAACGAATCAACCAGCCAAAGCTGACTTCGTTCATGATGTATTCTACGGAAGCAAAAGCCTCAGATACATTAGGCTTGTAGTAAAAAGTCATGCAAAATCCAGTCGCAAACTGGATCAAGAAACAGACTAGAGTAATACCACCCAAGCAGTAAAAAATGTTTACATGGGGGGGTACGTACTTGCTGGTGATGTCATCGGAAATTGCTTGAATTTCTAGACGCTCATCAAACCACTGAAAAGTTTTGGAATCAGTTACTTGTTTAGAAAACATGAAGCCTATAAGTTAGCTAACAAAAAATAGTTATGGATGAGTTACCAAATTGACTTTATCGAGTTTGACTATCTATAAGATTCAAGATTTTATCGCTCAAACTTTCAGATAGGCAAAACTGCTGTAAAAGTTTTGGGTAGTGAGGGCGAGTTGGTTAAATATCTCCCCAGACTAACGTGCAGACGGCACGTAATGTTTATATTTACTGTTTAAGTCCATCAGGGGGTTGATAGTTTATCAAAAATATTTATTCTATTTGTCCCCTATTAAAAATGTAACATAGCTTTAAGCTACGATGGCTTTACCTAAAGTAGTATTATACGCCATGAACAAGTATGGTTAACTACTCTTGTGTCAGAAAATTGGTGGTAGTGAGCTGATAGATAAAAAAAATAATCTCTAATTTTGCGTAACAATTAATTAAGAATTGCTAAATTAAAACAAATATAAAGTTATTGCCTATTTTTCTTATGGTCAAGAAAGTTTTTTCCTTCGTCCTAGTGGTATTTTTCTGGTTCGCTTCTCTGTGTTGGTATGCCCCCGATGCTCATGCCTTTACGGAAGAACAAAAGCTGCTGCTGCAATCTTGGCGTATTGTCAATCAGTCTTATTTGGATGAAACCTTTAATCATCAAAATTGGTGGAGGCTCAGAGAGAAGTTTGTCAAAAAACCCTTGCGCGATCGCGAAGAAACTTATACTGCCATTGAAGAAATGTTAGCCAGCTTAGACGATCCCTTTACCAGACTACTTAGACCAGAGCAGTATCATAGTTTACAGGTAAATACGTCAGGGGAACTTTCGGGGGTGGGTTTACAGATTAACGTCAATCCTGAGACCAAATTGCTTGAGGTTGTTTCGCCCCTAGCTGGTTCTCCCGCCGAGGCAGCAGGAATCAAACCGAGAGATAGTATTTTAGAAATTGATGGGGTCAATACTAAAACTCTCACTCTAGACGAAGCAGCAGCAAAAATGCGTGGGGCGGTCGGTACGAAAGTTTCTTTAAGGATATCTAGTCAAGAGAAAGCAGCTAAACCACGTACGGTAGACCTAGTTCGCGATCGCATTACGCTAAATCCTGTTTACACTGCTTTAGATACTAATACCGATAAGAAAATTGGCTATGTTCGGTTAAATCAGTTTAGTGCCAACGCAGCCAAAGAAATTGCCCATGGAGTCAGCAAACTGGAGCAACAAGGAGCAGAGGCGTATATCTTGGACTTGCGTAATAATCCTGGGGGGTTGTTACAGGCTGGAGTAGAAATTGCTCGAATGTGGCTTGATGATGGCACGATTGTCTATACGGTAAATCGTCAGGGTGCTTTAGGCAGTTTTGATTCCAATAGTGAAATTCTGACTAAAGATCCCCTAGTAGTATTAGTCAATCAAGGTACGGCTAGTGCTAGTGAAATTTTGGCAGGAGCATTACAGGATAATGAAAGAGCTTTATTGGTGGGCGAGACAACTTTTGGGAAAGGCTTGATTCAATCATTGTTTGAACTACCCGACGGCGCAGGCTTGGCGGTAACGGTAGCAAAATATGAAACTCCCAATCATACAGATATTAATAAGCTAGGCATTACTCCAGATGACGTAATATCACAACAGCCGATTACCTATGCTCAAATTGCTACTGAAGCAGATCTGCAATATCAAGAAGCATTAAGATTGGTGACTAGTAAAGACAATGTTCTAGCGAAAGCTGGGTAATTAACGATCTATGGTGGGTAACAGAGTGCTAGATCTATTCGGCTTCTGTCTCTGCATTACTGACAGCTTGCTGTTGTTCTTCCTCTGCTGGCTCAATCGCCGTACCATCTTGCAGACTGAGTATATTAGAAACGGCAATTCTGTCTCCTTCTTGAAGACCAGAAATTACCTGATATGCTTGGTCTTGAATTCTGCCTAACTTAATTGGTTGTTGTTGGGCGATTAATGCTCCTTCGGGAATTTGCTGTTCCTGAGAATTATCCCTTGAGGAATCAGAATTGTTCTCTATTTCAGACTGTTCTTTAGCTAAATAGACAAAGTTTTGTCCTCCCAAAGTAGATACCGCAGTGGTGGGAACTAAAACTCCTGGTGATTCATCCCAAATTACCCGAACGCGCAAGTATTCTCGATCTCTCAGGCTATTACTGTTGGCAAAAGTAGCCTTGGCTAGAATTGATTGGGTGTTTTGCTGAACCAAAGGAGCAATATAGGTAATTTCGCCTTCTATTCCCGTGCTGCCATCTTGGTTAATGGTTTCTACAGTTAGTCCAGGCTGCAAGCGATCGCGATATTCAACGGGAATATTAACATTGAGATCGAAGCTTTGATTGCTGGTAATAGTAGTCAACTGTTCCCCAACGTTGACATAATCTCCTACCTTATACTCGTCAAAACTCCCAACAATGCCCTCAATGGGAGCGTTAATCGTATTAAAAGCTAAATTTTGACTAACCGAACCTAATTCTGCCTCTGCTTGGGCGATCGCTGCCTCTTGTCCCCCAATGTTGGCTCTAGCTTGTTCTACCTGTCTTTCGGCTGCCTGTAAAGATTTCCTGGCTGCGTTGAGGGTTTCCTGACGAGAGTTGAGTTGAGCAATCGTACTTTTAAGATCGCGGTTATCATCGTCTAAGTTTTGTTGAGGCAATGCACCACCTTCGACTAGGGTTCTGGTGCGTTCAATATTGATCTGCGCCAGTTCTACTTCGGCTTCTAAATCTTGAACATCCGCCCTAGCACTTTCTACTTCCGCAGCAGCAGCAGCGCGATTGGCTTCGGCAGTTCTTAGTTCCGCCTGTACCTGTCCTAACCTAGCTTGTTCGACGTTAACTGCTTGGGTAGCTGCGTTAACATCCTCTTGTTCTTGAGTTGGCTCTAATCTAACGATCGGCTCGCCCCTTGGTACGCGATCGCCCTGACGCACGAAGATTTCTAAAATTCTGCCATCGGTACGGGGTGCCAAACTGACTCGATCCCTAGCCTGTAGCGAACCGACATATTCACTACTATCGATCAGGGTTGCAGACTCTAAGGTTTTTAACTTGACGGCGATCGCTTGAGGTTGTTGGGCTTCTTGTTCTCCACCGCCACATCCACTAAGCCCCAAAGACAAAAAAGCTACAGCCACAGCTGATGCCGAAAACTTTACCACAGGAACGATAGATGTAGAATAAAACTTGTGTCGCTGGATCATTTTCCAATACCAAAAAAAGAATAGTTTTCGTTGTTGGCGTTGTCATGCTGCATTGTATTCATTTAAAGAGCATACGATTAATCACTTTTTTAGTCTTGTCAATTCTTGCGAAAATTTTTCCAATATTGCTGTTCATAGTCGTACAAAGTTAAATTGGGACATTGAAAGCTATTGGCTGGCGAGTAGGGAGTAGGAAGTCGGGATTAAGGAGTCGGGATTAAGGAGTCCTAAAGGATATATGTTTACGGTATCCCGTAGGGACCGCGTCGCCCGCATGTACTGAGAGGGTACGGAAATTAATTAGAACGACTATAATGCTTGGCTTATTCTTCATATTTAAAGTAATCTGGGAGGCTGGTTATTCGGGCTTTTTGTCTTTCAAAAATGACTACAGGAATCACCTTGTTGAGTACAGCGTTGTTAATACCATCGCGCATTTTTTTGAAGAATTTGTTGTCAGGTAGTGTTTCGGTAAACTTCTCAACCGTGCTTACCTGATGAATGTAGTTTGCACCATTTTCTTTGACGGTAATAATTGCTCTTGAGCCATTATCGGCAATAGTTTTACACTGTTCTGCGATCGACTCCTGATTTTGTCTGAGATATTCTTCAACTTTCATCTTTATGGCGAAGGACAGTAACATTTGGTTACTGCTAAATAGTGTAGATTCTAGCGTACTGTTATTTTAAGACATACCTAAACAACCGAATCCGAATTTGAGTTAGACAGCATCTAATTTGAAGCGAGGAAATACCAAGAAAACCTTAGTTTATTCCACTCGCTTATTGAAAACTTAGGAGTTTGCTCCTTAAACCTGTTTGATAATCAAATTTTGGTGGTTTCTTGAACTTATTTTGTCTCAAGAGGCTTGATTACTTTGCAGATTGAGAGGTGTTAGGAGAGACAGATAAAGCATCCTGAATAGGCGCGATTGCTCGACCTGTTTTGATCTGTTGTTCTAGCTGTTCGGTAGTAGAGACTAAATTACTCAAGCCGTTAACCAGTTCGCGGACATTTTTTAGGAAGGTGGGATCCCCTGTAATAGATTCGAGATCGGAGGTTATTTTCTGAGCATTATCAAACGTTACCCTAGCTGAATCTAAAGTCTGTTGCAGATTAACCAAACTTTCCTGACTGCCAAAACTTTCGGAAATATTTTTTAGGTTTTGCGAGGCAACGACCGCATTGGTAGTTAACTCTGCTAAATTATTAGCCAATTGTTCGGTATCAGTAGCATCAACGCTGCGATCTATTTTGGTTACTAGACCACTTAGGCGATCGCTGGTTGTTTTAATGCTGCTTAAGGTACTGGTTAAATTATTTTCGTTCTGGTCGATTAATTCTTCAACATTGCTAGCCAGCCGACTAATTTGCTGGGCAGTTTCTCGATAAGTTTGTGCTGTAGCTACCAGTTCAGTGGAGGTGTCGTTAGCTACATCGGTCACTGTTTGAGTAACGGTAGAGATATTGGAAACTTCCTGCTGTAAATCTTTGACTAAAGCAGAGGTATCTCTAGTAAGAGCAGCAATTTCATCTGCTGCCACCGCAGCGTTTCCTAAAGCCGAATCAACTTGATCGACAAATTCTGGTTCGCCATAGGCTCGACTAAAGCGATAGGTGTAAGGCAGCAGATCATCTAGGGTAATACCTTTTTCTCCCTCAAGGCGGGCATTATCACAGACAATCTGTTCTGAATTACAGTCCGAACCGATGGGGCTTAAGTTGTCAGTTTCTATCAATAGCTCGGACTGAGGAACAATCTCAATAAAGGTTTCGCCAATTAATCCAGAGCTTCTGGCTTTGAGAGTAGCATCTTTGGGAATCAACAGCTCGCTAGAATCGATTTCAACTACAACATCAACTCCGTTAGTACTGGGTTGAACCTCTTCAACCCTACCCACCTGTAACCCCCGATAGCGCACTCCATCTCCTTCTTGAATGCCGTTGACATCGGGAAAATCAGCAACAATCTTGTAGCTTTCTTTGCCGAAGGCAAAGCCTTTAATCCACAGAATTACTCCACCGAACAGTAGAATACCAAATATAATTAGCAAACCAACAGAACCTTCTCTTTGAGTGCGCGATCGCATATCTCTCCTCGCTTTATTTTTAAATTTACCAATTTAATCGACCACACGAATTGGTCCTTTGACACTAGCACTGAAAAATTGCCTGACCAAAGGGTTATCGGTAGTATCAATTTCATCAACCGTACCCGACCACTGCAATTTTCCGCCATACAAAAAAACCACGCGATCGGCAGTCCGACGGATTGTACTGTTTTGATGACTAACCATAATGTAAGTACCGCATCCCTTTTCTGTACACTGCAAATCTCGCACCAAATCTTCAATTACAGTAGAAGCAATGGGGTCTAAACCCGCAGTAGGCTCATCGTACAAAATTATTTCTGGTCTACTTTTGGGGTTTTCTGGGTTAGATACGATCGCACGAGCAAAACTGACGCGTTTACGCATCCCTCCAGATAGCTCAGAGGGTAAGCTATCGTTAGTTCCCCCTAGTCCCACCATTTCTAACTTCTCGTCAACCAAAGCTTTGATCTTATGATGGTCGAGATTTGAGTGCTGATAGAGGGAAAAGCCGACATTTTGTTCTACCGTCAAAGAGTCGAACAAAGCATCTTGCTGAAACACCATAGAAATGCCCAAAGGCTCGTTTTGGTCTTCAATTAAGCCTTGACGCTTCTGCCCATTAATATAAATTCTTCCCCGATCGATAGACATTAAGCCCGCAATCATTCTCAGAATAGTTGATTTGCCCGTTCCAGAGGGTCCAATAATTACTAAGGCTTCTCCTCGTTTTACTTTCAGATTAACGCGATCTAAAATTACTTTGTTGCCAAAAGATTTACTGACATCGCGCAGTTCAATTAAGGGTACTTCCGAATCTTCTAGTATTGTTCTTTGCTTAGATGTGGTTACTGCCATAAGACAAAAATAGAACGGGTGCTGCTATCTATCATCAGATTGAGCAGCAAATAATTTAGTATAGAACTTTATTCTTCTAGTTCTAACCCAAAAATGCGAGCAACGGATTTTTCTACCTTGTAACCCGAATCTACAGACTCTAGGGGGTCTTTACGCAGGCGATGGCGCAGACAAAGAACAATTACCCGACGGATATCATCAATCGTTACTTCTGTACGTTCCTCAAAAGCAGCGATCGCCTTAGCAGCGCGGTTAGTAACAATATCTCCCCGTAAGCCGTCTACATCTAATTCGGAGCAAATTTCCGAAATTTTGACTCGCAAATCGTAATCAATTGTTACGGAAGGTAGTAGCTGTTGCGCTTTAACAATTTTGTCTTGGAGAACTATTTGTTCTTCGGCATATTTTTCGCCAAAGGCACTCGGATTGCTGTCGAAGTCTGCTCTTTGCTCTACAATTTGCACCCTAAGATCTGGTTCTTTAACAGTATGAATCTCTGCGTGCATCCCAAAGCGATCTAGCAGCTGAGGACGTAGTTCTCCTTCTTCAGGGTTTCCCGAACCAACCATGACAAACTGTGCAGGGTGTCGAATGGAAATGCCTTCTCTTTCTACGGTGTTCCATCCCCCAGCAGCCGAGTCTAACAGCACGTCTACTAAGTGATCGTCAAGCAAGTTGACCTCATCCACGTAAAGAATTCCTCGGTTAGCCTTTGCCAACAGTCCAGGTTCAAAGGCTTTGACTCCCTCAGCTAGAGCTTTTTCGATATCAATTGTGCCACACACACGGTCTTCCGTTGCACCAAGGGGCAGATCGACCATCTGAACTTTTCTTTTAACAACGTCGATCGGCAACTGCTGTTCGACTTTTTGTTTGACCTCATCGCTCATCAAGTCGGGATCTTGAGGATCGCTATTAAACGGATCGCCTTCTACTACATCAATTTCTGGTAACAAATCGGCTAAAGCGCGAATAGTTGTAGATTTACCCGTACCGCGATCGCCCATGATCATCACTCCACCAATCTTGGGATCGATTACGTTGAGTAAAAGAGCTAGTTTCATCTCTTCTTGTCCCACAATAGCCGTGAAGGGAAAAACCTGGCGACGAGTTTTGGCTGGTGCTTGGAGTGTTGCAGTCATATTAATCGTTGTATATTGAACGAGTAGGTTAGCTAAATTAACGGTTAATTTTTTATAAATAAACGTATTTTATTGTGCCACGTTTCTGGGTTTCTCAGCTAAGGCGATCGCCTGGGTTATTTTGACAAAGCATGAGGAATGACAATATAGCCAGTATCAAGATTACCCAAGACCATGTTTTTGGCTTCTCCCCAATACCACCAGTATGCAGCTATATAAGCACATAGTAAGCTATCAAGCTTGTCTTCAATAGTTTTTAGTTCTTTGCCAGTTTGTTTGAGAGCATTCTCTTGGGGTAGCTCGACTGTAGGAATGTGTTTCAAACTATCTCTACTCAGGGCAGGTTCTAATCAAGGTAAAACATTAGTGATGTAGCTTCGGAGCTTGTTTAACTCCCGTCGGCGATCGGCTATTTTACCTTTCTTGTACTTGAGAATTTTCTCTAAACCAAACAGCGTAATTGTGGCAGGATGAGGAAAAACTTCTATTTGATATCTTCCTAATTGCCTTGGCTCGATCATCGGCGCGTGTTGAAAGTTTTTATCGAGCAAGCTGTTACCAAAACCAACCGTGTGCTCGGCAAAGGGAAGGCTCAAGTTGGCAGGATAGCATCCTGCATGATAGCGACCAAAATATTTGTGGGTTAGTTTATCGGCTAACCTCATGCCAGTTTGATTGTTGATAATTGTCGGTGCATCGACGGCGATCGAGGCTGGCACTGTCGGAGCTACCCAGCGGTCAATCCAAGCTAAAATATTGTTTAGTTCCAAAACAGTAGCGATTTCTAATATCTTTAAACTGCCATCTTGCCAAGCTAAACAACACAAACCACTGGCACCAGATGACCAACCAAGATCTACTCCGACAAACTTCATTCCACTTTCTTCTAATCTTTGACTATACATATTGGGAATGAAAATTGGGAATGAACCAGCGATCGCAAGTTTTGAACCTCTGAGAGTAAATAATAAGCTCTTTTTACTCTTTAATTGTTTATTTCAGTGCTACTTCGATACTATCCAAAAACTTTATGCTCAAGCAATAGTTATAGGGAACAAAACTGCAAAAATTTTACATTATAGTCATTCCCAATAAAAACCAAATGACTTGAATTAAAAATGTCCCTACCGTCAGTCTGCGTTTTGGCGATACCAGTCGATCGTATTTTTCAACCCCTGACGAAATTCTGTTTCTGCTACAAAGCCAAACTTTTCTTTAGCTCTTTGGGTATCCAAACAACGACGGGGTTGACCATTGGGTTTATCGGTCTGCCAGATAATTTCACCCTGAAAATCCATTAATTCGCAGATGGTTTTTACCAGATCCTTAATAGCTATTTCATAATTAGTTCCTAAGTTAACTGGTGCAGGCTCGTTATATTTTTGAGTTGCCATAACAATACCCCGTGCAGCATCGGTAGCATAGAGAAATTCACGGGTAGGGCTACCATCTCCCCATACGGGTAACTCTCGATCTCCCTTTTGTTGTGCTTGATGAACCTTACGAATCAAGGCAGGAATTACATGAGAGCTGTTGGGGTCGAAATTGTCTTCTGGACCATAGAGATTGACAGGCAACAGATAAATTCCGTTAAAGTCATATTGTTGTCGATAGGCTTCTAACTGAACCAAAAGAGCCTTTTTAGCAATGCCATAGGGAGCGTTAGTTTCTTCAGGATAACCATTCCACAAGTCATCTTCCTTAAAAGGTACGGGAGTAAATTTGGGATAGGCACAAATCGTACCAATGCAAACAAACTTTTTTACCCCTGCTTGATAAGCAGCATGGATTAGCTGAGTACCCATCATGAGGTTGTCATAAAACAACTCCGCAGGCTTTTCGCGGTTCAAGCCAATCCCGCCTACATGAGCAGCCAAGTGAACTACAACGTCTTGGTTTTTGACCGCCTGTTGGCAATTTTCCCATTTACAAAGGTCTAGTTCGTGCGATCGTGGTGTGCTAATTTTGCCCAAACTCGCTCCAGCCTTACATAGCTGGTCAACTACCTGCTTGCCTAAAAAACCAGCACCACCAGTAACCAGAATATTTTTGTCTTGTAAGCTTAACATTACTAATCTTGAATTAAATTAGGTAAACATCTCAGACATCGAACCAGATTTATGTTCTATTGACTATTTGCAACTTCCGCGCGGAAAAATCAGCGTAATCTAGTCAACAATGGTGGCAAAATTGCGACGCAAAACAGCACTATCATTGCCATTACTACCGTCAGGAGTAGGTAAATTAAGATTGATAAGATCGGCGTTGACCATAAGCTTTACTAGTTCTTCAAAAGTTACTGAAGGCTGCCAGCCCAGTTTTTCCTTAGCTTTAGTCGGGTCGCCAATCAACAAATCGACTTCCGCAGGACGCAGATAACGCGGATCGAATGCCACATAATCATGCCAGTTTAAGTTTACGTGACCAAAAGCAATATCCAGAAATTCTCTAATTTCGTATGTTTCTCCCGTGGCGACCACATAATCATCGGGTTGGTCTTGCTGAAGCATCAACCACATTGCCTTAACATAGTCTTTGGCATAGCCCCAGTCTCTTTTTGAGTCTAGATTGCCTAAATATAGTTTCTTTTGCGTCCCTTCCACAATCCGAGCCACCGCTCTGGTAATCTTGCGCGTGACAAAAGTTTCACCCCGACGGGGAGATTCGTGATTAAATAAAATGCCGTTGCAGGCAAACAAATTGTAAGACTCGCGATAGTTGATAGTTTGCCAGTGGGCATAAACCTTAGCGCAGGAATAGGGACTACGAGGATAGAAAGGCGTAGTTTCTTTTTGGGGAACTTCTTGAACTTTGCCAAACATTTCTGAAGAGCCAGCCTGATAAAACTTGACCTCAATCCCCGTCCGTTGCTGGTAATCTCTGATCGCTTCCAATAGACGTAAAGTACCCATACCTACCGAGTCAACAGTATATTCGGGAGAATCAAAGCTGACCCTCACGTGAGACTGTGCGCCCAAATTATATATTTCAACGGGCTTAACCTCTTCGAGAATTCGCCTCAAGGTAGTACCATCGGTGAGGTCGCCATAGTGTAAAAATAACTTTGCTTCTGGACTGTGGGGGTCTACGTATAGATGGTCGATGCGATCTGTGTTAAAGGTAGAAGTTCGACGAATAATACCATGAACTTCATAACCTTGTTCTAATAAAAACTCACTTAAATAAGAACCGTCTTGACCCGTAATCCCAGTGATCAAAGCTACTTTACGTTCACTCATTTAAATAATTTCCTCTTAATGTGTTTTGAAGGTATATTATTGCTTTTCAATTTGCTCTATCAACCATAAAATCAATTAGATTATAGGGAAAATAGCTTTTAAAATAAGAAATATCGCTGCGCCATAGGTAAAATTTTAGCAGGTTCGCAGGTTAATAGTTCGCCATCTGCTCTGACTTCATAAGTTTCGGGATTGACTTCAATATTGAGCAAGGCATCGTTAAGCTTCATGTCAATTTTGCTTAAATTGCGAGTATCAGTAACGGCGATCGCCTTTTTTTGTAAGCCAACTTGTTTGGGAATACCAGCATCAATCGCAGCTTGGGAAACAAAGGTAAAAGAAGTAGCTGTTCTGGCACCACCGTAGCTGCCAAACATCGGACGCATATACACGGGTTGGGGTGTAGGAATACTGGCATTAGGATCGCCCATCTGAGCATAAGCGATCGCGCCACCTTTGATCACTATTTCAGGTTTAACGCCGAACATTGCTGGTTTCCAAAGACAGATATCTGCTAGCTTCCCCTCTTCTATCGAACCGACATGACTCGCAATACCATGAGTGATAGCAGGATTAATTGTATATTTAGCGATATAGCGTTTGGCGCGGAAATTATCTGACCTCTCCCCCGTCCCCTCTCCTGTAGGAGAGGGGAGTATACCCCGCTGTAGCTTCATTTTATGGGCGGTTTGCCAAGTGCGAATAATTGTTTCCCCAACTCTTCCCATTGCTTGAGAATCGGAGGCAATCATGCTAAAAGCCCCCAAATCATGCAGAATATCTTCCGCTGCGATGGTTTCCTGACGAATACGAGACTCGGCAAAAGCCACATCTTCGGGAATGCTTTTATCGAGGTGGTGGCACACCATCAGCATATCCAGGTGTTCTTCTAAAGTATTAACGGTAAAAGGACGGGTGGGATTGGTAGAAGAAGGTAGAACGTTACTTTGGGCGCAGACTTTAATAATATCGGGAGCGTGTCCCCCCCCTGCCCCTTCGGTGTGGTAGGTATGAATTACTCGGTTTTTAAAAGCAGCAATGGTATTTTCCACAAAGCCAGCCTCGTTGAGGGTGTCGGTATGGATAGCTACCTGAACATCGTACTGGTCAGCAACGCTCAAACAAGTATCGATCGCCTTAGGTGTCGTCCCCCAATCTTCGTGCAGCTTTAGCCCCATCGCCCCTGCCCGTACCTGTTCCTCCAGTCCTTCGGGTTTGGCACTATTACCCTTACCAAGAAAGCCCAAATTCATCGGAAAAGCATCCGCAGCTTGCAGCATCCGCCAGATGTTCCACGCCCCAGGAGTACAGGTGGTCGCGTTAGTCCCCGTCGCGGGTCCCGTTCCCCCACCAATCATCGTCGTAATCCCAGAAGCGATCGCCGTTTCAATCTGTTGGGGACAAATAAAGTGGATGTGGCTATCAATCCCACCAGCAGTAACAATATGTCCTTCCCCCGCTACCGCCTCGGTTGCAGCCCCGATAATGATATCTATGTTGTCCTGAATCTGCGGGTTTCCTGCCTTCCCTATCTTATAAATCTTGCCGTCTTTGATTCCGATGTCGGCTTTGACGATTCCCCACCAGTCAAGAATTAGGGCGTTAGTAATTACCATGTCCACCGCTCCCTGTTCGCGAGTTATGGCAGATTGTCCCATCCCATCACGGATTACCTTACCCCCACCAAACTTCACCTCATCGCCGTAGGTAGTGTAGTCCCGTTCGACTTCAATAAATAATTCTGTGTCCGCTAACCTAATGCGATCGCCCACTGTAGGACCAAAAGTATCCGCATACGCCCGCCGATCCATCCGATAGCTCATACCAACTGCTAATTCCTATTTGTTTCGATCTAAATTAGTTTACAGATTAACAGCACCAATTTTTGTTATTAAGATAAAACAGAATATGTTAAGGATTGGCTATCACAGGCGATCGCATTTGATTCAAATGTAGGGTGGGCATTTTAAGCAATATGAGAGGTGATAATTGATGTTGTAATGCCCACCTTAATTAAAAGCTTTATTGACTCAAAGATCTACAGCTGATTTTCCAAACTATCTCTAGTAGTGCAGCGAGTATAACCATTCCAGGTAGTCAAATCTGATGCGGGAAAGCTTAAAATAGCCGATCGCGCCTCTTCGCTTAAGCCTTTGGCGAAACTGAAGTCAGCCCCAGCTATGTTTTGAATATGTTCCAAGTTTGCCCCAGTCAGATCCGCAGCCCGAAGATCGACACCTCCAAGTTCGGTATTGCCCAAACGAGCATTGCGCAAACTAGCTCCTGTCATAATGGCTTTTTGCAGATTCGCCCCGCTAAAAGAAACATCATCTAAGATAGCCCCCGTGAAATCTGTCCCACTGAGATAAGCACCCATCATTTTTGCCCCTGTCAAATCCACTCCTCGTAGATTGGCGGTATTGAGGAAAGCTCCGTTAAGTTTGGCTTTTGGACCTACCGCACCCGAACCTTGATAGTCAAATCCTTCAGGAAAAACGGTGTCGTGATCGTAAATAGTCAGCTGAAACTGTGTATCTTGCAAAATAGCATCGCTCAAGTTGACCTGACGTAAATCCGCACGACTCAAATACGCTCCTGTTAAATCTGCTCCCGTTAAATTCGCTCCTGTCAAATTTGCTCCTCTTAAGTCGGCACCGCGAAGATTTGCTCCTGTTAGATTCACGCCCACCAGCTCGGCATTGGTTAAAATACTCTGGGAAAAATCGACCTGTTCTAGATTGGCGTTGTTAAGAGCGATCGCATAAAGATCGAGATTGCTATAGTCAGCATTAGCTAAACTCTCACCCAAATTGAGCTTGGCAGTAATATTGGCAGCAGCAAGAGATTTATTACTGGATGCAGTAGTAGGCATAGCTTGAACCATGAACAATTGTTTGGTACGTGTAATAAAAAAGGGTCAAGCTAACTTAACCCTAGTAATTCTTATGATTTATTTTCTAATATTTGGTCGGTTTATTGGAGTTTGCTTCTAATTTCTTCAACTCGCTTGCGATTGACTCCCAAGTCCGATTTTCCCAGGCGTGAAGCAGAACGCACTTGAACTACACCTGCGCCAGGGTCAAGATAAAACTCGACATCATCTACATAACCCATTAGCTTGCTTTTAAATTCTGCATAAAGATAATTATCTGTTTCTTCAATGATGGTAGTTCTGTCCATGCTCTCTACCACCTGTTTGATTTCAGCAATAGACTTGGCAGGTAATGGTTCGATCTTTGACTGAGTATTATCGCTTTGACTATTGACGCAGTTAGGAGTTCCTGGACAAGCAGCTAACTTACCGTCTGTTACTCCTAAATTGCTCGGTCTTTCACCTGTAAAGTTAAACATTTTGTTACAATTTTCTGTTAAAACTTGATTATGCTTGAGTTTGGATTATCTCATATTCGCCATTGTGGTGAAATATCTTGGAAGTTGAATCAATCATAAAGATATCTCTTACCAGACAATCAGAGCGATCGCAGATCAACAATACTTAAACTACCTCCGCTAAATCAAGGATGAGCTACAAACTTGATGTCGAATTACTTTAAGAATTAGAACCATACCGCAGTGCCATTGAAGCTACGATCAAGCCTTAGATCAGATGGCGATAACATTAGCTAATCTTAATGCTTAATTTGTAAACAGTTTTACAGAATACCAGAAAAAAATAAGGCATTAATGAGGAAAGTCCGAGTTCAATCGTGACCAAAAACAAATAGTTGGCTGTATATTTCGCTTGTTTGAAAATTAAGGTTTAAAGACTAAACCCCATCCAGTTTGAGTGTTCTACGGGATAGCGTGATGTAACCATAAAGGGTATATCCGCAGATATATCCTTTAGGACCAGGGCATAACATATACTTTAGGACACCTTCGGTCAAGGGAATCCCTGTGGATAAGTGAATACATACGGCGAATCGTCGCCTTTGTTTAGGATAGAGCTTCGCATATGAGATATGTTGAGGTTTTCTCAGCTTATACAACCAGGCTGTTGAAACCTGGCGGACAACTCACGGGCTTAAATCGAATAGCAAGTATGTCTTGCCATTTAACTTGCTTCGTTGCCGATTCAAAAACTACGGTTTTCTATGTAGAGGGGGTTTATAAGCCGTGAACAAAGTTGCAAAAACAAGTCGCCATAGTCTTGGTACTTAACATCAAAAAATTATCAAAAGAAATAAGTCGAAGGATTTTGTTGGTTTAAACATTTTGCAGTGTGTTTAGCTTAGATTTGACCAACGGTCAGAGATTGATTCTACTAACTCCCACTCCCATAAGAGCAAAATTAAAAATTATTAAACTAATGAATCAAGAGCAAATTTCTGAGAATCGAGCTAAAGAGTATTTAGATTTGGGAATGAATAAGTATTTTGGAAAGGATTATCAGGGTGCAATTGAAGACTTTAACCAAGCGTTAAATCTCAATCCTGATGATGCTGATGCTTATGGGAATCTTTGTGTGGTTCGCTATCGAATCGGCGAAAAACGCCAAGCCCTCGAAGACTCTAAACGTGCTGCCGTTCTTTATTTAAAGCAAGGAAAAATTAAGCAACATCAGTATGCTCTCCAGATGCAAAACAACCTGGCTTTAAGCGTGTAATTTGTAATCAAACCAATCTATCTTTAGGATCAGGAGCAAATCAAGTGACCCTGCCCTTGAAGAACAGGGCAGGTATCGTCCGTCACAGATTAGGCAGAATCCGCCGATTCAAAAGCCAGCGATCGCACTTTTAAAACAAAATTAATATTAATTAGGATCAATTTGAGGAACTCGCCCGATAGTATTTCCCTGAATCGACTGGGCTGTTTTTAGGGGAGATGCCGACTCAACTGGTGCTTTTGCCTGCTTCCCTATGGGAGGAATTTCTAATAAATCTCGCGCCCCCGTCACCCCTTGACCGATAAATAGCAGCAAGGCAAAGCAATTGAGAATTATATGAATATTGCGTAAGGTGTTAGTGCGATCGCGATAAATATCGTCCAAGATGGCAATGGAAAAGATCATCAGCAAAGACACTGCTATTCCATAATAGTGGTGTGACCAATACCATTGATCTGCCAGTCGCCAGACTCCCTCTTGTTCGCCAATAATCACCAAACCCATTCCCGTCATCGTGGCGAAGATACCGCGCCATAATTTGGCTTTAGCCTGTAGCAATAAGACTAACGAAGCAATGGTGGCGACAAACATTAAGATAATTAGAATTGCTCTGGGATTGTTGTTTTCCCAAAGGTTGGCTTTAATAAAGCTTTTATAAACGATCGAGTAGGCTAAGGCAATCAAAGATACTACAACTACACTAGTAGCCAGCCAGCGTCCAACCTTTACGTGTTCTCGTCCCACTACCGCAGGAATCTTGCTTTTGCTATTTTTATCTGCTAAACGACGCTGACGAGTTTGCCAAGCAAAATAAGACACAATACCTACCATAGGAAAGACAAAGGCTACTACCAGTGCAGGATGAATCAGAGCTACTAAATCTTCACTGCCCAAATTGCTAAAGGCTAAAGGTAAAGGTTGATGTTTGATCGAAGTCCAGGGATTGATATTCATAATGTTGGTTTTTTCCCTCAATTTAGAGATATCTCTACTTCTGAGTAAGTTAAGGGATATTTATGAAAATAAACTTAATTTTTTTAATTTATAAGATGCGCCAGCAATCATGCAGTAAAGCTGCTGACACTTTCTCAAATGAGCTGATGGCTATCTTAGGCTGCCACACTGCATCTGGTTTAAAATTCATGGTGTGTAGCCAAGCAACTCAACTAACGCTATTTTTTCTATATTTTTATTAAAAAATATTATAAAGATACCAATGGTCAATCGTTTTTCCACTCTTAAAGAGCAAAAATCGGAGTAGATTGAGTCAGTTCAGTTATTGAGCTTGAACAATAATCAAATTGTTTTAAACTTTATGGATAGTGTTTACATAGCAGAATCAAACCAGAGCAACACCCTAAATTTTCTTGAATTTACTTTTTCCATTCTTTCTTTGGTTCACATATCCCAAGCTATTGTCCCGCTTATTTTGACTGGAGGTGCTAATGAAGGTGATGGCGTAGATCTTAGTTCCTTAGACCTATCGCTCAACGCCAAAATATCGCTTCTAATCTATTTTGTAACTTTTATTCTCCTAGCAATGCGATGGAAGAAAGTTTTAGAAACACTCTTGAGCAACAAACTGCTATTGCTCTTTATGGCAATTATTTGTTCCTCTTATTTCTGGTCAATCGATCCAGACAAGACTTTTCGTTACAGCGTCTATGCCCTTGGCACTACTGGCTTTGGACTGTATTTAGCAACTCGATATACTTTGCGCCAACAGATGAATCTACTTTGTTGGACTTATGGATTGTTGTTGATTTTGAGCTTTTTGTTTGCGATAGGTATTCCTCAATATGGCATCATGGCTGGAGTTCATGAAGGGGCTTTACGAGGGGTATTTACTCATAAAAACCTATTTGGAGCATTTATGGCTCCTGGGGGAGTCGTCTTTTTTCTCAATGCTGTTCGGGGCGAAAGGTATAGTTGGGTTTACTGGGGACTACTAGCTCTCAACTGTGCAGCAATAATCATGTCTCGTTCGGCAACGGCGATCGCAACTTTTGCCCTAATGTTGATCCTGTGTCTAATTTACCGTGTTTTTAGATGGCGGTATGAGGTGATGGTTTCGGCAGTGTTAGCCTTGACTCTAATCGGCTTTGTTGCTCTGATTTTTGTCACTGGATATATTGGTTCTGATTCTCTATTTACCTCGGTGGGCAAAGATGCAACTTTGTCTGGGAGAACAGTTATCTGGCAATATGTTTGGGATCAGATCCAGCTCAAACCTTGGTTGGGTTACGGTTTGTCGGCGTTTTGGAATGGCTACGATGGTCCTTCGGGATATGTGCAGTTTGCCATGAGAGTATCTGTAATCTATGCCCACAATGGCTTTCTTGATATTTGGCTGTCTTTGGGATTAATCGGCTTGGTCGTCTTTGTTTTGAGCTTTTTGAGTGCTACGGTTCAGTCTCTGGGATTATTAAGAAAAACTAACACCCCCGAAGGGTTTTGGCCTCTTTTATTTTTGACCTATGTTTTGCTATCAAATTTGACTGAGGGGACGATATCTAGCATGAATAGTTCTTTCTGGGCGTTGTATACGGCAATATCTTATTCTCTGGTTATGGCGAAAAAGAACGACTATACAGTCGATCGGTGATTTACGATTAGGGATGTCAAGAGCCAAGCAAAACCTTGTCTTACCAAGAGCAAAAAATTAAGTTTGATTGGCTTTAATAAACTGTTGCAAACTCCAGAAATATTGTTGACCTCCAACCAGATGTAAATTGTTGTGGTTGGCTTCGGGAATAATCACGAGCTGTTTTGGTTCGGGTGCGATCGCAAATAATTCTTGAGCCATAGAAACAGGAATAATTTCATCGGCATTGCCATGAAAGATCAATACTGGTGTCTGTAAAGATTTTATTTTAGTAATGGAATCAAAATGCTGGGTTAGAATCCAGCTCAAAGGAAAAATTTGTAACCACCCATCTAAATCTGCCAGATCTTTAATTGAGGTAAAAGTTCCCTCCACTATTAAACCTGCCATTTCGGGATGTTGAGACGCTAACTCGATGGCAACTGCTCCTCCCAAAGAATGACCATAGACAAATATATTTTGGGGTTTTAGACGAAGTTCAGCAGTTAAATATGTCCAAGCTGCGATCGCATCTTCATAGACTCTGGCTTCATTGGGAAATGTCGGGCTGCTTTTGCCATAACCCCGATAATCAATTAGTAGTATCGATACTTCCAAAGAGTGAAAGATTGCTGCAATCTCAGTCAGATCGCCATTATTACTACCATTGCCATGAAAATATAATAGGGTTGGTGCTGCAACCGACGAAGAAGGAATCCACCAGCCATGAATTTTTTCTCGACCCACATCAAGCCAAACGTCTTGATAAACTAAATTATGTTCTTCAGGTGTAGATCTAATTAAATGATGGGGAAAAAATATTAATTTAGTTTGTCCCCAACGCAACATCAGACAAATAGTAATATAGAGCGTTGCTGAAATACCTAGAATAATTAAACTAAATTTTTGAAGCATCGATTAACTTGGCTAATCAGTTGGTATTGAAGATCTGGTTCGATATGATAACTATTTATTTTTAGTCATGTAACCCCGTTGGGAAATTTTGGTTTTTACAATCGAGAGTGTTTAAAATAAAATAGCTCTGCTATCACTAATCAAAATAGTAAAAAAATCTTAGTCTATGCGCGATCGCCAGGGGAGAAATCGTAAACCAATCACTATTAGACAAATACTAACCTTAATTGCCATTCTTGCTGCTTTTGGTACGAACATTTGGGCTAATATCGATCCCCCCAATGGCTTAAATATTGGTGAGATTTCCCAGCAGATTTTTCCCGATGTTCTCATAACACCTGCTAATTATGCTTTTGCCATTTGGGGTTTGATCTATCTTGGTGTAATTAGCTTGGCTGTTTACCAGATTTTACCCGCCCAAAGCAACAATCTTTTATTACAACAAATTGGCTACAAGCTGGCGATCGCTTCTATGGCGCAGGTTGTTTGGGTATTCTGTTTTTTATATCGACAATATGCCCTGTCGTTTTTGGCGATGTTAGGAATACTTTTGCCCCTAATCGCTGCCTATTGGCGTTTGCCTTTCAAGCGTCATATTTCCCGATGGGATCGGTGGTTGATTCGCACTCCAATTAGTATTTATTTAGCCTGGATTAGCGTGGCGACGATAGTTAATGGCGCAACTGTTTTAGAATCTTGGCAGTGGAACGGCTGGGGAATTGGTGCAGCAGTATGGACGGTAATCATGTTGTTGCTAGCTGGCTTTATTACTCATCTGGTTACCCTGCCTCGGCTAGATTTTGCTTATGCTGGCGTTTTTGTTTGGGCATCGATCGCGATCGCCATTAAAAATTCTGACATTGTACTTATTTCAGGTACAGCAATTGGTCTGAGTATCGCTTTGATCGTACTACTGATCTCTTTTAGTTTTTATGCTCCCAGCCATCGCAATCTGGAAAATTAAGTAGGTAGGCACAATAATTTATCACACCCAAACATCTTGTTTCTTCCCTATCTCCTCAAGCTGACCAATTATTTTCTATTTAATTACTCCCACCTACTTAGTTAGGTTCGTAGCCATGGGCTTTAAGCTGTTTGAAGTTGAGCAAAGCCAAAAATAGCTTCATTTGAGATCGACAAACTGTTGCATAAACTGGCGATCGATGTAGTCTTTGAGCCACCAAAAAAGTTTGGATCGCCAACCAAAAGAACCCCATGAGGCGATCGCCCGTCGATCCCCCGTACCGATTAAAGCCAGATACTTGCTTTGGGGAATATATGCCTGTAGGGGCTGATCTGTAAGCATACTCCGCCAGTTATTTACCAGAGGTTGTCCCTGGCGCACGGCAAAAACTCCCGCCTTGGGTCGCTGATAGTTGCTCATAGTGGCAATATCTCCCGCAGCAAAAATATGGGGATGGGAGACAGACTGTAGAGTATCTTTGACTAAAATAAAGCCTCGCTCGTCAGTAGCTAGCCCAGACTTGGCGATCCATTTGGGTGCAGTAGCTTGAGTGACCCAAAAAACATAGTTGCACTCAATATTCAATCCCGATTCGCATTTTAGGCGACTGGCACAAACTTCGATAACTTTTTGTGATAAATGTAGATTAATGCCCCGTTGCCAAATTATTTTCTCCAGCTTCTGACTCACCCAATCGTTATGGTGGGCAAGAAGTCGTTCACCACGATGAATCAAATGGATTTGTAGAGTATTCTTTTGGCGATTTTGGCGAACTTTTTGAAGACAAGTCTGCATATTTAAAGCCAACTCCACCCCACCCGCACCACCACCGACAACGGCAATCGATAAATGACTTTCAGGATCGGATGCTGCCGATTGCTTGAGTTTATACCAAGCATCGAGAAATTCGGGAACGGGCTTGGCAGGGATAGCATATTCTGACGCACCAGGGACGGTAATGGTCTGGGGAGTGCTGCCAATATCGAGAGATAAATAATCAAACTCAATTTGATGGCGATCGCCGATAACTCGATTACGGTCGAGATCGAGACTGATTGCTCGATCGATAACCAATTTTGCTCCAGCAAATCTTGCCAATCTAGTTAGATCGATATGGGTTTGAGCATAACTATAAAAACCCGCTACATGACCAGGTAGCATCCCTGAATAGGGCGTTTGTTCTACATTACTAATCAAAGTCAAATCTACATCTGGCAAGGGATTCAAGCCCCAAGACCTCAGGGCGATCGCATGGGAATGACCACCACCAATTAATACCAATTTTTTCATTAATAAGTCTTGTTTGCTACTCCAAACTCCCAGCTTTTAAATCTTCAAGCCAATAAGTTTCGAGGTTCTGCTTACATTTTTGTCAACCAAGCTAGAAAAAAATCAACCAAAACTGCATATAAATGCTTACACAAAACTATGTATATAGTAACCGCTAGTTGAATTTCTTTAAACAACGCAAACAATTATGCAGTGTTTGTTCATCTAGCCAACAATTTTGGTTTGCTGACAAGACTTGGAAAGTCAAGTTTGCCTAAATCATATAGTGAGTAGATTTGGCGAAAGCTAAACCAAACCAACACAACCAAAATCATCAAATTCAAACTGTTATTTTGTTGCATTTTTTGACGTAATTTAATACTGGTATGAAGCAGCTCACCAACAAGTTCAAATTATTCATCATAACTTTACATAAGTTGCAGCACATCACTTATTTCTCAGTTAGAATACGTACATAATACTTACAAGTTACAAAAAGCATTTACATTTCGTAAAATAGTGTTTCTTAACGCCTGGAATCAAACTATCTGCCAAAGGTTGCTTAAGGTCTATTTTTCAATGCCTAAAAAACTATCAGAACTAACTTCTATCTAAGAATTCATGATGCAAGACTTATATATCCAAAGAAATAAAAGTAATAGCGTTTGGGTTTTCCCAGGACACGGTTCTCAAAAACAAGGTATGGGGTTGGACTTACTAGCTCATCCTTTTGCCAGAGATAGATTTCAACAAGCTCAAGAAATTTTGGGCTGGTCTGTGCCTGAAGTTTGTCAAAGCCAAGATCAACTGTCTCGTACCTTATATATCCAGCCCTGCCTATACGTTGTGGAAACCTTGTTGGCTGATTTGATGAAACGAGAAGGATATTTTCCCTCTGTTGTCGCAGGCTATAGTTTGGGAGAATATGCAGCGGTTTATGCTGCGGGGGCATTTGACTTTGCCACAGGATTACGTCTAATCGAGCGTCGAGCCGAATTGATGAATCGCGCTCCTAAAGGAAAAATGGTTGCTCTAGTCGGATTTAAGCAAGAACAACTTGAAGGGGCAATTGACCGTACTCCTGACGTATGGCGTGCCAATGATGATTCAAGAGTGGCGATTGTTTCGGGAACTTGTGAAGCCATAGAAATCTTTTTAACTCAAGTTACCGCTAAACGAATTATTCCTTTAAATGCTGATGGTGCTTTCCACACTCCCTTGATGAAACCAGTAGCCTCTGAGTTCGAGCAAGTTTTAGAGTCTACCCCCTTTAATCCTTTGCAAGTTCCAGTTTTATCGAGTACTAAACCAGAACTAATCGTCGAGACAGCTCAGTTGAAAAAAAGCTTGATTCGGCAAATGTCTGAGCCTGTAAACTGGAGAGCTACTTCTTTGCTAATTGCCCAACAAGGTATGGAAGAAGTAATAGAAATTACTCCTCAAAAAGAACTTGTGGGACAGATGAAACGAATATGTCCTGAGTTATCTTTTGAAGTTGTTAGCAACTTGGAAGCAATAGCAGGTAAGAATACTGCGAAAGTTTTAACTGCTGCATGATAATTGGATTGTTGAGTAGCTCAGTGAAGGCATTGTGGCTGCTGTAGTAGATCATTCAGCTCATCAAAGCTGCTGACTAAGAAATAGGGATTGGGAGTAGCTAACTACTAATTACTCAATTAATTGCCCAATCCCTAGTCTCACGGTTTCCTAAATATTTTTAATTTGCAAGCGTAATATATATAACTAAAACTTATTAATCTAAATCGTCTCAGCAAAATTACGATGTCTGACCAATTTTCGGTTCATTCCCCGCTAATAAACGTTGAATATTCGCTTTGTGACGCAGAATTACATACAAACCTGCCAAAGCAGCAAAGATGATATAGGGCAAAGGTTGAGCGAGAGCAAGCATCAAAATGTTGACGGCGATCGCTCCACAGATCGAACTCAAAGAAACGATCCGAGAAATTCCTAAAACAATCCCAAAGCTGGCTATAGTTCCCAGAGCAACTACAGGACTCATAACTAACAGAATGCCTAACGTAGTCGCTACAGATTTACCTCCAGTAAAATTGAGCCAAACAGACTTACTGTGACCGATAATGGTACTCAAGGCTACGGCAGTAATCAACCAATAACGCCAGTCAATTGGTAATAAATTATTGGGGGCAAAGTAATAGACAACATCAACTAAAGCGATCGCCAACGAGCCTTTGAGCAAATCGATTGCCAAGACAAAGATCGCTGCTACCTTACCAATTGTTCGTAAAACATTGGTTGCCCCAGTCGAACCAGAACCATGTTCTCTAATATCGATCCCTTTTAGATAGCGTCCAGCTAAATATCCCGTAGGAATCGACCCTAATAGATAGCCAACTGCGACCAATATTGCACCAATAGCCCAACCAAACTGCATATTTCTTTATTCCCCTAAGATCTAGGTCTAGTTTAATGGCTTTGAGTAACCAACAAAACCTTCAACAGCTTGAAGATTAATAAAGATAATTAGAAGAGGTCGATCTATTTGTCGAAGCAAAAGCCAGCCATAAAGGAAATTTTAAAATAGATAAGTTTAATAGCTCTTCTGTCTCGTCAATTACAATTATAGGCAATAATTTATCTGCGACCAGACGTTCTGCTCGCTGTACTAAAACATCGGGAGAATCAAACAATACTACACCGCGATTGGCACCAAAATTATTACGAGAGATCCCCAAACAATCTTGTAAACCCTTACGCCATTCACCAAGGTTTTCGGGAGTATCGGTTAACACTAAAACCCGACAGCGATCGCCATATAAATTATACAGAATCGAAATTATGGCTGATGCCACCAAAATATTTTGTAGGCGACTACCCATACTGTCTATCGCACCTTTGCCTCCTTGGACAAAAAACCATTCTTGTACTTTTTCCGCCTGAGAGGTTTCAAACGTTCGACGTAACTGCCAGGGAGAGCCATAATAATCGGGATTGTTGCGATATTTATCCAACAGCTGGCGAATCCGCCTGCTGCGATCGGCAAAAGTCGGTTCGGTAAATTGTCCTTGGGAAGGTCGAGCAGGAGTATTGGTAGTTCTACCGCGATCGTCTCTTCTGCTGCGACGTTCTTCTCTTCGAGGATCTCTGCTTCTGGGTTCTCTGCTTCTGGGTTCTCTGCTTCTCGGTGCAGGTTCTTCTATACGAGCCAATTCCAGCTTTTCCGCAGCGGTTACCAAATCCTGTAAACTACCTACCAAATATTCTTTAAATCCTTGAACTCTAATGGCTAATTCTTTTGATGAGCCAGCAAAATTACTCCGCATCTCCTGATTGATTCTTTCCTTGCGACGTTCGAGCTTCTCGACTTCAATTTGCAAAGCCATTTTACGTTCTTTTAACTCTTTCGTTCCCTCCTCTACCATCTTGCCCATACCTTCTTGTACTTCTTTGAGCTGCTGTAACAGCATTTGCTCCCTCTGAGTCTTTAGTGCTGCAACTTCGGTTTGCAGTTCGGTTTTTTGTCGTTCTAGTCGGACAATTTCCTCGCTGGTTTCTTTAGCTTGGTTTTCTAGTTCGTCAATATCAGCTACAGCATCGGATTCTGATTCATCTAGCCAGCGATCGGCAAACAATTCTGGTTCTCTCGGTTCCTCATCGGGTTCCTCTAAATCAAATTGAGAATCTACTTCAGGCAAGTCTTCTTCTAGGTCGAGTTCTGATAGTTCTAATTCAGCCTCGTCACGTTCTTCGGGTTGCGACTCAAAAGCAACCTCAATTGCATCATCAGCATTGTCATCTTCTAGCCAAATGTCGTTAAAGGTTAGGGTTTCTGAGGTAGATTGCCCTGAAGAGCTGTCTGTGTCTTCAGAATCTTGAGGTCGAACTGTATCCTGCTGGGGAACGGCGGGACTGGCATTCACTTCGTCAAAATTATTATTATCTGATTCGGGAACGGAAGGAACTTCAGAATTCATATCAGTGGCAAGACAAATAATATAGTTTACTAAAAAAGGCGGTTAATCTAGTTTTTGACGCGAACAGTATCTATCCAAGCAATTTTTTAGTGTTTGCGGAGCGAAAATAATTGGTAAAAAATGAATACTATTAACCTCTTTGAAATAAAACAAAATCGGGACTGGCGACCAAAATATCTCCCAGTTTAGCCAGTCGCTATAGGGAAAACTCCGAATTATCTTACCAGAGCGAAGCACGTTGAGAGCTTTGGCGGTAAATTGCAGCCTAATTAAAAATGTTTGCACCATCAAAAACAAACCTAAAAGGGCGATCGCTCCTGACAACCAAAGGGAAACCAAAGATAAAACGCCAGCCCCCACAATTAGAACTAAAGGAATTTTAAAGTTGGGAGCTAGTTCGATAACTTCGGTTGATTCAGCTTCAATATTAGTAGTCATGGGAATATTTGAGTTTGGTTTACACGGCTCAAGCTATATTTCCTATTTTGCCATTTTCCTGCTTTTAATCAGAAATTGCTCTCTTCTAGTATTACGAACCTCATTTTACAACGCCCTAAATTCTAGCTCCTATCACCTAAGATAGGTTGCCTCAATTCCAGCTGATTTAATTGAGAAACTGTCTACCCAAACCTTGGAACATTAACCAAGATAAAAAGAAGTTGCTAATAAAGATCGCGATGATCGACATAACTACTGCGGTAGTAGTAGATTCTCCGACACCTTTCGCTCCTCCAGTAGTACTCAATCCCCAATTACAGCCGATAATCGCAATTAATGCGCCAAAAATAACTGCTTTGATTAAAGCACTGACTAAATCCCAAACCTGAATAAAATTTTGGACAGATTCGATAAAAGTCGTTTGAGAAACGCCATAGAACAAGTCTGCAACAAAAATTCCGCCTATCAGACCCGTGACCAAAGAAGTTATAGTCAGGATAGGCAACATTGCACTACAGGCAATTAAACGAGGAATAACTAGATAGTCAACGGGGTCGCTTTTTAGTATGTAAAGCGCATCAATTTGTTCGGTGACCTTCATTGTGCCAATTTCAGCTGCAAACGCCGAGCCAACCCTAGCTGCCAGAACTACCGCAGTCAATACGGGAGCTAGTTCACGACTCAAAGCTAAAGCCAATACCCCACCAATGGCTCGTACTGCACCAAAATTGAGAAACTCGCGGGCGACTTGAATGGTAAAGACCATCCCGACAAAAGTAGCTGTTACCAGAGCAATCATTAGAGAATCTGGCCCAACTATTGCCATTTGCTCTAAGGTGTTACGACGATGTATTTTTCCCTGGAGCAAGTGAACAATTACTTGTCCTGTAAGAAATAATGCGCTAAACAAACGCTGTAGCCAAATTTGAATTCCATTGTTGGAGGTTCTACTACTCATTAAAATGATTTTATTACGGTTTAATTATCCTGAGTTACAAAGTCTGGACTTGACAAAACAAGCGTCTTAGTATCCATTTTTATTCTGTGTTCATTGCTTAAATCATAATACACATGAGTCAGTCAAATCTCAGCTTGGTTGACAGCTAGGAAAGGTAAATCTGATTTTCCTCAGAACCGTTCGTTTTAGAATTACTGTACAAGCGTTCAAATATTAGCCTATATAAGGAGTTAACATAATTAATTATGTCTAATAGCCACGTTGCCCAAATCTGTAGTTTATTAGTTACTTGGTTAAGTGTTCGGCAATAACTCTATCTTCCACCATTGGTCGTTGCCTTTTTTTAGCATGGTCTCGGTTCAGTCTTTTACTCTTGCCCATAGAGAAATTACATCTTTCAATTGCTTACTCTATATGAGTTTGACACGATTTGGCTTTGGCTTTTTCCTTGACTTTTTTCTGATTTCCTTAACTTGTTACTAATGATAATAGTATGAACCAATGAAAAACCGAGATGCAGTCGATCCGCCCGTTACGGTTGTTATTTCGCGCAGGGTCAAACCTGGATGTGAAGCAGCGTTTGAAAAATTTATTTCAGGCATTACCGCTACTGCCATGACTTTTGAAGGACATTTAGGTACTAATGTCTTTCGTCCCAGTAGCCCCAAAAACAACGAATACAAAATTATTTTTAAATTTGATCGCGCTAGTAATCTTCGCATCTGGCAAGAATCTGAAAGTCGCCGACAGTGGTTAGCCCGCGCTGATAGTTTACGTTTAGAGCCAGCTAGAATTAGGGTGATTACTGGTTTGGAAACTTGGTTTACCCTGCCTTGTCTCAGATCTTGCACCTAGCCTGTAATCTATCTGTTTTATTAGGGTAAAGGGTAAGGGGTAAAGGGAAAAGGGTATTAAATTGATTACTAATCCCTAATTATTGAGTTTTTATGTACTGGTGCAAGATGTCAGTTGTCCCAAGCGAATTATACCGCCACTACGTTACAAAATGGCGACAATTACCTTGCTAGCTCTTTTCCCTTTAATCCAGCTTGTTAGTGCGATCTTTACACCCCTACTAGAACTGTTTCCCTTACCCGAACTGCTACAGAGTCTAATTTTGACTGCCATCACCGTTTTACTAATGACTTATGCAGCAATGCCTAGAATGACTAAGCTATTTGCCTGGTGGCTATATCCAAAAAATTCATCCTCAAAACAAGTAAAGCGATCGCCTCGGTAGCAAAATCGCTTGATTTATCTTTGGTTGTTTCAAAAGTTTGAGCCTAAAACCTCAAATTCTACAAACCTTTAACAACAATGTGTCGCTCATCATCAAAATAAACTAAGCCCCGTTCTTGGAAATCACCGAGAATTCTAGTAACCGTTACTCTGGTAGTATGAATAGCTTCAGCCAAATGCTGATGAGTAAAACGTACCTGCAAGCGAACTCCATCAGCAACCGACTGTCCAATTTCCCGCTCAAGCATCAACAAAAACTGTCGTAGACGCTCTTCGACTTTTCTAATAGCAATAATCGATAGTAAGTGTTCCGACATAATTAGGCGATCGCTAAACTGAGCCAAAAACTGTCTGGCTAATAGAGGATAATTAACTAGATCTTGTTGACAATAGCGTCGAACATAAACATCGGACAAAGCCACAGCACGGTAAAAAACAGTAGAATTATCTACAGAACTCTCAAAACAATTACCAAAAACGCCATTGGCTGTGATCCAGGCTAAAATTATCTCAGTTCCATCCTGACGAACTTTACTCAACTGCACTACACCACGATAAACCTGCCAAACCCCTGAATCTAAAACAGAAATTTCATCTCCTCTTTCATATTGCTGTAGAGGTATTTCTCTCTCTTTTCTTTTTAGACTTAAGTTAGAGTTTATTTCTTGACTCAGTAACATAATTTAAGGAGTTGTTGTGCAGTAGCCGTGTTGGTTTCCAATTTAAACAATTAAAGTAAACAAATTGTGAGGACAGGGTTAAGCTTTGGATATGTTAGTTTGGCGATACTTTTTCTTGAGGGCAAATAAAAACCGCATCCAGACTACAGCAGGAGGATGATAAAAGGTAAAAATATCCCCATAAGCAAGATTAGCATTCTGATGATGTTGCCAGTGTCTTTCTGGAGTAGTAATAAAAAACAGTTTGCACAATAGAGCGATCGCCTTGGGAGTTTGCCAATTAATAATAGAAACGTGTCGCCAAATAACGTGTACTTCGCCTAAAACTAGGGCAACAATTGTACCAATTGGAGATATTTGCCATCCAAAAGGTATAAAAATAAAGTATGGCAAAGCACCTAAAAAACCATCTAAAACCACTAAAGGATTTCTGCTTAAAACTGCGTAATGAATAAAGCTGCGATTTTTGCCGTGATGAACTATGGTATGAAATTTACCAAAAACATGTTCTGGAACATGATACAAGAACGTTGATAAAAAATCTCCGACTAAAAGTAATGATGCTGCTACACAGATAACCTTGATTAAAAACACAACCAACTCCATAGACACAGCTGCTAGCTTAGGTGGTGTCAGTTAAGAAAGTTTTAATACCTATTTAAATTGTGATTGCTCGAAGTTTAAATTGCTGCAACTCCCTGTTCTTTGGTTCTAATTCTAATTACTTGCTCGGTTTGGGATACAAAAATTTTACCATCGCCAATTTCGCCAGTGCGAGCAGCAAGAGATATTTGTTGAACTACCAAATCTGCCTTGTCCGCTTCAACTATGGCTTCAAGCTTAATTTTATTAGTAAACTCAACTTTATATTCTGCACCTCTGTAACGAGTTGTCGAGCCTTTTTGGTGTCCAAAAGTTTTCACCTCTGACATGGTCATGCCAATCACGCCAGCAGAAATCAAGCTCGATTTTACATCATCTAGTTTATGAGAATGAATGACTGCCTCAATCTTTTTCAATTTTTGTTCCTCAGCTTTTTGAGTGGATTGTCGATGTTTGTATTGTAGTTCGAGTCGTATAAGATAGTTTTATTACAGTTGGCAAGATCGGTTAATGGGAATAGAAATCGAACGCAAGTATTTAGTAAAAGAAGCCGAATGGCGATCGCATAAAGCAAGTTTGCCAAGTCAATCTTTAAGAGGCGAGAAATATTGTCAGGGCTACATTCCAACCAACAATCGAACAACGGTTAGATTAAGAATTGCTGGCGATCGAGGTTATATTACTCTTAAAGGTAAAACTACAGGACATACTCGCTCAGAATTTGAATATCCTATTCCCGTTCAAGATGCGCAAGAAATGCTAACTACCCTGTGTGACAAACCACTAATTGAGAAACTAAGATATAAAGTTCTGTTCGGTAATTTAGTTTGGGAGGTAGATGAATTTTTGGGCGATAATCAAGGGCTAATTATTGCCGAGGTAGAACTAACAAGTGAAGCTCAACAAATAGATCTTCCCTATTGGATCGAACGAGAAGTAAACGATAAAAAATACTACAATTTTTATCTTACAAAACACCCTTACAGTCAATGGAAAGATAAGTAATGTTAGCTGTTGGTATTATCTAAGTGAGCGAAACTTTAATCATCTTTAGTCGCTATCCTGAACCTGGACTCACTAAAACTCGAATGATTCCCGCTTTAGGTGCAGCAGGCGCAGCCCAATTGCAGCGGGAAATGACCGAGCATACTCTAAATACTGCAAAATCTGTTCAATCTTCTCGCAATATCACTATCGAGATACACTTTGCGGGAGGAAATAAACAGCTCATGAGGGAATGGTTGGGCAAAGATATTCAATATATTCCCCAGGTTGCAGGAGATTTAGGACATAAAATGCAGTCGGCATTTGAGCGCGCTTTTAGTTTAAATCATCAGCGAGTAGTAACTATCGGTATTGACTGTCCCGATATCGATTCAGTAATTTTAAACAAGGCGTTTGACTCGCTACAAACACAGGACTTAGTATTGGGTTCGGCAGAAGATGGCGGATATTATCTAATTGGATTGAATCGTTCAATTCCCCAGCTTTTTCAAAGTATTGATTGGGGAACGGAACGAGTATTTAATCAAACCAAAGATATTGCGGACAGGATAAATTTAAGTCTTCACAAGCTTCCTACTCTATCAGATATCGATCGCCCTGAAGATTTAGCTATTTGGCAAAGATCTAGCCGTAGAAAGTTACGTTAGGACAGATTAATTATCTGCTAGGAAGTAGTAAGTAGTCTATTAAGTTGCCCTGCCAACATGAATGTCTCTAACCCTGACTGGAACACAGGCGTGAGTCATCTGAGCAATCTGCATAGGTTCGCCTTTACCGCAAATATCAGTCCCACATTGAACCAGTTCTGATTCGCCACCAAGGGCATCGATACTGTTCCAGAAGTCGGTAGTCATGCTGTGGTAGGTAACGTTCTTGAGCATTCCTACAATTTTGCCGTTTTTAATCTGCCAGAAGGCATCTCCACCAAATTGAAAATTGCGTCGTTGTTGATCGATGGAATAGCTACCAATACCGTCGATTAAGATTCCGTCTTCAGTATCGCCAATCATTTCTTCTAGGGTTGCGGTGTGGCTATCTCCTGGTTTACCAGGTTCCAAACCCAAGTTGGGGATACGCACCATGGGCGTACTCGACCAACTATCGGCAAAGGCACTACCGTTGCTGCGATCGCGTCCTAAACGATAGGCAGTTTCGCGATCTGTTAGGTAATCATTAAGAATGCCGTCTTTGACCACATACCATTGTTGCGCTGGTACGCCCTCATCATCATAAGCTATGGTACTTCTTCCTTGGGGTTGGGTGCGGTCTGCTACCAGGTTTACCCAAGGTGCAGCATACTGTAGTTTATTTAGATTGTCCGTAGTAGCAAAGCTGGTTCCTGCAAAATTGGCTTCATAACCGTATACTCGATCTAGTTCGGTAGGATGCCCGACAGATTCGTGGATAGTCAGGAATAAGTTGCTGGGTTTTAAGATCAAAGTGGTTTTGTCGTTACCCGTAAATTCTGGAGCATGTACTTTTTCAATAGCTTCGTTGGCTACTCGTTCGATGTTATTTAGTAAATCTGCACTATCTACGTGTTCGTAACCAATATTGAGGGGTGGGCGTTCGTAATTTCTACCTTTGGCATCTCCATTAGCGATCGCCGTACAGCCCATACCAGGATAGCTACGATAGATAGTCTGTTCGATTACCGAACCTACGGTAGAAGCAAACGTCTTATCTTCTTTGATAAAGCTTAAAAATGAATAGGCTTTTTTGATCCCCTGGTTACCATAACTGAGCAACTGCTCGTTGATGTTCAATAGTAGTTCGGCTTTTTCTTGAATAGAGACTTCAAAAGGATCGATTTGAATTGGCGTGATGTATCGATCCTGATAAGCATCAACAGGAACAAGTTTTACGGGCTGCTGTTGCGTAAGTCGGCTACCTTTTGCAGTTTCTACCGCCAGGTTAACAATTCTAGTAACTTCTTCTGGAGCAATACGATGGGAAGCCACAAAACCCCAGGCACCATCAAGTAGTACTCTTACGCCAAAACCCGAACTAACATTATCTGAAAGACGGTTCAAAGAGCGATCGCGTGCCGACAGGCTTTGTTTGCGGTAGTGACAGATGCGAATATCACCATATTCGCAACCAGCCTGGCGAATTAAATCTACTGCTAAGGTGGCTAATTCCTTAGTAGTTTTTTGCAGAGCTTGTACCATAGGTGCTTCGATAGTGGGAGGTATTAATATTAGGTATATTCTAAACAAAAGTGAAGATGGTAACATCCGTTTTAAGCAAGCGGTAAGAACTTATAGCACTACGTCTATACGTTAGGACAGTTCCTAAACTTACTACTCACTACTTACTACTTGCAGATCTCCTAACTTAAATTTGTACGGCTATAACACTGCTATTTTGCTGTTTGGTCGAGTAATTCATAGCAATTTATTATCCGACTTTCATCAGTTTCTCAGAATGGCTAGCAATACTTGATGTAATAGTGCAACAGCAACACTAAACTATGTTGTAAACAACTAACTTAAAAATTGTTTAGCCATAATAGCTACCTCTTAACCAATATTTAACCGTGGGAAAAATATTAGATACAGCCTCACTAAAAGTAAGATTAACTGTCGGTATTGCTAGCATGGCAGCTTTCGGCTTGGGTAGTTTGGCTGTTTGGACGAGTATGCGGATGCAGCAAATTTTAGTGTCTACTCACAAGGAAAACATGAAGTATATCGCAAACCGTTTTCCCAGAGATGTAGAAATTTACAGCGAAATGATTCCTCTACAACAAGGAGCGCAACGAGCGATTAATAGCTTATCTACTCCAGATAAATTGATTTGGATTAAAAATGCTGGCAAGGTGATTGCTAAATCGGAGGCTTTGAACGAGGTAGAGATCGGCAATAGACTGTTGGCTGTGGACAACGTTCCCATAATTCCTCAGGTTAAAGATTTGAACGGTAGCTACTGGCTGATGTGTGCCATACCATTACGAGTTGGAGATGATAATTTGGGTCAGCTATATCTGGCTCATAATATTACTAACGACCGAATTATGTTTGTGAATTTGATTCGTAGTTTAGCAGGAGCTACGGTAATTGCGATCGCGGTGATGACTACGGTGATTGCCATTTATATTCATCGTTCCATGCAGCCCCTCAAACGAATTAGCCAGCTGACCTCGACGATTTCGGCTGATAAACTAGACCAGGCTCATATTAATTTGAAACAGGCTCCTAGCGAAGTTAAAGAATTAGCTGAGACGGTTGACGAGATGTTGGTTAGGTTAGCAGAAGCCTGGGAACACCAACGAGAATTACTTAGTAACGTATCTCATGAGCTACGCACCCCCTTAACTATTATTTCTGGCTATCTTCAAAGTATCTTGCGACGGGAGAATAATCTGTCTCAAATGCAAATCGAGGCTCTTACTACTGCTGCTTCGGAAGCCGATCGCACCGTACAGCTACTACAAGATTTATTAGATTTGGCGCGGTTAGACAGTGGCAGGATGCAACTTCAGCTAGAAAATATTATCCTCAACGATTTGATTCATGAAGTGGTGGGGATGGCAAAACAATACAGCAACAGAACTATTGATTTTGATACAAAATCATCCGATCGCTTAATTATTATCGAAGCCGACAATCATCGTCTCAAGCAAGTCTTGTTAAACTTAATAGATAATGCGGTTAAATATTCCGACCCAGAAACATCGATCACTGTAAAATTGTCACGAGAAAACAACCGAGCGGTTATTCAAGTTTGCGATCGCGGAGTAGGTATACCCTTACAGCAGCAAAACCGTATTTTTGAACGATTTTTCCGTGTTGACGAAGCTCGCAATCGCGCTGGCGGAACAGGGTTGGGCTTATCTATTGTCAAGACTTTAGTGGAAAGAATGGGTGGTAGTATTTCTGTACGTTCTCAACTCAACCAAGGCAGCACTTTTACTATTTGTTTTTTGAGTGTTGCTTAGATAACTCTTATAGCGTTGGTGAATCAACGGGAGGTATTTCACTAAAAAACCCAGCTATCCTGAAGAAAACTGGGTAATCAACCTCATACTACTAGCAATGTTTGGCTACCTTACTGCTACACCACGATAAACAAGATGAGCGGATTGTTTAATCACAGGAGTTTGCTTCAGGTTGTGAGAATACCACTCTTGCCCTCTAAATTTGCCCCTAACTTGACCTACACCAACAGTAAGGGTAGCTGGGTTGTGTTCGTAACTAATGCCACGATAATGTAATTTCATGTCGCCTCCAAGGATTTGTAATGATAATGAGGCGCGTTCCTTCGGGAGTTTCCCTACTTCCGTTCTTCGATCTAGAAGAATGAACGATTATTTTTCTGTATCTAGTTTAACAATTTTCTAAAAAAAAAGCCAATATTGCATGGTTCATTGGGCATCGGTGACGAGTTTTAATGTCAAACTGTTGATTGTTGATTGTTGATTGTTAATTGGGGTACGTAAACAGGATTTAGGATCGCCTAGTCAGCCAACTTCTAGTACCGAAAGATTGGCAAAATTTGCTGGCTATTTTGGCAGCCGAACTCAAGGCAGTGGGAAAGTCTTGTTGTAAGATATGATGGCAAAAAGCCCCATGAAAAATATCTCCCGCCCCTAAAGTATCTACTGCTGTAATCGAAGGTACAGCTATGCTCAAAACCTTTCCAGCATCACTATACTGAATTGGCTGTTCTCCCTGAGTAATCGCGATCTCAGATGTACCTGCCTGTTGTAAAAAATCGAACACATCCTGGGAGTTCTGGCATTGGGGAGGATAAAAATTAGCCGAACAGATGGCATAGTCAGCGAAGGGCAAAATCTTTTCTAGTCCTGGTTTCCAGCTACCACCATCAAGCACTATGGGGATTTGCTGGGTTTTGGCTATTTCGGCTATGGTCAGACTGACATTTATTTGATGCCCATCAATTAACACAATATCTATATCAGTCAGAATATCTGGGGATAGTGTTTGGTCAGCCTGAGACTTGAGGGCATTAATCGAAATAACCGATCGCTCTCCCGTAGCAGACAAGACAATAATTGAAGATACGGGGGGACTATCTAATTTGTCGGGAATCAAATCTACGATCTCGACGGGATAATGTTCTAGATCGCTTCTAATTAATTGGCTGGTGGGATGTCGCCCCAAGACGGTTAACAATTTTGCCCGATTAGCAAAATAACTAAAAGCAACGGCAGCATTAGTAGCTGGTCCTCCCGCTGCGGTCAGGTAATCTTGAGCTACTATTTTTTGATTGGTCTGAAGAGGGCGATCGCTTTGATAAATAAAATCTAGGGTAGTTAGACCGACAAACAATCCTCGGTAGGGCATAAGTCCATTGCGTTAATGTTGGTTTATGCTAGGTGCGATCGCAAAACAGAATATGGCGCACGGCGTATTCGACACTTGATAGTTTCTTTTGCCAAAAGCTGATGAGCCTCATAACGATGACAGCCCGAAAATCCATAATATTTTCCGTCAACTTCTAACACATCAATTGGCTCCCGTAAACCTTCTTCGGCAATAGACTGCGCCAATCGTTTGACTTTGTTTTTATCGGTTTGTTTTGGTAGAGGACGGTTTATCCGATGTAGTTCAATTTCTTCGATTCGCATATAAAATTGTCACAAAACAAATAATATGATTGTATCAGCTAGATTTTCTACCGAGGTTTGCCTTGCTAGAAGACCTAGCTTTGGTACATCTTACTGGGCTTGTTGTTACTAAGACTAAGTTTGCTGGCAAGTGAGCTAATCTGACGATGGCAATCCTACTGGGGTGTGATTTCTAATCGGTTTTCTGGGCTAAATCTAGACTGACAATTGAATAACCAACTTAGTCTTGTGGGACAATACTTTGATTATTCTGCTTACTATGATTGTTTTTAGGAATTGATTCTGGGTTACGTACTTCGGGAGTTCTGTCTAGGGTAACAATTACACCAGTGCGACTAGTTTTTAAAGTAGTGTCAAATAAAACATCAGCTACTTTGACAGACAATGTGGTTTCAACCACACTCTTTAGCTCGGATTCAATGATGCTACCAATAGTTGAGTTTAACTGTTTTACAGTGTCTGTTTCTTGCCCAGCTTCAATCAAAGTTTTTTCTACTGCCGTTAGGGCATCTTCAATTACAATGGCTAATTGCTCGCCGAAAAGTTGACAGGTTATCTTACCAGGAGAATGTTCTAATTTCTGGCGATACAGTTTTTGTATAGTTTGAGAAAGATTTCGCTCTAGCTGTCCACGGGTAGGCAAATTATTGTCCATCTACATCAAATCAATAGTATATATTTACTCAAGTTTGGCAAAATTTTAATATTGTTTATGTGCGGTGGAGAACGTAAACGTCAATAATTACGAATTAACCACCAACGTTGCATAAAATTATGAGCAATCAATAATACAGACTGGTAATACTTTCCCACTGTACCGATGATCGAATCAACAAATGATCGAGATCAGTTCTAACAGAGTAATCGACTCAAGATAACGTCATAAATTCTTCCCCAACAGTAGGATGGATTCCAAAAGAGTCATCCAAATCTTGCTTAGTGATTCCCTTACGCACTGCAACACCCAAACACTGAATCATGTCCGCAGCGTGTTCTCCTACCATGTGCGCACCAACGACTTTTTCAGATTCGCCAACTACTACTATTTTGATAGTTACTTTCTCCTGGTTTGCTCGATCCGCCAAACTATAAAACATGGGGGTGAGGCGATCGCAATAACACTTAACCTCATCACCATACTTGTCTCTAGCTTCTGTTTCACTCAAGCCTACAGTGGCAGCTTCGGGGCGGGAGAATACTGCTGAGGTAACGTAAGTATAATCAATATACTGAGGGTTTTTACCATAAAGGGTTTCCACTACCGCTAGGGCTTCTGCTTTCGCTACGGGAGTCAAAGGAACGCGGTCTATGCAGTCGCCAACGGCATAAATATGCTGGTTATGGGTACGACAATATTTATCTACCTTTATTTCACCCTTTTCTCCTGCTTCTATCCCCGCTTTGTCTAAATTTAGGCTTTTGGTATTGGGGGCGCGTCCAGTTGCCAGCAAGACTTGATCCACGGTAATGTTGCGATCGCTAGATAGATGTAGTTGTAGTCGATCTCCCACCTGTTCGATTTTTTCGGCTGTAGTTTCGCCAATAAATTCAATCCCGCGAGCGACTAATCCCTGCTGTACGGTCTTTCTTAAATCGCTGTCAAATCCCGATAAAATTAGTCCATCTGTGTCCATAAACACTACTTCCGAGCCGAAAGCTTGCATCATGCTGGAGAATTCTACGCCGATATAGCCACCGCCAACAATCGCCAATTTTTGCGGTATTTTATCTAACTGGAACATTTGACGGGAGGTAATTGCCAAGTCTTTACCAGGGATATCTGGTTTTAGCGGATGTCCCCCAACGGCGACTAAGATTTTATCCGCACTAATTTTGCGGTCTTTTACTTTTACGGTACGATGATCTACAAATTCGGCATCACCATAGATCAAATCAATTCCTTTTTCTTGGAAAGTTTCTTTAAAAGAATTACTAAGACTATCCAAACGCTGATGAATGTTTTGCATCATTAAAGACCAGTCGATCTTTCTCTGACATTCTTGCCAACCAAAACTAGTTGCCAAAGGCTCTTGCAAAGCAAAATCGGCTGCATATACCATCAGTTTTTTGGGAGTACAGCCACGGTTAAGACAGGTTCCCCCAACCTTTTCTTTTTCAACTATGCCTACCTTGGCACTATATTCTGCTGCTCTTTTAGCTGCTGCCATTCCCCCCGTACCCGCACCGATAATTAGAAAATCGTAGTCAGTCATGGTTAAATAATTTATTATGTATTGTTAATATTTTTAATTTCTCAAAGGAGCGAGTCAATCGCGTTTTGCCAATCAGACAAACTTGAACTTGAAGATAGCTTGGTTGCTGCTGCACCATTAATAAAAAATGTGGGAGTAGACCAAACCCCACGCACTATTGAGAAGCGGGCGGGTATTCTGGCTTGGTTATAGATCTCCTTGCTGTTGAGCAATTCGAGGAATTTAGCTCGATCGCTCCACTCCGTAGCATCTAAAGCATAATCGGCTAACAGATTGTGCCAGTCTGTTTGAGTTTTATCTTTAAAAGCCTCATTAGCAAACTCTGACTGATGCTCGAAAACATAGCTAACAAAGTCGATAAATTTCTTGGGGTCGTTTTCGGCAACGGCGATCGCAGCTTTAGTTCCATCCCAACTTTGACGATGATTTCCCAAGGTCATCGGCTGCAAAATAAAATAGACCTGTTGAGAATATGCTTGAATCACCTGCAACATTGTCTGCCAGCCTTTTTTGGAAAAAGGACATTCAATATCGAAAAACATTTCAACTATTACAGGAGCATTGGCCTTACCTAATCTATAGCCACTTGGTCGCTGAGGAATGGGGATTGACATTAAACTTATTCACGAAATTGCCATAATAATTATTAAATCTTATTAAGCGCGGTTGGGTATCTTCTTTTGGGCGTAAATCTTGGCAAATTTCGTTTTTAGTTATCTCTATCCAACGAAGGATAGGTAATATGAATAGTAAGTGAACCACGGTTTTAGATGGTAAATTTCTCTTGCCTCACTATTCAGTAAAGGAATTGGAAAATTCTGCATGACTGTCGGGGCGAATCTTTTTACCATATTTACGAGCGTAGACTTGGGTAAATTCTGCGCCAAACAACAGAATTTGAGCAGAGTAAAAAACCCAGGCTAAGAAGACAATCAAAGAACCAGCAGCACCATAGGCAGAACCCAAACTACCTCTACCGAGATACAAGCCAATAATAAATTTGCCAAAGGTGAACAATAAGGCAGTAATTATTGCGCCGATCCAAACATCTTTCCAGCGTATTTTGGCATCGGGGAGATATTTATAAATTAGAGCGAATAATAGACTAATAAAGCCAAAAGATATCGCGAAATTCAAGATTTGCCAGAGAGGTTCAAAGCCAGGCAGCAAATTGATTTCTAACTTACTAATACCCGATAAAACTGCGCTGAATATTAGGGATACTAGCAGCAAAAAGCCGATCGCCAGCACTACTCCAAAAGATAACAACCGCTTGCGAATAAAGCCCCAAATACCCTCATTGGGTTTAGCTTTGACGTTCCATACAGTGTTTAATGCTTCCTGAAGTTGAGCAAATACTCCCGATGCACCAATGAACAAAATTACTACGCTGATGATTGAAGCGGTACCGCTAATGGTTGGTTGATCGGCATTGGCTAAAGCAGTTTCGATGGCTTCTGCCCCCTGTTGTCCGACGAGCTGATTGATCTGTTGCACAATTTCACCCCTGGCAGCCTCTTCACCAAAAACCGCCCCAGCGATCGCGATCGCAATTACCAACAATGGAGTTATCGAAAATACTGTATAGTATGCTAGGGCAGCAGCCAATAAAGATACTTTATCCTGTTGCCATTCTTGGACAGCTGACTGCAAAAGCTTAAAAGTTGCCTTAACTCGTATCTGCATCGCTCGGTAGAAATAAAGGACTGCCCATAATATTGCTGAATAATTCGGGCGATCGCATCTAGCCAAAGAAAGACCTTAAATGAAAGTTATTACGCAATACAAGATTGGTTAGGGTTAGTTAGTTGTTAGTTGTTAGTTGTTAGTTTTTGGTGGCTTTTTACTTCTTACATGAAGCCTCTCAGCCTTGCTTGCGCGAAGACTGAGTATCTGGTAAGACACCCTTCTCGTATGAGACAGCTACTCGTATCCCAGAAAACCGTGCTTCTCGGTGAACAGCAGGACGGGGCGTATAAAGTGCGGAGGCAACCTCCGCACACAGCCCCTCGACTTTAGCCATACTGAACCTC
>JADEXJ010000166.1 GCA_015207195.1 Pleurocapsales cyanobacterium LEGE 10410
GACTTTACCCGAAGGGGCGGTAATTGGTACATCTTCTCTCAGACGCTTGGCACAGCTGCGCCATCACTATCCTCATTTACAATTCAAAGATATTCGCGGTAACGTTAATACTCGGTTGGCTAAGTTGGATGCAGGAGATTACGACGCAATTATTTTAGCGGTGGCTGGGTTACAAAGATTAGACATGAGCGATCGCATTCACCAAATCATCTCCTCGGAAATTTCGCTTCATGCTGTGGGACAAGGGGCGTTGGGCATTGAGTGCCGTGAGGGGGATGAAGAAATTCTGAAGATTTTAAAAGCTCTAGAAGATCCCGCAAGTCGCGATCGCGCATTAGCAGAAAGGTCGTTTCTTAGAGAGTTAGAAGGTGGCTGTCAAGTCCCAATTGGGGTTAATACCAGCATTGAAAATGATACTCTAACCCTCAAAGGGATGGTTGCTAGTCTCGATGGTAAACAATTAATTAAAGATGCCGTAAGTGGAAGTAGCAAAGAAGCAGAACAGCTAGGCAAAGATTTGGCAGCCAAATTACGAGAGCAAGGAGCAGGTGAGATCCTAGCAAAGATTTTCGCCGAGGTAGGACGTGGTTGAGTAAGAGAGTTCGGAGTCCTAAAGGATACCGCTACGCACTTGTCCTCGAATGGGGATATTCGGAGTTCGGAGTTCGGAGTTCGGAATTATGTTACCAGTCTTCGCTGTAAATATTTGACTCCTAAGAGAGGTAAAGCTTTTTGACTGTAAACAAATTATCGAGTATCACATAGTAGTCCACTGAAACTTTTTAGAATTGTTAATGATGAAGATCAAAATTAAAGCTCTAGCAGTCCCCATGTTCGTAGCTCTGTCCCTTGTATTTGGAGCATGTGCCGAACAAACAATTGAAGCCCCCGATGCGATAGACGGTGCGGTAGAAGAAGGAGTTGAAGGTATCGAACAGGGTGCAGAAGACACTGGTAATGCTGTTGAAGATGGTTTAAAAGGTCTGGAAAAAGATACAGAAGATGCTGCGGATGCAGCCCAAGACGGCATCAAAGAAGGTTTAGAAGATACTGGCAATGCGATCGAAGATTTAGGAGACGAAATTCCTAGCAGTGAGAACTAATTGATAGATTGATATCTATCGTAGAGGCGTTGTCGATAGTGTCTTAACTAATGATTTGATTTTGTGCGCTCGCACAGTGCAACTGATATTATGCTTAATAGGTGTCGGCTAGATAAATACTAGCGATGCCTATTTTTATTTTAAAAAAAGCGTTACTGCAACAACCTTTAATCAAAAACTCGATCGCAAAATACTATATGACATTACCAACTGATATATTTACCTATGCTAAATGGTCGGGAATTGCCACCATTGTCTGTCTAATTGTTGCCATCCTATCGTTTATCCTTGGTTGGGGTTTTCGCTTTCGCCTGGTTGGGGTAACCAGCTTTATGGGAGTGCTTACCGCAGGGATATTTGCCCTGGGTTTGGGTTTGTTTCCCCACGCTGAAGTACCTGGCGCAGAACGCTATTCTCTGGTGTATGATAATGGCTCCAACCAAGCCGTGGTAGCCGTAGCTTCCGATATCGAGAAATCCGCCATCGAACCCACCTTGCTTCAGGCAGCAAGAGATCTATATTCTTATGGTAGAACTGGCTCTGGTGGCAACACTGAATTTACCGTCAAGCTGAGGACTGTACTGCATCCTGAAACGGGAATTTCTCAACCCCTATATTTAGGAGAAGCGAAGCGATCGCTAATTGACAGGAGCGAAGAAGATATTGAAATCCAACTATTTCCTCAGAATCTAACTCAGCTACCTACAACCCCCGTAGTAGACCAATAAACTATAGAAGCTCAAGTATTTATATGAATCAAAAAGCTACCACACTAAACAAAACGAAAAATTATGCTCCTTTAGCGATCGCTCCTGCTAGAGTATTGCGCGGTGAGAATTGTTTGGCAAATTCGGCAAGGGAAATAGCTAATTTAGGGAATCGTCCTTTGATCATCGGTGGCGATCGAACCCAGGGATTAATCAAGGCTGCGATCGAGCCAGTCTTAGCTGCCGAAAAATTAGTCAGCGATTCGGCTAAATACAGTCCCGACTGTGCGGAAACCTCTTTAACCAGACTCAAAACAGCAGTTGAGCAACATCAGGCAGATTTAGTTATTGGTGTTGGTGGTGGTAAGGCTTTAGATACGGCAAAACTATTAGCCGATCGCTGTCGGTTGCCGATAGTTACTATTCCTACTTCTGGGGCTACTTGTGCTGCTTGGACGGCTCTATCGAATATCTATTCAGAAGCTGGGGCATTTCAATATGACGTAACTCTCAATCGTTGTCCCGATCTGCTAATTCTCGACTATGGCTTGGTGCGTACTGCCTCCCAGCGTACCTTGGTTGCGGGAATTGGCGATGCGATCGCCAAGTGGTATGAGGCTTCGGTTAGTAGTGGCAACTCAACCGCTACTTTGTTAATCTCCGCAGTGCAACAAGCCCGTATCCTAAGAGACATACTATTCCAAAAATCGGCGATCGCCTTAAAAGATCCTAATAGTGACGAGTGGCGTGAAGTTGTCGATGCCACAGTATTGCTGGCTGGGGTCATTGGTGGCGTTGGTGGGGCAGACTGTCGTACCGTAGCAGCCCATGCGGTTCATAATGGCTTGACTCATCTTTTAGAAGCTCATGATGTGCTTCACGGTGAAAAAGTAGCCTACGGTATTTTGGTGCAGCTACGCTTAGAAGAAATGGTGCAGGGTAATCAATTAGCTGTATCTGCCAGAAAGCAGCTATTACAGTTTTATAGAGAAATCGGCTTGCCAACCACCCTAGAAGACTTGGGATTAGAAAAGATCAGTTTGGCTCAGCTACGTCAGGTTACGGCGATCGCTACCCAACCTCAATCGGATATACATCGACTACCCTTTGCGATATCTCCAGAACAACTAGCAGCAGCTATGGTGTCTACTGTGACCGAGATACAAACTAGCAATAGATAAGTAGGTAGGTAGATGGCGAGAATGTTCGCTCTTTGTGGGTTACGGCAAATAGACAATCAAATATTGTAATCGGCTAGATATTTATGCCTAACCCACCCTACTGAACTGACACAGCTCAAATAGTGCAACAAATGAGCGGGAAAAACAAGGACTATCTGCTACATCTCAAAAACCCAATCACTTGTTGGTAAGCAAGCAAATCATCTGCGTTCATCTGTGTTTATCTGTGGACCTTTCTAATGCATCAAATTAAGCTTGAAGAGCCACTACGCAAGGATTTAATATTTGTTTAACAAACAATCTCTTAGTAATTCAGAATATAAATATACAAATAAGCTAATTAAGAAAATTGATTGTCTTTTTCAACAATTTCTCTTCAAGATGAATATTTGAGATTGATTGATATAGAAATAAATTTGCGTTTTTGGTAATATAAACAAACCAAAAATTAAAGTGGGCAATTCTCCTGCTTCATAATCCTTAAAAAGATAACCTTCCTCAGACCCAGGCTATCTGTTCTATATGATTAATCGTTAAATAATTTAGATCTAACTTAGAGATAAAATGTTACAAAAAAGACATAATTCTACAATTACATTATTGATACTTTTAGCCTTAGTTGGGGGAGCAAAACCTGCCAAGATTTTAGCTCAATCTGATGCAGCAGAAGAGCGAATTACCCAAACTAATATTAATCTGGAAGATAGTGGACAAGTTAATCCTGAGTTTGAAAGTAGTGGGGGAGTCAATTTTGAGGCAGAAGGCAGCGGAGAACCCGACTTTAAGCTAAGAGATAGCGGGAAAATTAATTCTGAATTTGAAGACAGTGGTGTTCTAGATCCTAATGCAGCAGGCAGCGGAGAGGTCAATCCTGAGATTGAGGACAGTGGCGAGCCGATTTCTCCTAATTCTCAGTTAAACAGAGCAGAAGCAGCACCAAGCCTTGCCCAGCTTGCCGAGCCTGAAGCTGGAGACGTAATTGTTGAAGATGAGAATAATAATCGAGGGTTGTGGTGGACACTATTGCTGTTACTGCCATTAATTGCCCTAGGTTTGTATATATTTAGTCGGGGGAAAAAGAGCGATCGAGAACCCGCGATTGGCAATATTCCCAATCCTAATAACCCCTCAGGAGGTTTGGGTATACCAACTGGCACGAATCGCGATAATTTATACGCTAGAGGCTCAAACTTATCAGGTAATTTAGATAATGTCGCTGGCAAGATTGGTACTGCTTCTCTTGGTGCTACTGCTTTGGCAGAAGGAACTGCTGCTACATCTAACCTCGCGGGAGAAAAAAGAATTGAGGGCGATCGCTCGGAGTTAGAAACCGAATCTGAGGCAGTAGTAGAAATACCTTCCAGTCCAGTTAGTGAATTCACTCCCAGAGAAGCAAGATTACAAACTACCGAACAACCGACAGAAATACAGACTAACCTAGATGACGATGATAATAGTGCTTTTGCCTTAAGAGAAAATGTATCTCCAGGAGAAGACACCAGAGAGCCGATTGTTGAGGAGCAGTCAAGCTCAGTCGAAACAGCTACAGAAACTCTTCTAGAGAATGATACGTCGGATGTGAGTTCGGATAATTTAGAACAGCCTACAGCAACAACCGAGATAGAAGAGCAAGTCGTTGGAGAAATCGAGCCTCAGGAGCTAAATGCTTCAGAATTTAGAGGCGATTATGTTTTGATAGAAGAAACATCTGACGAGCCGATCTTAGAACAACCTGATACAGCAATTGATGAGAATACCATTGTCGATGATTCTGACTTACCACAGTCATCGTTTGATGATTCAGCAGTGCTAGAAGGGGAAGTAGTAGCTCCAGTCGGAGATAGAGTCGTGCAAACCCCTGAACTTGAGGAACTAGACGATCGCGATACGATAGTTGAGGACAGCCAAGCGATCGCTGAAGAGGATCTCAAGACTACTCCTAACAGTTTGGATACTACTCTAGACGATCTGACCTTTGAAGACACCAGCCAAGCTGATATCAGCTTGGAAGAAATTACCTTTGATGATAGGGAAACTTCTACCAATGCTGGTTTAGATTACATTAACTTAGATGAGATCGATAGTTCAGCAGATATCAATCTAGACGATCTGACCTTTGAAGACACCAGCCAAGCTGATATCAGTTTGGAAGAAATTACCTTTGACGATAGGGAAACTTCTACCAGTGCTGGTTTAGATTACATTAGCTTAGACGAGATCGATAGTTCGGCAGACATCAATCTAGACGATCTGACCTTTGATGATGTGGAAACCTCTGCTGATGCTAGTAATTTAGACGAGATTAGCTTAGACGATCTGACCTTCGATAATGGGGGAACTGAAACTGCTGCTGATGCTAGTAATTTAGACGAGATCAGTCTAGACGAGACTAATAATTCAACTGATGTTTCCCTGCAAAATATAGATACGCCCACCAGAGAGCGAGATATCAGTTTAGATCATCCAACTACCGATTTACTGAGCAGTCGCACTGCTAAAATTACCGATCTCGATGATGAATCCGACGACATGGATAACATTACGGAATGGTTGGATAGTTTGGAAACATCCGAGCAAAATACTGACAACATTTCCGAATGGTTGGAACAGCTAAAAGTTGATGACGACGATGTTGAAGAAGAGAGCAATAATCAAGAGGTAGTTAGCTTAGAAGGCGAAACAGACGATATTTCATTTCAGTTTTTGGAAGATTTACTAGAGGAAGATGCCAATCCCAATCGCCAAGATCGATAAAATGGTCTTCCCGACCAAAATATAGCCAGCGATTACTATAGCATTACGCATTTAGGTTAGGACACTTTCTCAGATTGCTACTGCGATGGCGAAGCCAAGTCCTTGACCGATAGGGAATCCTTGACGCGAAGCTAACCCTTTAGGGTAGGATAGGGCTACTCACTACCTCCTACTTACGAGCTAATAAATGATATATCCTAACGTAACTTTGTACGGCTATATCATCCCCAACCGTAGTTGCCTGGGTTGGGGTTTTTTAGCGCAAATTTTATTTGTAATTGTTTTTCTTGCTAGGAATATCTTTCATAGTGCTGCCGATTCCTTGAATAATTCCCTTGCCAATCAAACCCAAACCTCTACCAATCACTTGGGTTAAGACAAATACTACTCCACTACCAGCAAAAGCGATCAACTTGCGTACTAGAGGCGCGATCGCATCACGGGTTTCAATGCCGATGGTAGTTAACCAAGGTATCCCCACAAGCTGTTCTAGTTCTTCTTTGCGGGGAGCATATACATAAAAAATTCTAATTACACCACTGCTCAAAACAAACAGGCGATGGCGACTTTCAAATATGTTTTGAGGATGGGTAAAATATAGCTCCTGTCGATATTTCCAAGACAGTTGATTGCGAAACCGCGCTAGGGTGCGATCGCTTTTGTAGTCTGATTGATAGAGTTTATATTTGAAAATTTCCAGATCGGAAAAATTGTTTAAGATTACCTGCATTACTCCGTTAGCTAGCTGAATAATCAAATTGTGTAATAAAAATTCGATCCTGGCGATCGCTTCTGGAGCATCAGACTGATAAACGACATTATCTATAGATAAACCAGGTTTACCTAGCAAATATTCGATTAATTCGGGAAGACCATAAATATAGTAGAATATATTGCTGTTAACTATCGTAAATTCTTGCTCGATAATGATTGCTAGCTGTTGCTCTTCCTCTACAGTCAATTGACCATAACACTGAACAAAAAAACATTCGATACTCCACGACCATAAAGCTTGTAAATAATCCAGATAATTTTGCTCGATCGTGTCGGCAATGGGAATTTTGGTAATCGTCTCGCTGAGACGTTGGAGAATTAAATGACACAGGCTCTTTTTTATTTCTGGCTGGAGAAGATCAATTTCTAGTGGTATGTCAGTCTTATTAATCAAGCCCAGTTGAATATCTGTTACTACTCTTTGATAGATAGCTTTATTGGCAGAATCGGCAAATACTGGCAGGGGAGTAAGCTCTGTCGGACTAATGGGAGCTAATTTTCCTCCAGCCGATGCTTCAGGGGCTGCCGTTGCATCTTCCAACTCATCTTCAGCGGTCAAGCGATTAGATACCCAACGTGCAGTTAATAATTCCCGTTGGCGACCAACTAAAAATACTCGTTCCCAATCAGATAGATTAGGATTAGCTAATTGCTTCTCAATCTTTTGCAGCGTCCGTTGTAGCTCCAATCTACCAGACTTACTAATGCGAGATAGAGCTTTTTGCCATAGCCTAGGAGAAACATGATTATGCCAATAAGTACTGCCATAGGCAACAGAATGCAAGCCTTCAATTACAGTATTGATACTTGCACTGCGATCGCAATAACCTCGAACGCCCCAAGACTTTAGCTTTGCTAGTTCTTTAGCCGAAAAATTAGGAGTCAGGATAAACAACGGTAACTGAGGATATAGCTGTCTTAACTGCTGGCAAAATTCAAGACTGGAATTCAAACTGGTGGGATGAGAACTAATTCCAATGACCAAAACATTGAGAACTACGCCTTGAGTAAGCTCTCTAAAAGTATTATTACTGATGTCTCCTTCACCAACAATCTCAAAATCAGCATATTGGGCGATCGCCGTTCGCAAACCCAGACGAAAGATCGAGTCGGGATCGGCAATAAATAGTTTAATTTTGTCTTTGGTCATTTCTAGCCGATAGCTTGGCAATAAGATTCAATTATATGGCTCATTTCCCCATCAAACTAGTACTGCTTTGTTTCTTTAGTAATAGACTGGGAAATTTGAACTCCTAACTCCTAACGCCCAACTAAAATAAGCGTTAATACTCAGTCTCAAAAAGGTATAATATTTTTTTCCACCAATAAACTATTTATCTGTGTATTGTGTCTGAATCCTTGAGCGATCGCTATTTTGCTTTAATCGACCACATTGTTGAGCTTACTCTCAAAGGAAAAATTAGTTCCGTCGAGCGAGTCTATAAAATGCTGGTGGAAAAGGTAGAGGTTGGCACAGGAGAAATATTAGAACGCTGTCTGAACCAACGTCTTGAAGCTACCATGTCGCAGCTAGATACTAAACTAAAGGCTGCGAGGGTTTTAAGAGCATTACAAACCATCGAAAAACAATGGTTGCGTTGGCAAGAAGAAAACCAAGTCAATGCCGAAATCTCTGAGACTGCTCAGAGTATTATCACTGCTGAACCTGATGATTATTTTTTGGCGATCGTCAATGCGATCGACCCCAATCAAGATAATTCTTTTAGCATCGATGAGTTGAACAAACTGGCAGAAAATCTGCAAACTGCTGCCAAGTCGCAAACAGATGCTGGACTGACTCAAGCATGGCAACAGCTAGCTGCGGGCATTAGGGAGGGTTTAAACTCGTTTACTGCCCTAGAAGGAGATCTAGTTAGCTGGATGTATAGCACGGGGAGCAATTTTTCGGGTTTTGGGGCAGAAAAACCTAACCCCTGGCGTATCTGGGCGCAGAAAGTACCCAGCCCTCTAGCCAAACAATTATTTCAAACTTTGGCGCAACAACAATCGGCGATCGCTTTTGCTAGAGTTGCTAGTAATCTAGAAACTAGAGCCTGGGTAGAGTTGGCGATCGTGCTGCAATATCTAGAACGGGGTCTAGTTACCTGGTTCGATAACCAGCCCTATAATTCTAAATTTGGCAGGGAATTGTCCTATAGCACGCTGCTTACTTTTGCCTCTATTTGGTGCGAACTATGGCAGGCATTTGTCAACACCAAACCTGCTTTAGCGGATGGCTGCTTTTTGATGATGCTGCAAATTTTGCGCGGTTTTGCCCAAAGAGCAGACTTTCCTCTCTACAGTGGGGTGTTTGCCTCTTTTTCAGGAGAGTATTTACAGGATACCCTAGATTATTTTGACGAACCTTTAAAGCAGGTGGAGGGAACAGAAGAAAAAGCCCGCATCTTAACTTTGCTGGGCTATTCTCAACGGACTATCGGTGCATACGACAAAGCAATTGTTTTTCATCAAGAAGCCTTAGAAATTGCGATCGCTGCCAATGACTATGCCTGTGAAATTGCCAACCTCAACCATCTCAGCCGTACCAACGTCAACCAAAAAAACTATAGCGAGGCGGTAAACTACAGCCAGAGAGCCTTGATTGCAGCCCGTCAGGTAGGAGACAAGCTGGGGGAAGCCAACGCTTCGGTTAACTTGGGTTATGCCCAGGTATTTGCAGCCCGACAGTTAGACAGCATGGCAGTAGAAGACTATAGCGAAGCAATTCGTTATCTAGAACAGGGAGTAGAGCTGGCTAAAAAACAGGGAGACTTACAGAGTCAATCTTTTGGACATAGCAGCTTGGGGATCGCCTATGTAATTTTAGAACAGCCCACAGCAGCGATCGCCTCTTTGACCAAAGGAGCAGAATTAGCTCAATATTCTAGGGATATCTATCTTCAGGGATTAAGCTTCTCTTATCTAGCAGAAGCTTACTACAGTATCGAAGATCGACCCGCAGCAATTACTTATGGTAGCTTGGGAATGTATTTGCTCAATCAAATAGGTTCTGTTGAGTGGCGACAGGTAGCAGGGTTGCTGTCAATTATCCAAGGACAAATCGGACAAGAAGAATTTACTAATGTTGTAGGACAACAGCGATCGCAGATTATTAGTTTAATTGGAGTTGACGGCTACGACTATCTGCCCAAATTGCTCGAAGAATACAGACAATAGACGGTGAATTAACCCAATTTAAGAATAATAGTAGAGTGCGACTGCCCAAGAAATAAACGCCATGTCACCAGCAAAGCCCATAACAGTCAATCCTTTTCAGAAAGGAGCAATGTCGCAGATTCTGACTCGCGAGCCTCTCTTATCTAGCTACGAATCAGGTTGGAATGGTATTCAGCTGGCTCATTACCATCAATTATCTGGAGAAATACCCGAACATTATATTTCTCAGCACATCATCAGTATCTCGGCGAGAAATCCAGAAGTATTAGAAGTGATTTCGGATGGAAAAAGTTGGATCACTGCATCGGAACTAAAAGATAATTTGATTCAAGTCTACCCTGCCGATCGCTCTTATCAGGTAGGCTGGGTTGGAGAATCAGAATTTATCCATTGCTATATCGATCCTCAAAAACTGTCTGAAATTGCCTATGAGTCTGTCGATCCAGATTGTTTAGAACTCATGGTACATTTTATGAGATACGATCCCTTGATTTACCAGATTCTATTAGCACTAAAAACCGAATTAGAAACCAACCCTTCAAGCAGCCGTTTCTATGCCGAGTCTGCCTCAACATTTCTGGCTGCCCATTTGGTAAAACACTACGCAACTAAACAATGGGTGTTTCAAGAATATACTGGAGGATTGTCTTCACTTAAATTGCGACGAGCGATCGCTTATATTCAAGACCATTTAACCGAAAATCTTTCCTTAGATGCCATGGCAACGGAAGTAGGCATGAGTCGTTTTTATTTTTGCCGTTTATTCAAACAATCTACAGGAATTACACCCTATCAATATCTGATTAAATGTCGCATAGAAAGAGCCAAAGTCTTACTGAAGCAAAGAAAATTAGGTATTACTGACATTGCCGTAGAAGTGGGGTTTTCTAATCAAAGTCATTTAACCAAGCACTTTAAACGCTTAGTAGGTGTGACTCCCAAAAAATTTTCCCATCGATCGCAAGATCGGACAAAAAATCACAATTAATTAGTATCTTTCCACAATCGAACTTTATATCATTGCTACAAAATCTTTGATTTTATTCGGAGTTTGAGAAGATATGAACAGTTTCATCAGACTGGTAATTGGCAAGTTAAATTTGGCGATCGCCATTCTCGGATTGACTATCGGATTTCTAGTTTTAAATCCCAGTTCCGCACAAGCAGAGACATCAGTTGTTTTAGACACCGCTAACGATTTAGTTAAAGTAGCTACGGTTTATAAAACCAAGCCAAACAATCAGACTGAAGTTTTGTCAGAAGTATTGGAGTTTGAAGAATCTACCTTACCGCAGACTCCTGGATTTATTAATTCATCAATCCTCGAAGGGCAGGATGGTACGGAAGTTGTCGCTCTAACTCAGTGGCAAGATTTACCCAGCTTTGAGGCTTATTCTGAGGAACACATCAAAGATGCGCCCAAAACCAAAGCACCGCAAACCTTTGTCTTTGAAGTACAAAAAACCGAAACCAGAGGTAAGCAACCTGCGATTAGCGAATCGGGAAACATTATGTTTAGCCAGTTCAAGATGAAAGATCCCGAACAACAATCGGAATTGGCAGGAGTTATCGAGCAAATGATGCCGACTGCTTTTAAAACTGTACCTGGCTTACAGTGGGCAGCAATGTCACCGAGTACAGACAAATCCACTATTGCTATGATTGCCCAGTGGAATAGTCGCGAAGATTTTGAGTCGTTGGGTAAAAATGCAGGTTTTGATAAGAAAACCAACTACTGGCAAGCCTACGCCGATAACGAACACGATCTGTTTGATGTGATCGAGATTATTCGCTAATTTTTAAAGTGGAGAAGTAGAAATTAATTCTACAGGTAACTTTTAAAAATGTAGCCGATGATGACAAGTATCGCGATCGATTCAATCTCTCAATTTGTCGAGTGTCTGGGAGAAATTAACCGAGGTAAGCGTGCTATCTATCGCGGTCAGAGAAGAGAACGTCCTCTTTTACCTAAGTTGGCACGTTTAAATACTCCCATATCTCTTCTCAAAGCAGAACAGGGAATGCTCGATGATTTCAAGGGTTTAAGCGTTTCTCTACTCGAAAAACAACCTGAAACAGATTGGGATTGGCTTACTCTGATGCAACATCACGGACTAGCAACAAGACTACTGGACTGGAGCGTCAATCCTTTAGTGGCTCTCTGGTTTGCAGTCAATAAACCGCCAGCAGAAAGTCAACCAGGTATCTTTTGGATGTTTCGACCTGACGACCGAGATTACTTTATCCCTTCAAAGGAAGATAACCCCTTTGCTCTAAACCGAACTCGCGTGGTCAAACCGAAAGCTGTCACTAAAAGAATAGGAGTCGGCTCACAGTTAGGCTGGTTCACCGCCCATCATTTCAACTCGGAACTAAAGCAGTTTATTGCCATAGAGGAAGATCCTGCTTACCAGCCACAACTGACCAAGCTAATTATCCCCCCAGAAAAATTCGCCCAACTTCGTTTTCAGCTAGATCGCTTAGGAGTAAATGCAGCGATGATTTTTCCCGACCTCGATGGCTTATGCGCTCATCTTGAGTGGTTTTATTCCTATCTAGCCGATGAAAATGACCCCAATCTGCAAAAAACTTTTCTGTTTGAACAAAAATGATGTTGCAACTTGGCAGGTAAGTTAAGTAGGTAGGCACAACAATTTATAACACCCAAACATCTTATTTCCTCCCTATCTCCCCTAGCGGGCGTGGAACATGCGCCGTGAGACGAAGCGTTTCCGCCCGCTCTCCCTATCTCCCCAAGCTGACCAATTATCTTCTATTTAATTACCCCCACCTACTTAGGTGCTATAGCAAAACAAAATTACAGACACAAGGAGAAGTATCAATGTCAATTCAGAATTTAACTCAATATCTGCCCGCGTTTTTAGATGGTATTTCAGCCTGGGTGCTGTTAGGACTGAGACTAATTTGGGGAGCGATATTAATTAACTGACATTACGCAGTTTTGAGAGATTGCAGTTCAAGCATAGCGTGTTGCAAAGCTTGTATGTAAATACGACTCCGCAAAGCAAAATGATTCATTTTGTGTTTTATTTTCAAACATTCCAATTTAAAT
>JADEXJ010000167.1 GCA_015207195.1 Pleurocapsales cyanobacterium LEGE 10410
CGCCAGATCATGGGACTGATGCCAAGCAGTACTATCTTTAATTGGTAGATAACGGATTCGGAAAGAGCGGACATTTGGTGATCTTATCGCGTTGTGTACCTCATCTCCCCCGAAATTTTTCGCTCTCCTTAATGATTCAATGGATGCTGCTGCTTTTAAAGTTTATGTCTCTAAGTGTCTTGTGCCTCAACTCTGGAAAGGCGCAGTAGTGATTATGGATAATTTGCCTGCACATAAAGTAAAAGCGATCGCGCCTTTGATTGAAGCGGTGGGAGCGAAAATTTTATATTTGTCTCCCTACTCGCGCCCAGTTTAATCCGATTGAACATTGGTGGTCACAACTGAAGGCTTTCTTACGACAGTTCTCTCCTAAGACTTCTAAAAGAGTCGATCTGTTAATTAAAATAGCGATACATTTAATAAACCCTAATCATCTACGTAACTGGTTTGCCCACTGCTGTTACTGTCCCTTATAAACCTGCAAATCGCTGTATTTAAGGCTGGCAATTATCTATATCACCTTTTTGTGTAGCATTCAGTATCTTTTCGGCTTCCTTTAACCAAACTACAGAGTATCCACCTACCAAATCATTTAGTTTCTGAAGTTCTGGATAGTATTTGTTGGCTAAATAGTACTGTACGTCTACAGGAATATTCATCTTCTTTGAGACATTTACTTTTCTATTTATCGCTGTATTATTAAAGTTTCCTAAGTTTTTAACGCCTAAGAATTCAAGAATATCTAGTATTACTTCTTGTGGTTTATGTACAACGTCATCGTAAAAACTAACGTATATTTGTTCTCTATGAAAACACGAAGACCAAATTTTTAACATACGTACATAGTCACTACGTAAAGTTTGATCGGGGGCTTCAATAAAACTCTTGATTTTATACGCGTTACTAATGTTGTCGAATAACTGCCTGGTCCAATCATAACGAACATGAGACCAGGCTCTTTCAATTGGGTTTCTCAAAACTAAAATAATTTTTAATTCAGGAAGAATCTCTTTAATCTGCTTAACATCTTCCAAGTCAAGTATAGAATAGGAAGGTGTAATTTCCCCTTTTATTTTACCTTCTCCCAACTCAAATAACGATAAATACCAATCATCGTTATAAGTGCCAAGACAATAACGTAGATACCAACGAATTCTTTCCCAGTCTTTACTTTCAATTGCTCTTCGTAGTTTATTTATAAGCAATGCCTTGAAGCGCTTATTATAACTTTCTAGTCCAACCAAACGGTGAATTAGATGTTTTGAAGCGAGATAACTTGGTGATGAATATTTTGGCGAGCGATCGAAATAATGCAGCTCTTTTTGAGGAGGAACCCAAATTTCGGGATGGTTTCGCAAATTTTGATGTAACCATGAACTAGCTGCTTTTTGTACTCCAATTCCCAAAAAATCTACTGTTTGTGCCATTCTAAAATAATTTTTATAGTGTTGGATTCAATTGGTGCTGGAATATGTATATTCTGAAGATCTAGTTGCTAACAGTCACTTACCAACTGAGCTAATTTTATCAATGAAACTACCGAATTTGTAGAACTCGAACTTGAAAATGTTTTAACAAGAAAACATTTCAAGCTAATTAGTAGATCGCAATAATCTTCTAACTTTTCCAGTTGATAAGCCTAACATAAAGATAGGCAATAGTTTCAGACATTACTGAGCGGACTCCTTGACTCATCATCCACCAAGTTTGAAAGTCGTATTCTGGGGAAGGATAGGCGATCGCCCCGACTCGAAACTCAGGCAGAACTTTTTTAAAAATAAGCCAACTTCTACGAGTATGTACATCAAAAGAATAAATATTAATAGAATTAAGGGGTAGCTCAGAAGTTAACAGCCACTCGCGCAAAGCAACAGCAGTTGCTACTGTACGATTTCTCTTCACTTTTGGAGCTGAAATTGCTATAAGTTTACTTCTGTCAAAACCAAGAGTCACTAAAGTAGCGGCGGTTAGCTCAGCAAAAGACTTGTACTGAGAAAGATAATACCCTTTTGCTATGGGTCCTCCAGTAGCAATTAAAATTTTATACCCCCCTTGCTTAAATTCCGCGATCGCCTCTTTGACTGCATCATCCCTCATCCATCCTTCTACTACTAAAGCATCAGCTTTAATTGGAGCTGAAACAGCTAGAAATAGTGGAATTTGAGATAATATAAACAGGATTAAACTAACTATTAAAAGCAGTAAAACCAGCCATTTCCCATTTGGCAAAATTATTTCAGAACTAGAGGCGAGACAACGTTGCAACATCAATCAAATAAAATAGTCCTTAATGTTTTTCTGATAGCTGAGGCATTAAAGTCCCGTGACTAGAGAACACGGGACGAGACCAATAAACATCAGCAGGCTTCTACTAGGCTGCTCTAAGAACTAAAACTTGTCGAGACGGAAAAGTTCAGTCTTTTGGGGCTGGGGTCAGTATTTGGTAGCGATCGCGACCTTTTTATCATTTATCAAGCTAGTTTAGGCTATATTTGGACTTGATTCTGGTTTGAGTACTGCTAAAGATAGTCAGACAAATCGTTTACTTCAGTTTCTTGGCATACCCGATCAAAACTTAACTTTACCTTGTACCAAGGCAATTTCAATTTCTCTAAAAAACAGCATTGAAAATTACGAAGAAGTAGTGCGGGAGCTAAGAAAGACGTAATTTGCACGCTTTTTTGAGTAATTTAGGTACTAGCGTTCGCGTAAACCTACAAATTGGTTATCAATTTTTGTCATTTAACCGCTTCTACTCGATTGAAATCTCTGAACTTTCTGGTATCGACAAGGTTCAATTTCTAAGAGCATACTGTCTCAGTAGAGTCAGTGCTAAAGTTCTGTTTCTATAAATAATTAAGGTTACTAAAACCGAAATTTTCCAATGTGAAGTATGAGTATAAGGTTACATGCTTATGGTCATGCCAAATTTTCTGATTATCGGTGCCCAAAAAGCTGGGACAACCTCTCTCTATAGCTATGTAAAGCAGCATCCTCAAATTTATATGAGTCCTGTTAAAGAACCACACTTCTTTGATCTAGAAAGTGAAGGACACAGTTTTAATGGACCATTTCGGGAACGCCCTGACATGATTACTGACCTGAAAAGCTATCAGTCGTTGTTTCAAGGGGTTACAAATGAAATCGCTATTGGAGAAGCATCAAGTTGGTACTTTCATAGTCCAAAAGCTGTGGAACGCATCCAATACTATATACCCGATGCAAAACTAATCGCTATTCTTCGCGATCCTGTTGAAAGAGCCTTTTCCAACTTTCGGCACTGTCACCGCCGTCAGATTGAGCCGCTTACCGATTTTTCTCAAGCACTCCATGCAGAAGAGAACCGCAAGCTGGAAAACTGGGGACATCCTTGGTATTACAAATACAAGGGACTTTACTACCTACATTTAAAGCGTTATTTTGATGCCTTTGAGCGCCATCAAATTAGAGTTTATCTGACTGAAGACCTTAGTACTAATCCGATTGGCGTTCTCCAAGATATTTTTCAATTCCTAAATGTAGATACAAAATATGTGCCAGACGTATCTAAAAGAAAAAATACAAGCGATCGCTCGCCACAAAAGTTAAACCCAATTAAATTGCTCGTCAAGCAATTTACTCAAAATTCTGGTAGGCGCATTAGCTGCTCGCAGCGTCAAAATAAACGTTATCTAATCGAGAGTAAGCCAGCGGTTTCGCCGAACCTACGTCAAGAACTGATCGAACAAGTATACCAGGAGGACATTCTTAAACTTCAAGACCTCATTCAAAGGGATCTTTCCCACTGGTTAAAGTAATCTTCAATCTCTCTCACTATCTTTTCGATCGGCAATTTATGAAAAATACTATTGTCTTGGGTACTGTCAGAAGCGGTACTAGCATGACTACAGCTATGTTCCGCAAGACCAGAGCTTATTTTGGAGATGACATTATGACTCCAACGATTGCTAATCCTTATGGCTACTACGAATGCCACCAAATTAATCGCTTGAATAATCGCCTCATTCAACGAATTATCTATGGATTCACTTCCAAGAAAATCCAAAGCTTTCTGAAGCCCTTTCAGCCCCCTGTGCATCGCGATCGCCGATGTTCGATGCTAGCAGCCCCTAGGTACATCCGTCAGTTTAGTTTACCTGAAGACATAACTGACCAGATGCGTCATTTTGTTTCTCATACTCCTTTTTGTTTAAAAGACCCGCGCTTCAGCATCACTTTGCCATTTTGGCGGTCAGTCATTCCCAAGGGGACTCGTTTTCTGGTCGTGTTTCGCGATCCACGTAGAACGGTAGACAGTATGTTGCGAAATTCTAGAGAAATCTATAATCCCCCACTGCCAGTAGATGAAGAGTGGGGGTTGAAGCTATGGTATCGCAATTACCGACGCTTGCTTTATCAATTCTCTAATGAGGAGGATTGGTTTTTTATTCATGACGAGCAAGTTTTTAGCGGCAAAGCCGTTCCCGCATTAGAAAAGTTTGTGGAGACGCCCTTAGCAACCGATCTGATCGACCCAAAAATTCGGCGATCGCGTCCTCGGAAACTTGATTCACTAAATGAGCAATATTATCGCTGCAACGATCTGTTTGAACAACTAAAGCAGAGAGCGAGGCGCGATCTAGAAAAATGGCTTAATTAACGCTTTTGTTAATAGTTAAAGTTTTACTGTTATGGAAATTTCTTCAAACCTTTTACCTGTGCTTGACATTATAAATAAGAAGTCGACTGCTTACTTTTTGAGCTTGTGGGATGAATCTTCTGGGGGGTTTCGCTTTGCTTCTCACCAGCCAGCTACGCTGATGGCAACTGCCTACTCTGTTCTTGGTCTCGAATTTACTGGCGGATTGAAACATCTTTCTGACGAGCAAGAAATTGCCATTGCCTCTTTTTTAAGGAGTGGTTTGCAGCCTGACGGCACTTTCTGTGACCCGCTTTTTCGCTCAGAAGATATTTTGAGCCAACGGCACGACTTACGTTATTTTCAGGAAGAGACGACTACGTTCTGTCAACAGGCTCTTGATGCTTTATCAGCACCGCCTCCACCACCAAGAGATTTCAACTGGAATACAGCCGATGGACTGATTAGCTACTTCGAGTCAATTCCCTGGCAAGATCCTTGGCTAGATTCTAACCGAGTCATGTTTGCCCTTAGCCAGCTGTGCCACGATGCAGATCGCCACGGTATGCCTGAGCTGCTCAATTTAGTAGACGTTGCTCTGGACTGGCTAGACGCACATCAAAGTTCAAAAACGGGTTTGTGGAAAGGTTCTCATGAAGTATCGCTAACCAACGCGATGGCAGCAACTTTTCACTTTTCGTTTTACTACGGCTCGCGACGGCGACAGCTCCATTATGTAGAGCCAATCATTGATTCCTGCTTGAAGCTACAGCAACCTCACGGTTTGTTTAGCGGCAAAGCGATCGGACAAACTTGCTTAGACTACGATGCGCTAGATCTGATGGCAAAAGCTTCTTTAGTCACTGACTACCGCTCTGACGAAGTACAAGAGTCGATGCGACGAGCCTGTAATGCCTTGCTAAGATTGTTTAACCCTGACGGTGGCTTTGCCAATTGTAAAGAACGCTTGATTCCCTCTAGAAAAGGGCGAAAGGCGAAGTTTTTGGGAATGTTTGGTCTAGCTAAGTCTGGGCGATCGCCAACTCGCGTCCCAGCTCAAGGCACCTATAACGTCTGCTGGCGTTTACTTACTTGCGACACCGCTCAAAGTAATGCTTTTTCCACCTGGTTCCGACTCTTAGGGTTACGCTTGGCTACCCAACAGCAGTGGTTAAACGAAGATTCGACGGAAAGCTTTACTTTTCGTCGTTTACCATTCTTAGGATATCACGAGCCGTTGGCTATAACTAGTACGCTGCAAAGTAGTGCTGAGGTAATTGAAGCTAAGCTGACAGGCGTTTAATTTACTCGTTACGTACGGTCACAAATACCTTAATACAGTTCGGGATCGACAAGTATCTAAATTAGATCGAAACCAATGGATTCTAATCAAGCACTAAGGAGATAAAATGAGTACTTTAACTAAGAATATTGCTAATAAAATCGATAATTTTGAAACTAAGTTAAAAACTCATTATTACCTTGATTATAATCCCTCCTATCAGAACGCGGTTTTTCTTGCTGGCATTGGTAGAAGCGGTACTACTTGGCTTTCAAACGTTATTAACTATAACAACGATTACCGCTACATTTTTGAACCGTTTTATGAAAAAAAAGTCAGCATTTGCCAAAATTTTGATTCTAAACAATACATTAGAGAAAGTAGTAATGACAAAAAATTTCTAGAGCCAGTCAAGTTAATTTTGTCTGGTCGAGTTAAGAGTAAATGGTCAGATCGATTCAATGAAAGAATTTTTACTAATAAACGATTAATAAAATCCATACGTGCTAATCTCTTCTTAAAGTGGCTACATTTAAATTTTCCTAATCTTCCTATTGTTCTAATTCTTAGACATCCTTGTGCGGTCGCTGCCTCTAAAATTAAACTAAATTGGAAAAGAAGCCTAGATAAATATCTACAGCAAAAATATCTAATGGAAGATTTTCTAGATCCGTTTCGCCAGGAAATGGAGAGGGCAGAAAAACTTTTTAGAAGCAGCAACGACAGCTTTGAAAATCACATATTCAGTTGGTGTATTGAAAATTATGTTCCATTAAAGCAATTTAGAGAGAAAGAAATTTATCTAGTTTTCTACGAAAATATTTGTGCAAGTCCTGAGTCTGAAATCAAAAATATGTTTGCCTTTTTCAATAAAAAGTATGACAAGAAAGTGTTGCAAAGTGTCAAGCTAGCCTCGAGGCTTAGCGGAAAACATAGTTCGATAAAGACTGGGGGTAGTTTAACAGATAGTTGGAAAAAGCATATCACCGAAGAGCAAATGTACAGAGCGATTGAAATATTGCAGCTGTTCGGTTTAGACAAAATCTACTCTCAAGATCCGATGCCCCATACTGCGAACTTGGAGCAAGTCATGAAAACCTGAACTTTTTTAAATTCCGACCAAATCGATCTTCTGCAACGATTACACGGTGTCACCATGACCCAATTAGGTTATGAATAAATTGAAACCGAAAGTTAGTGTCTTAATGTGCGTCTACAATGGAGAAGCTCATCTTCGAGCAGCCCTAGAAAGTATTTTAGAGCAAACTTTCACAGATTTTGAGTTTGTCATTGTCGATGATGGTTCTACGGACAGTAGTTGGCAAATGCTCACAGAGTATAGTAGGGAAGATTCTCGAATTACTCTCATTCGGAATCAAGAAAATATTGGTTTAACTAAATCCTTAAACAAAGGACTTAAATTAGCCGAAGGAGAGTATATTGCTCGTCAAGATGCAGATGACGTGTCCTTCCCAGAGAGATTTGAAAAACAAGTAGCGTTCTTAGATCGGCATTCAGAAGTCGTCTTGGTATCTTGTGATATAGAGCGAATCAATGCTGAAGGATGTCCTATAGGAAAGTTTCAAAGAGGGTGCGAGCCTGAATTGGTATTTTGGTATCTACTTTTTTATAACCGCTTGGCAGGACACAGCCAGGTAGTGTTTAGACGAGAGTCTGTTATGAATATAGATGGCTATTGCGAAAACTACCGCTATAGTCAAGACTACGAATTGTGGTGTCGTCTGGTTGAAACTGGAAAGATTTTGATTTTACCAAAGGTGTTACTACAACAGCGCTTTCACTCTCAAAGAGTTTCTGCTGCTAAGAAATTGGAGCAAAGGGAATACACTCTCGCTCAAGTGAAACATAATATCCAAAAACTCGTCGGTGAAGAAATTAGTTTAGAAGAAGCAGAGGATCTGATGGGGTTTTGGATTGGTCACTGGCGATCGCAGTGCTTTCCAGATAGTCGAAAAGCTCAAGCACTTGACTCTCGACTCAAGCAAATTCGTCAGTCTTTTACCGAGTGCATCAAGGACTCTGTTTACTACAATCTCTCTGACTCCGAGATTTCTAATCGGCTAGATACTACGATTGGGCAGCAGTTTCTTTACTGGATTCAAGCTCCTCTAACTCGGCAACATGGTGCGATCGCCAAACTCAGAGTGTCGCTTACTGCCCTTGCCTGGAAACCCTGGGGAATACCCCATAGTTGGTTAATTGGACTTGGGAAATCCGCGTTAAGTATATCGCGCTCTCTAGCTAAAAAAATTTCTCAAACAATTCCCTTGATTTTGCACTTTAAGCAAGCTTGTTTTGGTAAATAGGTGACTACCCAAAGTTAAGGAGATAATTTATGCCTAAAGTCAGTGTATTGATGTGTGTTTATAACGGGGAAGCTCACGTGCGGGAAGCCTTGGAGAGCATTCTCGAACAGACATTCACGAACCTGGAGTTTGTTATTGTTGAAGATGGTTCTACAGACAGCACTTGGGAAATTCTGACAAAGTATGCCGAGAGAGATTCTCGGATTGTCCTGATTCGCAACGAAGAAAACCTTGGTTTAGAGAGATCTTTGAACAAAGGGCTAGCAGCTTGTCAGGGAGAGTATTTTGCCCGCCAAGACGCAGATGACGTATCTTTACCAAATCGCCTACAACTACAAACAAACTTCCTAGACACTCATCCAGAGGTTGGTGCGCTAGGAACGGCTGTCGAGTTAATTGACGAGCAAGGTGCTGTTTTAAGAGAAAATTACTTGCCTGTCGATTATGAAAGTATTCAAGCTCGTTTAATGCTAACAAACTTTTTGCATCATTCAACGCTGATAGCAAGACATAGCCTTATGCAAGATTTAGGAGGATACAATATTACCTGTCGCTATGCGGAAGACTACGATCTGTGGTGGCGACTGAACCGCCGCTCGCGTTTAGCAACACTGCCAGACATTCTCTTGCGACGACGCATGGACAACAGACCGAGAATTAGCAAACGTTACCGAAGAGAGCAATTGCAGCGTGCTCTAGCACTTTCCTTGCAAGCTGTACGAGAAAGCCTAGAAGATTCATCCAGCTTAGATAAAGAAGCCTACCAACGTTTTTGGTGGGCTTATCTTCGGTCAGTAAATAAAGAGACTTATCGGAAATTTTGGGAGACTCACCAGGGACGGCAGGGTCAGTTGAGTTGGAAAGATTTTCAAAGCCTTCGACCTCTTTGGAAATTGTTAGAGAAACATCCAGGAGGGTCAAGCTGGGAGCCTATTCTGCACCGTATGGCTTGCCAGCATTTAGAGGGAGGGCAGATTTTGGAGGGATTGCTGTTGCTTGGAATCATTGTACGACAATTAAAAATGCCGATTCAATGGAAATCAGTAGCTAAACATCTCGTAAAATCTTACGTTTCCAGTTTGGGAAATAACTTCTTTTTGAGGTCACCAAAACAGCAAGAGAAACGCTTGTAACCGTTAACAAGAAAAACACGAATAGTAGTTTGGTACTATTGTTTATTTTGCTTTTACTCAAAAAGCACTTTGCTATTAAATTTGCCATTTTTAGTTAAGCTTTTTTTTAGCTGAATATACTTTTAACTCTATTGTAATTAGCATTCAACCATTGAAACCTAGTTAAATCTGCTTCTGTACAGTAAGAATGGTAATTTTTGTGGAAATTATGCTTTACATGCTCATACATTTCAAGGTCTAGCTGGTTATATTTTTCAATCGTTCTTATAGTAGAAGCAGGGAGGGATTTTATGCTTGGTCTTTTGCTCGTAACATTCCTTCTTATATAAAGAGGATATCCATGCCAGCCTAACTTCTTCTTGAGCAAAAGCAGAAATTTATCAAAGTCTTCTAAAGTTCCAATTGCAGAAAAATGCCTACTAACATTATTCTTTGCCTGCTCTAACATTTCCTGAGTACAGTTCCCAAAACTACAGCTTATCGTACTGAGCAATCTAACTTGTCCATTATTTAATTCTCGCGAAATACCACTAGCTACGTATTCTTCTAACTCCATGTTGTTGGCAACAACTGTTTCGTGTAGATAATGATCTGGTCTTCTTAAAACGTAGTAGTAATGAGATACAATTCTATCTACAGGATTTCTTAGAAGAGTAATGTAATGTGAGGGCGTGGGAAGGCATTCATGAATTCCAAAAACATCATGTCCGTCCAAGTACTTAATAACAGCCCGTTTTTCTAACGGAAGTTGATAGAGCTTATTTTTTTCTTGGGATTGGGGAATTAAGAAAACTTCTGGTTCTTTGTATTTATTTCGGAGTAATGTTGCTAGCGTCGTACTTCCCGATTTTGGAAGGCGCAGAAAAATTAAAGCATGATTTTTAAGATTAACGTTTGTTTTTTTAACATGTTCTTCCTGAAAAGTAACCATAAACTTTATTACTATATTTTTACTATTGCTGACTAAATTAGTAAGACATAGATGCAAATTAATAGTACCTGAGCTTATTTATAAGCTAGCTATTCTCAATTATCTTTGACAAACCTTTGCTTGTCGATAGAGAAAACTTCAGGAATTGCCTGTTAACTGAGACAAATTGAGAATGAAAAAAGTCTCAGTCAAAATTAATAAGGTAGTTGTAGAAAAATACTGAATTTCACCAACTTGACATTTTTTTATCCTTAAAGATACCTTAGTTTTGTATTATCAACTAAAGTAATACTCGATTAAAGCTTGAAATGCAATAAGTTGTTTAAGAAAAAAAATTAAGCTTCTACAGAAATTTTTCAAAGCATTAGTTAAATCTTTAGTTGATCGCTCCAACTCTACAACTAGAAAGCACATTGAATTTGTATGACTCATCCGAAACGAGCTTTGATTACCGGCATTACTGGTCAAGATGGTTCTTACTTAAGCGAATTATTACTAGAAAAAGGCTACGAAGTTCACGGCATTATTCGCCGCACTTCTACGTTTAATACCGATCGCATCGATCATATCTACGACGATCCTCACAGTGATTCAGCTCGACTGTTTCTGCACTATGGAGACTTAACCGACGGGACAACCCTACGCCGAATTTTAGAAGAGGTGCAGCCAGAAGAAATTTATAATCTGGGGGCGCAGTCCCACGTGCGAGTTAGCTTCGACTCTCCCGAATACACGGTAGATACGGTGGGCATGGGTACCCTACGGATACTAGAAGCGGTGCGAGACTACCAACAACGCACCGGCATTGAGGTGCGCTTCTATCAGGCGGGGTCAAGCGAGATGTTTGGTAAGGTGCAGTCAGTGCCTCAGAAAGAGACCACTCCCTTTTATCCCCGCAGCCCCTATGCTTGCGCTAAGGTATACGCCCATTGGCAAACCCTTAACTACCGAGAATCCTACGACATTTTCGCTTGTAACGGTATTCTGTTTAATCATGAATCACCGCGTCGAGGTGAAACCTTCGTGACGCGCAAAATTACGCGAGCGATCGCTCGAATTGTTGCTGGCACCCAGAAGCAGCTTTATTTGGGAAATTTAGATGCCAAGCGGGACTGGGGCTACGCTAAAGATTATGTCAGAGCGATGTGGCTAATGCTCCAGCAAGCCGAAGCAGATGACTACGTAGTGGCTACGGGAGAAACCTATTCAGTTCGAGAGTTTTTAGACGTTGCCTTTAACTACGTCAACCTCAACTGGCAAGATTACGTGGCGTTTGACAAGCAATATCTACGACCGACGGAGGTAGAATTACTAATTGGCGATCCCGCGAAGGCGAAGCAAAAGCTGGGCTGGAAACCTTCGGTGACGTTTGAAGAGTTGGTGCACCTAATGGTCGATGCTGATTTGGCAGCGTTGGGAATCTCTTCGTCTAATAGTTCCAACAGTAATTTGAAAAACAGTGCTTATATTCGCCGAAGTATAGGAACGTTAGTTGGTTAATTCAGCAGGGTAATCGCAACAAAATTATCGAATGCCTTACTGGCAAGGGGTTTAATTTTTTACAGTTTCACGAACTAATCGTTGAAAGCTTTGACTTGTATAAACTCAAGAAATTACGTGCGATTGCCCTCGATGCGATTACCTTGCAAAGTTGTTGTAGAGGAAAATTATTTAATATGTTTCGTAAAACTTTATCTGTTGTAACAGCAAATCCTAAAAAAGTAGAGTCTAACTACAACAATGAACTCAAACTTTTTAATGGAGAAAGTTTAAGTAAAAACGAGCAAAAAAGTATATTGTTTTTTACTATTCATAAATGTGCCTCTACCTATATGCAAAAATGCATGAAATACATTAATGAAAAATACCTAAATTTGAACTATGTGAATTTAGAGGGGTACGTATATCAAAATTTTGATTGTAACATTTATCAGCTTATAAACCAGGAAAAGCAAAATCTTTTTTATCAAAAAGGTAACTTATATAGTCCATTACGCAAGTACATTCCTGTTAAAGAAATAGAACGATACCATGTTCTATTAATGCTTAGAGATCCGCGTGATGTAATTGTATCAAACTACTTCTCTACAGCATACAGCCATAGCTTACCTCCTCGTAAAAATCAAAAGAGAATCTTTTTAGAACGTAGACTCAACTTGCAAAAATTAACAATTGATGAATATGCAATCCAAAGTGCTCATCACTTTTATCAACGCTATAGCGATTACTGCAATTATCTAATTAAAGAGCGAAATGTTCAGCATTTAAAATACGAAGATTTTGTAGAAGATTTTAACCTTTGGCTGCAAAAACTAGAGCGGACTCTAAAGCTTAACATTAGTAAAAAGGACCTGTGGGGGCGACAACAGAGTTGAAAGGTAAGCAGAGAGGGGAATTGAAAAAGCCAGTCTCCCAAAACATGAGAGACTGTTATCAATAAGTTTAATTGTTGAAAACGCAATGCTTCAACTTCCTGAA
>JADEXJ010000168.1 GCA_015207195.1 Pleurocapsales cyanobacterium LEGE 10410
GTTTTTTGTTTGATTTCATTGAAGTCCATCGCCTCAATTTCAGAATTTTCAGGGGGGATATCGGCTTCAACGCTCAAGGTTTCTTGAGCAAGATTGTTGGCTACAGGTTCCGAGTTGGTCAAATCAGGGGAGTCGATCACTTCCCCAGTAAAGGTTTCGCCGAATAAATTGGCAGAATTGGCGACTGGCTGTACCATTTCTCGGTCGGGTTCAATCTTTAGCTGAGTTTCAGAAAATTCCTGAGTTGAGGGGACTGATTTGACATCAGAAGAGATGGTAGGTTGAGCGGGTATTTTGGATTGAGGTTCAGAAAAATTAACAATTTTAGAGTTATCAACTGTTTTTGGAGCAATAGATCCTGTTGTCGGCTGCTGGGACGGAGTAGCTAAATCGGTTGAGGAGAAAGCATTGATTGCACTAATCTTAGCAGCAGAATTGCTATTGTCATTACTATTGTCGGCTGGTTGAGGACAGTCTAAAACCAAAGCAGCGATCGCTCTTTCTCTGGCAGCATCTTCAGCAGCTTCAACTTGAGTTGCTCCTGCCAAAGCAGTAGCCAAAATTAAGTTGTTCACCTGTACTGAAACCTTGACAATGTAGATTCCTCGGTCAATCTTGACCAGCTCACCGACCAAACTTCCTTGAGGATACTGTTGACGAAATTTAGTTAGCATCATCTGTTGTAAATTATTTTAAGGATAAACTAGTACCAATCTACTATTTATTTCGCTAGCAAAAAAGAAATTTGCTAATAAGCATTGAGAAATTACAATAGGTATTGTATTAGCTGTAAATTAACTCGTAATTTCAGTGGATTCAAATTCATAATCAAATTAGCTGTTGACCCAGCACCAAAGAAGCTTGTCGAGTTAAAACCGAAAAAACCAGACGGCTAATACAGACCAGTGTGCTTTTGAAGCCCTTAAAGTAGGAAGTATACTAGTTTACGATTACGGCATCAATTGAGTAGATGCACAACTCAACGAGACACTTCGTTAGCTTGTCTCTGTTATGTCTCAAAGCCACTAGTTTCTATCTTAGGAACTAAACCGCGAAACAGGTAGTTTCCGTTTCAGAACTCATTGGCTTGAGGTAGATTAGCACTCTTGGGTGTAAACGGAGTATAGGAGTTGGCATAGTTTTCTTCGCTTTTGTTGTAGTTACTAAATAAAAATCGGATAAGGATAATTTTTAGATGGAATTTTCAATCGCTACACTTTTGGCTCAGTTCGTTGATGATAAATTAGTCGCGGGCAAAAATCTAGAAAAAAAACTTGGTTGTGAAGACGAGGAGAGCATTCAAAAATTGCAAGTCATTCTGGATGCTTTAGAGAAGATTAACGTCTTGGTTAAAGAACGAGGTAAATATCGTCGCGTCTATGAAGATGATGTGGTAGAAGCTAAGCTAAGATGCTCCAGCAAAGGCTTTTGCTTTGCGATTCAGGATGAAGAAAATGCTGATGATATTTATGTCAGAGAAAGTCATCTGAGTAATGCTTGGAATGGCGATCGCGTTTTTGTTAAGATTATTAAAGAAGGTAGTCGCCGTCGTTCTCCTGAAGGAGAGGTTAAGCTAATCTTGGAACGTTCTAACCCTTCGCTACTGGCTACCGTGGCGGAAAAAGAAGAAAAGTATCGAGCTATACCCCTAGACGATCGCCTGTTGTTTGAATTAGACCTCAAAGAAAACGGTCAAGATCTACAGGCAGCTTTAGAACACCTAGTTCATGTCTCTGTGTTGCGTTATCCATTGGGACAATATCCCCCCCTGGGGAAAGTAACCAAAATTTTGGGTAGTGATGCCGAAGAAGCAGCAGATATTGATATTGTTTCGTGCAAGCATGACCTTCCTCTTGATTTTCCCGAAAAAGCGATCGCTGCTACTGCCAAACTGCCCAGTTCTCGGATCCTATCAGCAGAAATAAAGCGTCGTTTAGATTTACGAAATAAGCTGACCTTTTCGATTGAGTCAGAATCTAACCTAAACAATACTCCCTGGATTGAAAATGCCTTCACCCTAGAACAGACAGAAGCGGGGGACTGGCAATTAGGAATTCACATTACAGACGTAGCCCACTACATAGAGCAAGATACAATTTTAGACCGCATTGCCAGAAAACGAGGGATAGCGGTTAACCTACGCAAACAAGTTTTACCCCTATTTCCCGAAAAAGTTAGTAAGCTTTGCTCGTTAATTCCAGGAAAAAATCGTCTGGCAGTTTCCGTACTACTTACCTTAGATGCTCAGGGTAATACTACCGAATATACGATTGCCCCTACGGTAATATCAGTCGATCACCAGCTTACTTATCAAGAAACTCAAACTCTGATTGGGCAAGACAAAAAACCTACCAAGAAACTAGCCAATCTTGTTCCCGCACTCAAAGACTTATTCTTTACCGTTAGCCCTCTAGTCAAGGCGCAACGTTTACAGAGGGGAGGTTTAGAGGTCACGACTCCAGAAATTCATAGCCTTTATAAAGATGAAGGAAGGGTAGGCACGATTCTTAATGTGGCATCTTTGCCCGTACATTCGATGTTGACGGAGTTGACGATCTTAGCGGGGAAAGCAGTTGCCGAACATCTACAGGCATTAGACTTGCCAGGAATCTACTGTACCCAGGCAGAACCAGATGTAGAGGAGTTGGAAGATTTAGTCAAGCTGGGCAACAATTTGGGCTTGGAACTAAACATTGACGTAGAAGAAACCGTTACTTCCCAAGACTATCAACGGCTAACCGAGCAGTTTGCCAATTCTTCTGCGGTGATGGTTTTAAATTATCTGCTGCAAAGCACCTTTAAGCCAGTTAAGTATCTTACCGAACCAGGCAAGCATTTTGGTCTGGCTTATGAAGATGGTTATACTCACTGTATTTCTCCAGGACAGAGATATATCGATCTAGTTATCCAACGAATCCTCAAGGCGGTATTTGAACACGGACGCGATCGCCGTCACAGTCGCACCAAACAAGGAGTTGACTTGAATAGCAGTAGTTGCCACGGACAGATTAACTGGAAAGTACTACCGCCAAATATTCAAGAAGCTATTGCCACCGATGTTCAAACCATGTTGCCCTTCTTGAACGATCGCGAAAAACAAGCCGAGGATGCTGAAAGAGACTTGGCAGGGTTAAAGAAAGCCGAGCAAATGAAGGAACGGACGGGTAAAATCTTTGAAGGTTTAATTACGGGGGTACAGTCCTATGGTTTCTTTGTCGAGATAGAAGATCTATTAGTAGAAGGCTTAGTTCATGTTAGTTCCCTCAAGGATGACTGGTATGAATATCGTTCGCGCAATAGCTGCCTAGTAGGTAGAAAAAATCGTACTGCCTATCGTTTGGGCGATCGCGTGGAAGTAGAGGTTAAAAGTGTTGACTACTATCGCCAGCAAATCGACCTCGTTACCGTGGGTGGTGGTAGTGAAGCCCGCAACGGCGACTGGGAAGAAGAGTAAATAAAGGGCTGACCCGCATGTAGCAGGGGTGCGGAGGAGCAAGGGAGCAAAGGCGAAATAATTAATACTACTAGTTCAATCCTTAATATCCAATCCCCAGTAATAAATATAAAAAGCTAAAAGCTACGAGCAGTGTTATTAACACTTCACCACTTTAAAATTAGCAACAAAAAAAGGAGCAAGATGAAAGACCAGATAGAGCAGGTAATTGACCTGGCAAATAAAAAAGGCATCGTAGCAGAAGCTTATTATGTTGCCAGCAAAGATACGCCCATTGAGTTTGCTAATAACCGTCTAAAATCTTTAGAAACCAAAGCCACTGAAGGAATTGCTTTGAGAGTAATTGCCGACAATAAGTTGGGGTTTGCCAGTTCTACAGATTTGACTCGTTTGGCAGATTTGGTCGATGCAGCAGTGGCTACTGCCGAAATTGGCGATCCAGTAGAGTTTGATTTTACACGGGATGTTAATTACGTCGAAGATAAAAGCGATTATCAGCCCGATAATACTGAGAAACTAGTCGGAGTAGGGGAAGATTTAATTAGCAAGGTTCATCAATACAACCCTGATATCTTGGTAGATGTTAGCTTTCACACCCGCTCTGCTCAGGTTAAGCTGGCGACAACAACCAATGTCTATACCGAGCAAAACAGCCAAAGTCTCAGCGCAATCTTATCGGGTAATTTAGTACGGGGAGAAGACTTTTTACAGGCATATAGCTATGAAGTAACCCGCGATCGCCAGCCCGACTATCAAGGGATTTTACAAAAGCTAATTCAAAAGTATCAGCGTGCCGAGGGAACGGCTCAGATCTCTAGTGGAACTTACCCCGTGTTGTTTACTCCCAGTGCAGTCAGCAGCACTATGGGCAGAATGTTTGGCACGATCTTTTCTGGTCAGTCTGTGGTGCAAAAAGCTTCTCCCTTAACCGATAAATTAGGAGAAAAGATCGCCGATCAGCGAATTTCCGTCTTTGAAGATCCAGGCATCGGAGTTGCTGCCTGTGAATTTGATGATGAGGGAGTAGCCACCAGCAAAAAACATCTAATTGAGGCAGGAGTGGTCAAGCAGTTTTATTGGGATAGACGCTGGGCAGCCCGTCAGGGTATAGAATCTAGCGGGAATGGTTTTCGGGGTGGTATTTCTCGCCCTAGCCCCAGTTTAGCTAATGTTTGTATTGCTCCAGGTAAGACATCCGTGGACGATCTGATTGCAGGAATGTCCGAGGGAATTATCGTCGATCAGGTTTTGGGTGCGGGACAGTCTAACGTCCTGGCAGGCGAGTTTTCGGTTAATATCGATTTAGGCTACAAGGTCGAACGAGGAAAAATTGTCGGCAGGGTAAAAGATACCATGGTGGCGGGAAACATTTTTGAAGCTTTTAATAGTGTGGAAGATTTAAGCGATCGCCTTGAATGGGTAGGTAGTAGTGCTTATGTTCCTCATATTTTGTTTGCCAAGTTAGGAGTAGCAGCAAGGCAATAAACTAATTTTATAAATTATCATTGGCTACTTTAACTGGGGAAAAGGGAAAGGGGAAAAGGGAAAAATTATGAAAAAAAATAGTAGCGTTATCAGATTGTTGTTGCCGATTGTTTTGTGTCTAGTAATGTTAACTGGCTGCGTCGATTACGATGTAGGGGTTAATTTTGCCACTCCTCATAAAGGGGAGATTACCCAACACGTTAAAGTTAGTCAGAAACTAAATAATCTGGCACCATCAGATAGTAAAAAGTGGCTGAATAGTTTGGAAGATCGAGCATACAAACTAAGAGGAAAGGTAGAAAAACTTAGTTCTGAAGAACTATTGTTAACTATTCCCTTTGGCAATGGTGCAGAGTTAGCCAAAAAATTCAATCAGCTTTTTCAGTCTGATATCGTCCCCAACGCTACTATACCTCAAGCAAAAGCAGAGCTAGTTAAGCTTAATTCCCAGGTGAATTTGCATCAAAGTAATCTAGTCTTTGTCGAAAGAAATAGTTTGGATCTGGCGATCGATCTAAGAGCTTTAAATGTTCTTACACAGCAGGATAAAATCGTTGTCGATTCAGATTCTTTAGCCAATCTAGAGTTTCGGCTAACTACTCCTTGGATTGCTCGTAGCATCTCTGGTGACGATAATCTTCCAGGAATCAAAGATCCGCTGACGAAAAGTTTAGTGTGGCAACTCCACCCAGGTGAAGTAAATCATATCCAAGCCGTATTTTGGCTACCCAGTCCAATTGGCATTGGTGCAGCTATAATTATTTTGTTCGCAATCCTCGGTTATTTACTAAAGTATCGCCGTTTCCCTGGTGTGGCGTAGTTTATAATACAATTTTCCAATCAACGGCATCACAGATAAATTATCTGTGTTCATCTGTGTTCATCTGTGGACTCTATTCCAATACTTGAGAATCAGACTGCTCGCCAAACCCCACTTCCTCATAAACATCACTAATTTTTCCAGTAAAATCAATGCTGGTTAATTCAAACTGACTATCTTCCAGTTCGTAAAACTGCAACAGCCACAAACCTTCTGACGTTCTACGAAAACATTCAATTCTGGCTTTTTTTGTGTTAACCAGCACGTATTCTTGCAAACTTGGTAAGAACTGATAGTCAGCGAATTTATCACCTCTGTCAAAAGCTTCAGTCGAGTCGGATAACACTTCAATAATCAAACTAGGAAACTGTTTAAAAGTACTATTTCCTTTATCTTTATCTTCGCAAGTTACTAGCACATCAGGATAGTAAAAACGATTCTTCGATTTAATTCTAACTTTCATATCGGAAATATATACCCGACAGCCCGAACCTCTAAGATGACTGCGTAATAAAATAGCTATGTTTAGCGCAATAGTCACATGAGTATCAGTCGCACCAGCCATTGCATAAACTTCACCATCGATATATTCATGTTTAATATCGCTGGCTGCTTCCAACTGAAGGTATTCTTCTGGAGTTAAATTAGAGGATTGAGGTGTGGCAATCATAATATTACATAGATCGTCTTTATCAATATTCTAATTGTATTGCCAGCGATCGCATTTATTACATTCAATAGAGTGTTAAAAATTTAAAGTCTACCGATAAACTCTTGCAATTCTGTACTATATTGAAACCATTCGCCTAATATCCTCAAATGTGCGAATTTGCCGTGCAAGCTTTCTTCTTTCTCTTTAGCTTCTTTACCTGAATTAACTTCAATAGTTTTTAATAAAACCAATTCGACTGGATTTGCTACCTGAAGGGTGTTTTTTCTTTTTAAGACATTTTTTGCTCTACCAATTTTAACTGCATTGCTATCACTATTTAAAATAAAATAAATAAACTCTTTTCTTTCCGTAACCGAAACTTCATCACACAATTTGATTTTGACACCATTCGGAGGAATTATTACATCTTCATCTCCACTCCAAGTTTTAAACCACTCAATGACTTTTTTGTTGGCAAGTGAACGAGGATAGATTGAAACTTTAATTCTATGTTTATTTTGAATTAGTGTAAAATCCTTGTGTCCGTATCCCAACCTAACAGGCTTTTGAGGATGGTGGAAATATGCACTTCCACCTTCAAAATAATAGATTTTTCCTAATGTAATACGTCCGTCAATTGAGTGAGGAGTATGATACTGCCATCTAGCAGTAGCTAGTCCTATAGTTTTCATAGTAGAGCGATAAATTTCTGTAGTTCATTGTTAAATCTAAACCATTCACCTATCAACCTCAAATGTTTCAACCTTTCGTGTAGAGATCGCTCTGTCTCTCGCGCTTCTTTTCCAGCTTTATTGTCTATAACTTTAAGTAATTTTAAATAAGCAGGAGTACTAGTCTGTAGCGACTTCATTCTTTTATAAACATCTTTTGCCTTGCCAATTTTGACGGCATTGCTATCAGCATTAAAAATAAAGTAGACAAATTCAGTTTTATTTCTGATTATTTTTCCATCAGAAGATAGTGTTCTACCGCCAGGAGTAACTATTTTGTCATTATACTCGATTGAATCTTTAATCCATTCAATAGCTTTTCTGTTAGTAGTAGAATAAGGATATACCGAAAATCTAATTATTTGGCTATTGCGAATAATTACGAAATCTTTAGTCCTGTAAGCAAGTATAAGTGGACGTTCGGGGTCATGAAAATATACTTCACCTGCATCAGTGTAATATCCCGTTCCTAGTTCCATTTAACTTTTGACTACCATAGGCTCTATAAAATAATACAATAAATTGGTTATTTTAATTATCGCGATTACCGTGTACATAGCCATTTGAAAAAAGCGCTCGAGTTTTGAGAAAACCAATAGTTAGTTTTGCCAGCTAGATAAAATATAGATAAAATCCTCAAAAAATATTCCCTGTGAACAGAAGATAGAGGGAGATCGATGAGAGAATAAATATTTTGCCATTTAATCTACATATAGAGGAGAACTACTAGATGTTAGAAGCATATAGAAAACACGCAGCCGAAAGATCCGCTTTGGGTATTCCCCCTTTACCCCTAACAGCACAACAAACTTCAGAACTATGCGAAATACTTAAAAATCCTCCCGAAGCAGAGAAAGAAGAGTTGTTGGCATTGTTGCGCGATCGCGTTCCCCCTGGTGTAGACGACGCAGCCTATGTTAAGGCGGGTTTTCTGACTGGGGTGGCTAAAGGTGAGATCGAATGTCCGATAATTTCTGCCACCGAAGCGGTACGTTTACTCGGTACTATGGTTGGGGGCTACAATGTTCAGTCTCTAGTAGATTTATTAAAGTCCGATGATAAGGCGATCGCTACTGAAGCAACCAAGGCGTTAAGCAAAACATTACTGGTATTTGATGCTTTCAACGATGTCTTAGAACTATCTCAAAGTAATTCCTATGCCAAACAGGTAATTGATTCTTGGGCGGATGCGGAGTGGTTCACCAATCGTCCCAAACCAGCAGAAGCGATAACCGTTACCGTATTTAAAGTACCAGGAGAAACCAACACTGACGATCTCTCTCCTGCACCTCATGCGACAACTCGCCCCGATATTCCCCTTCATGCTTTAGTCATGTTGGAGTCGAAAATGCCCGATGGGTTAGAGACTATTGCTAAGTTAAAAGAAAAAGGTCATCCCGTGGCTTATGTGGGTGATGTAGTAGGTACTGGTTCATCTCGCAAATCGGCAATCAACTCCGTACTGTGGCACATCGGGCATGAAATTCCTTTCGTTCCTAATAAAAAAGCTGGTGGCTATATTCTGGGTAACAAAATTGCCCCGATCTTCTTTAACACTGCCGAAGATTCTGGCGCACTACCTATTGAGTGTGATGTTAGCAAGATGAACACGGGGGATGTAATTACGATTTATCCCTACAAAGGCGAAATTACAGTAAGGGCAAATAGCGATTCGTCCGAAGTCATCTCAACCTTTACCCTCAAACCCGATACTATTATCGACGAAGTTCGGGCTGGTGGACGTATTCCTCTGTTGATCGGTCGCGCTTTAACTGATAAAACCCGTCAAGCATTAGGCTTGCCCGTTTCAGAAGTCTTTACTCGCCCCTCGATGCCTGAAGATACTGGCAAGGGCTTTACTCTGGCGCAAAAAATGGTGGGTAAAGCCTGTGGTTTACCTGGGGTTCGTCCTGGTACATCCTGCGAACCGATCATGACTACTGTTGGTTCGCAAGATACTACTGGACCAATGACTAGAGACGAATTAAAAGAATTAGCCTGTCTTGGTTTTAATGCCGATTTAACTCTACAAACCTTTTGTCATACCGCAGCCTATCCCAAACCTGTAGACATTGCTACCCACAAAGACTTACCCGACTTTTTCTCTACCCGTGGTGGTGTGGCTTTGCGCCCAGGAGACGGTATTATCCATTCTTGGATGAACAGGATGTTATTACCCGACACCGTTGGTACTGGTGGCGACTCTCATACTCGTTTTCCTCTGGGTATTTCTTTTCCTGCGGGTTCTGGTTTAGTAGCTTTTGCAGCAGCTTTAGGAGTCATGCCGTTAGATATGCCCGAATCTGTTTTAGTGCGCTTCACGGGAGAATTGCAGCCTGGAGTAACCTTACGAGATATTGTCAACGCTATTCCTTGGGTAGCTATCCAAGAAGGTAAACTAACCGTTGCCAAAGAGAACAAACAAAATGTCTTTAACGGGCGAGTCATGGAAATGGAAGGCTTACCCGATCTCAAAGTCGAACAGGCGTTTGAACTGACTGATGCTACCGCCGAACGTTCTTGTTCTGGTAGTACCATTAAACTGAGTGAATCAACCGTAGCAGAATACTTGCGTTCTAATGTGGCGTTACTGAAAAATATGGTAGCCCGTGGCTATCAAGATGCCCGTACTATCATGCGTCGCGTTGCCAAAATGGAACAGTGGCTGGCAAACCCAGAGTTAATGTCTGCCGATGAGAATGCAGAATATGCCGACATCATTGAAGTGAACCTCAATGAAATCAAAGAACCCATCGTCGCAGCCCCTAACGATCCCGATAACGTTAAATTAATGTCAAAATGTGCGGGAGATAAAGTAGACGAAGTGTTTATCGGTTCTTGCATGACCAACATCGGACACTATCGCGCTGCTGCCAAAATCTTAGAGGGTGCGGGAGTAGTTAAAGGACGTTTATGGATCTGTCCCCCGACTCGCATGGATGAAAAACAACTCCGCGAAGAAGGAGTCTACGGCATATTTGCTGCTGCTGGCGCACGTACCGAAATGCCTGGCTGTTCTCTCTGTATGGGCAATCAAGCCCGTGTGGAAGACAATGCCACCGTCTTCTCTACCTCTACCCGCAACTTTAATAACCGCATGGGTAAAGGCGCACAGGTTTATCTTGGTTCTGCCGAACTTGCTGCTGTCTGTGCCTTACTCGGTAAAATTCCCACCGTGGAAGAGTATATGTCAATTGTTAAAGAGAAAATTGCACCCTTTGAAAGTGACTTATACCGCTATCTCAACTTCGACCAAATTGCCAATTTTGAAGATGAAGGCAGGGTAATTCCAATTGAAGAGATGCCTAAGATTGAGGATATTTTAGGTATGCCCGTGTAACCTCTCCCCCAGCCCCTAGCCATAATATTTTCATCTCGAACGGGGATCGATTTGGTGGGCAACAAGATTTGGTGGGCAACAAGTTAATTTTGAAACGCTAATTTACTTGTGCTAATGTCTGCCCACCCTACGGGCGATCGCTTTTTTTGGTAGCAGAGTAAAACAAAATGGGCATTCTAGAGGTATTGCTGAAATCGTTTTCGTAAATGCCTAATTATCGACGAGTATATCTTCCAGGTGGCACTTATTTTTTGACTATTGTTACCTATTGTCGTCGTCCATTATTCAAATATGCTCATAATGTCGATCTTCTGCGGGTAGCGATCGCTAAAGTTCAGACCAGAAAACCTTTTAAAATTGTAGCTGCGGTAATTTTGCCCGACCACATACATTTTCTGTGGCAATTACCAACCGATGATTCTAACTATTCTCAAAGGATATCCAGACTAAAAGTATTGTTTACCCGTGCTTACAAAGCTAAAAATCCATCAAATCTAGAAATTTCTGCTTCTCGTCATCGTCATCGAGAGAGTGATATCTGGCAACGCAGATTTTGGGAACATTCGATCCGAGATGAAGCGGATCTACAACAGCATTTAGACTATATTCATTACAATCCTGTCAAACATGGATTGGTATCTTGTCCTCATTTGTGGGAATATTCTAGTTTTTCACGTTGGGTCGATAAGGGAAGATACACATTAGATTGGGGCTGTACCTGCGGAAAATAGGCAAAACGTAGGGTGGGCATTACGGGATGTACGTGACGCAGGAAATAATATTCTAATGCCCGCCGCAATTGTATGTAGACGTTGATGATGGTTAAATTTGGTGGTCAACAAGGTATTGTTGAAACGATAATTGACTCCGATTATATTTTGCCCACCCTACGAAGGCGTGTTCTAAGCGATCGCTTTCTTCAACAAAATTCTTATATTGAACTTGATGTAGTATTCTTTTGATATTTCCAGATTTCATGGTCTAGCTGTCGAAGTGTTAGAGTTGGAAGATCGCACTTAAGAGTATTATGTGCCTCTTTTAGCAATCTAGTAGCTTCATTAATATCTGTATTTTTCCCAATACATGATTCGACGAATCTAATTATCATTCTATCTGGTTTAATAAAATCTTCATTTCCAGCAAGCATATAAAAGTAACTCGTGGATATTCCGCTTTTTTGACCAGGTATCTGTTTAATAGAATTTTCAAATTGTATATTTCCGATAAAAGAAGGTAAATCTTGAAAGAAATTCACATTATATTTATATAGAACTTCACTGAATAAAAAAACCGCTTCTGCCTTCAAAATTCCGTTTCGAGAAGAAGTTCTGCATCTATTTTCAAAAAAGTCACTTGCTAATTCATTAATACTATGATTTTTGTACAAGTTTAGAATATCTTCGACAGAAAGTTGCTGTTTCTTATTAGGATATGGGCTGCCATATTCTCTCAGACGTTTGACTTGTTGTCGCTTGCAAAAGTTTATTACTACTTGTCGAGTTGTCGAATATCTAATTCCTATAGAAAATACAGCATCAATAACACACAAAGGAAGACTACTATAATAGTATTCTTCACTTAATTGTGCGTTTTGCAAATTGAGATGTTGCTTGCAGCAATTGGATAGCATTTCTATATACATATTATTACTTTAGTAAAATGTGAGGTGGGCATTGTAAAATATGTAGAACGTAGCAAATAATTTTCTTAATGCCCACCGCGATAGTATTTTGGTTTTTATTATTGATTTATCTAGTGGGCAAAAAGCTATTCGATAAAATAGCAATCTGCCTATATTATCGTTTGCACTAAAGTATCAGGATTTGATACCCTAATTTCAAGATACAAGGATACCGCTTCGCACATTGTACCCTTGTGGTATATAGCTCCGCGTCCTTCGCGTCGCCCTACGATCTCAAGTACAAACACACTAATCTTGCTACAATCGAATATCACTTCTTATCGGATATTAGATGGTATCTTTCGAGCAGGTAACAAACTCATCTCAGCAAGAGCGATCGCAGTGGCTAGAAGCCCAACTAAAATTATTACGCAATAGTTTGCGAACTGGACAACAGGGTTTGGCAAACTGGCGGGGGGGAGAGATGGCGGTTTCGGCAGTGCCAGGGGCGGGGAA
>JADEXJ010000169.1 GCA_015207195.1 Pleurocapsales cyanobacterium LEGE 10410
GCTTCTATTTAATTACCTTCACCTACTTAGACACGTGTGAAAGAAGCTCACGCTCAGCTAAAAAACTCTTGAAGATATACGAAGTAATAGTTATAGCAATCTATAGTTGAGAGAAACTATCTTTACGCAATCGATAGAATATATACAACCCAACAAGCAGCTTGAAATTAATTAGGGATACTATCTGTAAACACTGCCCTAGCTGCATTTAAAAAGCGACTGGTAGGAACAATTATGAGCAATGCTATCTACGTCAACCCAGAATTCGATCTCTATTGCGATCCCCGTCGAGATGCCGAATTTTTAGAACAGTTTGGCTTTATTCCTGGTTTGAAAGATTTTCTGATGATTCGTCAAGTACACGCTTTAGAACACGCTACTGTCTGGATGCTCAGTAATCCTTCATGCAACAAGACCAAATTGACTGCCAGCTATCTATCTGCCGACAACGAAACTATTGGCGGGCTATCTACCGAGAACGGATTCTATCTTTATGGCGATATAGATCCTTTTAGATTGAGACAGGCAGTCGCTTCAGCCCTGAGCCGTCTACAACAAGGAGAATGGGATTTAGCACTACACCCCCGTTGCGGAACAAATTCGTCAGTTGCAGTAATGCTGATGGCAGGAATGGCAATAACAGCACATTTTACCCTACCGAGAGACCCCCTACAGCAGCTGCTCGGTATGGGATTAGCTACTTTGGCTGCTAATTGTCTCGCTCCCAATTTAGGGATATGTGTTCAAAAGTATCTTACTACTGGGATACCTTTTAATCTCAAAGTGGAGAAAATCACCAAAATTACCGATAAATCGGGCAATATAGGTTATTTTGTGCGATTACAGTGGATTAATAACAAATCGCAGTTCGGAGTTAGTAGTTAGTAGCTTATTACTTGTTACTTCCCTATCTCCCCACTACCCTCTAAATCCCTGCATGACCCAAAGCAATCCCCGTAAACAGCATCCCAAACACTAGAAAAGGCTGTGCGCTAGCCTGGTATTTAACGTCATTTTTTAAAGGATCGCGGAGGAAGTACATATCCTGAAAGACGATCTGGGGAATAACTAACAAGAAGACAATGGTGGCGTAAAGATTCTCCTGGATTGCTACTAAATAACCAGCAATACCGATTTGGAAAACGTCGATCGCACATACACAAATCCAAGCAGCAGTAGTTACGCCAAACATTACGGGAAGAGATTTTAGACCCAAAGCGCGATCGCCCTCCACACTTTTGAAGTCATTGACGATGGCAATGCCCAATCCAGCACAGCTATAGATCAGGGTCAAAATCACAATTGTCCAGTTGAGGTCACCAAACAAAGCGTGACCAGTCCACCAAGGCAGGGCAATATAGCTAGAACCCAAAGCATAGGTACCCAACCAGCCATTTTGCTTGAGTTTTAGAGGAGGAGCAGAATAGATATATGCTACAAATGCACCACCAAGGGCAATACAAAAAATGGTCGGAAAATCATGTCCCACAGCCCGATCCAAAGCATACGCCAGTGCCAATCCTGCCACTAGCAAAACTACAATCTGCACTTTTACCTGGGGTAGAGAAATTGCCCCCGAAGGTATGGGACGATAGGGTTCATTAATCGCATCAATTTCGCGGTCATACAGTTCATTGACGGTTTGGGTATAACCAGCCATCAAGGGTCCAGAAAGCAACATACAGGCTGCTGCTAATAAGATATTTCCCAAAGTCCAGGTATAGTTACCCGAAGATGCTGCACCACAAACCACTCCCCAAATTAGGGGAATCCAGGTGATTGGTTTCATTAGCTGCAGGCGTATTTTCCACAGAGAAGTTTCTCCCGAAGCTGCGCCTTTCATACCTAATAGTTGGCGAGTCTTGGAATTGCCTGAGTTGTTCGGTTTTTCGAGATTAGTTGGGGAATCGGACATGATGTTTACTAAATCGGCGTTCAAGTAGGTTATTTAACTGTCAGGTAGTAGGTAGTAGGTAGCTATGTAATAAGCTGGAAGTTTTAAAATACTTTAACCAATCAGATTTAGTATTAGTAGATTAGTACAAAAGAACTAACTGGTTGCCAATGTCATTTGTTATTTGTCATTTGTCAACCAAACTTGCTACTTTCTATTCAACTTATAGCTTATTCATCCAATAGTTACTTCTAAATAGCCGTTTTGGAATTTTGCTCCCACTACAGAACTACCGCGCCATGCAGGAGGTAAGGTAATATTACGTCTTTGATCTCCTGCCTCAATAGTAATTTCTGGTCCATATTGAGTCAGCTTGACATCTTTTTTCTCAAACCCTGGCAGATATACTTTTATCTTACGCTCTGCCATGACAACTTCAGTAGCTTGGGGTACTTCGACTTCAGCTAGATTGGGTAACTTATCGATTAGGGGTTGCCAGTTGCTGCCGTCAAAATCTGGTATGGAGACGACATTTAAAGGTGCAAAATCAGTAGAGTCGGCTTCTCCTCGGTTGACCAAAACTCCGCCCACTTTCAAGCCTACCTGTTGCGCGCTGCCCCAAAGATACTTGGCGGTTGCTACGGCTGCGGGGTCAGGGGTAGTAACTAAATAAGCCATAACGTTGCCTCGATTCAAGGCTGCCGTTCCTTCTTCTAGCATTTGGGTTGCAGGATTATTATTACTTTTAATCTCCGAGGGACTCCAAGATGTATTTAATACTGCACTAGTAACTGGCTGGACGAAAGGAGATAGGGTTTTAACAATGTCTGATTCGGCAAAGACTGCTTGAAAACGACGGAAGTACCAGCTTAATATTTCTGGCATACCCAACATTCTTAGAGTGCCGATTCCTCCCGAACCATCGTAAATAATTACGTCGTATTGATTACTTTGATAATATTCGCGAATTGCATTGAGAGCTAAAGCTCGATCCATGCCAGGCAGGATTCCCAATTCCTGACCGTATACCTGTTTGAGGATTGGCGATCGCAAGTATTGGGCTTCTAGTCGTTTGACTTCTTCCCAGCTATTTTCTAGCAGAACAGTAGAGTTGAGCTGCATTGCTGCCAAATTAGCACCGATTTCTTGGGGTTCGACAGTAGGTGTAACTCCCAATGTCATTCCCCAAGCGGGACTAGAATCTTGTCCCATTAAAAGAACTTTTTTGCCTTCTGTAGCTAGCTTCTTAGCAGTTGCGATCGCGTTAATAGTGCGACCTGTACCGCCTTTACCCAAAAAGGTGAGGATCGAGGACATAAGTTAAAAATTTGGTCTGTAATATAGGTTTGATTTTATTATGGCTAGTCTACGGGCTTAATTTCATCTTCAAAAAACCAAGTGGCAGAGCGATCGTCAAATTGAACAATTACGCCAACGCCACTACCGTCGGTCATCTTATATTCTTTGATCGTACCTACTTTGCCCAACGTTCCCGCCACGTTTCTGTTTACTCGATCTCTGATTCGATAAACTTTTACTTTTTGCCCGATTTCCATTGATGTTACTTTGTTTTGAATTATAATGAGCCATCTCACAGTTTAGAGCAAAATCTCCCTTCTTTGAAGTCATAGATGCTCTTTAAATAATTGGAATTGTTCTCATCTGCTAACACGTTGAGTCGGTCGATCGCCAGTTAAACAAACAAAGGAAATATAATTAAAGTCTCTTTCCCTAGTTCCCAGATTATTTTCCATCGGGCTGAAGAATTACTAGATGTCTAACCCTAGCCGAACTATTACAATAAATATATAGAATATAAAAGAATATTTTTTAATAAACGATCTTATGGCTGCTGCCGTTTTAATTGAAAACTTACAAAAAAGCTATGGCAATGTTCGAGCGGTAAAGGATATTTCTTTTACTGTTGAGCCTGGTGAAATTTTTGGTTTATTAGGTCCTAACGGTGCGGGCAAAACCACGACTATTCGCTGTCTGTGTACCCTAGCCAAACCCGACAATGGCAAAATAGAAGTCGGCGGAGTTTCGGCGATCGCCTCTCCCAAAGCAGTAAGACAAAGGCTCGGTTATGTTGCTCAAGAAGTAGCGATCGACAAGGTGCTAACGGGAAGAGAATTGTTAAAACTACAGGCAGCACTCTATCATCTACCTTCAAAAATCATTGGCGATCGCATCAACCAGCTAATTAATGTTTTAGGACTACAGGAATATGCAGATCAAAAAACGGGGACGTATTCTGGGGGAATTCGCAAACGTCTGGATCTAGCAGCAGGATTATTACATCAGCCCGAAGTGTTGGTTTTGGACGAGCCTACCGTCGGTTTAGATATTGAAAGCCGAATGGTGGTATGGGAGTTTTTGCAGGAGTTACGGAGGGCAGGAACAACTGTCCTAATTACTAGCCATTATTTAGAAGAAATTGATGCCCTAGCCGATCGCTTAGCAATTATTGACAAAGGGGTGGTGATTGCTGAAGGAACACCATCAGAGTTAAAAGATCAGTTGGGTGGTGAGCGGATAACTTTACGAATTCGCGAATTTACTCCCGACGAAGAAGCAGACAAAGCCAAGCATATTCTAGAATCTTTGCCCTTTGTTGAAGAAGTAATTATCAATGCAGTTCAAGGTAACTCCCTAAATTTAATTGTTCAACCAGGTCAGAGTTCTCTCAGCAGAATAGAGCAGTCATTGGAAGAGGTGAGCCTACCCACCTTTAGTCTGGCGCAATCTCGTCCTAGCCTAGACGATGTGTATCTTGCTGCCACTGGTCAAACTATTATGGATGCAGAATTGGCAGCAGCCAGCACTAGAAACCTCAAGCAAGAGAAAAAGCAGCAGATGAAGTAACGATTGCGGTCAATTAATCTATACAACTGTCAATCAAATTGTTCTTAGCTGTCAGCTTTCATCTTGACCCAGACTTGTTAAAAAAGCCTTTTATTATCACTAGTAATTAATTTATGAGTCAATCCATTTCTAACATCGATAAATCTGCTTTAGCACCCAATCCAGCTATGAGCAGCTATAACCAGTCTAGTAGCTCTGTGGGTGATTTTATCCAAGAAACAGTTGCCCTCACCCAGCGTTTATTTATTCAGCTACAGCGTCGTCCTTCATCCTTGGTAGCGGGAGTGATTCAGCCGTTTATGTGGTTGATCCTCTTTGGCGCACTATTTAGCAAAGCACCAGCCAATTTATTTGGCAACGATTTGAGTTATGCTAAATTTCTCGCCCCAGGGTTAATCGTCTTTGCAGCGTTTTCTGGCGCATTAAACGCAGGATTACCCGTAATGTTTGATCGCGAATTTGGTTTCCTCAATCGGTTGCTGGTCGCGCCGTTGGCTTCTCGCTACTCCATCGTGGCAGCTTCAACGATTTATATCATCGCGATTAGCTTTATTCAAACCGCAGTAATTGTTCTTGCCAGTGCGATTTTGGGTGCAGGATTACCAGGATTGGCAGGGATTGGCGCGATCGCTCTCATCGTTTTGTTAATTGTTTTGGGTGTCACCGCCTTGAGTCTCGGTTTAGCCTTTGCCCTACCTGGACATATTGAACTACTGGCGGTAATTTTTGTCACTAACCTACCCTTGCTGTTTGCTAGTACCGCGTTAGCACCTCTAAGCTTTATGGCTGGTTGGCTACAGATCGTTGCCAGTCTCAATCCTTTGACCTATGCGATCGAACCCATTCGCTATATTTATAGTCATGGAGATTGGGCGATTAATAGCTTGGTGATGGATACGCCCTGGTTCGGATTTAGCTTTGGTAGTGTTATCCTGGTCTTACTTGCCTTTGATGCTCTAATATTATTATTGATTCAGCCTCTATTACGTCGTCGTTTTGCCTAAAGCCTACCTGTGATTTTTATTGTGAGGTGTAACTATGTTTAACAACAATCAGGCGAAGAAATTAACCCTAGGTCTTGGTTTAGGAGCAGTCTTGACTGTAGGATCGGGATTTAATTCATCTATTCTTGCCCAACATGACAACAATAACTATCCGTCAAATGAAAAAGATAGTTTGTATGGCGATGCTCCAGCAGGGTTAAATCCTCTAGACTTAATGCACCGCGCCCAACAGCTAGACCGACGTAGTGCAGCAGAATTTAATGCCGAATCTCAAAGTCAGATAGATAGTTCGGTAGCTGATTTTAAACGGCTTCAACAACAAAGAATTTTAGAACAGCAATCGGCAGAAACTTCTCAACAGAGAGAATCGATTGAGATTGTAGAATAAGCGGTATAGATTCTGTCTAACTAGCTATGATTTGCAATAGGTTCGGCGATCGCCAGACCTATTTTTTATTGAGGCTGCTACTCATGAAATACTTTGAGGTTGGCTGCAAATTTGGCATTGTACATTGAGCTTTCGGGAATTATGCACGAATTTAAAAATTTAGTCGAGTTATATCAAGGTACTTTGCTCAACAATGTAATTCCTTTTTGGTCGCAATATTCCCTCGATCGCCAACACGGAGGATATTTTACCTGTTTGGATCGAGAGGGGAAGGTTTACGACACCGATAAGTTTATTTGGCTGCAAAACCGTCAGCTGTGGACGTATTCAATGTTTTATAATCGTTTGGAGCAAAAGCCTGAATGGTTGGACATTGCCAGAACTGGAGCGGAATTTTTGGCTAAACATGGTCGAGATGAGGAGGGTAACTGGTATTTTGCTTTAGATCGTTCTGGACAACCTTTGGTACAGCCATACAATATTTTTTCCGATTGTTTTGCTGCCATGGCTTTTAGTCAGTATGCTTTGGCTTCTAAACAGGAGGAGGCGCAAGAAATTGCCCTGCAAGCTTATAACAATGTGTTGCGTCGTCAAGATAATCCTAAAGGGAAATATAACAAAGCATATCCAGGGACGCGATCGCTCAAAAGTTTAGCCGTACCGATGATTTTAGCTAACCTGTCTTTAGAGATGGAGTGGCTACTCCAAAGCATCCATTTAGAAGCAATTTTAGAGCGGTCGGTTGCAGAAGTCATGGAAGATTTTTTAGACCGCGATACGGGTTTGATGTATGAAAACGTTACCCCTGATGGCAAACATTTAGACTGTTTTGACGGTAGACTGATTAATCCTGGTCACGGAATTGAAGCAATGTGGTTTGTCATGGATATTGCTAAGCGTCGTAACGATCTAGATTTAATCAATCGTGCTGTCGATGTCCTCCTCAACACGCTTAATTTTGGTTGGGACAAAGAATACCAGGGTATTTATTATTTTATGGATGCCCAAGGACATCCCCCTCAGCAATTGGAGTGGAATCAAAAGCTTTGGTGGGTGCATCTAGAAACTCTAGTTGCTTTGTTGATGGGATTTAATTTGACTGGACGCAAAGAGTGCTGGGAATGGTTTGAAAAAGTTCATGACTATACTTGGAATCATTTTAGCGATCGCGATTATGGCGAATGGTTTGGCTATTTAGACCGCAGGGGAGAAGTTTTACTCAACCTCAAAGGCGGTAAATGGAAGGGCTGTTTTCATGTTCCCCGCGCCTTATATTTGTGCTGGCAGCAGTTGGATTTGAGTTCGAGAAAGAACCCCCAGTAAAAGCGATCGCTTGACCGAGCTTCTTCTCGATCCTGATTGGCATTTACGTTTTTAAAAATTTGACCAACTCTTCCAATTTTGACCAGGCTACACCACTGCTGATAATCTCTTGGGCGGTCATAACCCCCTGAAAATGGTCGCCAAAAGGAACAATATCCCCCGCTTGTAGAGCAAACGAAGTATTCAAAGCCACCGCATTTTGTTGTGCCTGAGTTCCTTTACCTTGAAGCACATTACGTAGAATAGTGGCGTTTTCTTCAACCTCTCCTCCCCGAAGTTCCCTTAGAGGAGCAGGTTTTAATCCCAATGCCTGAGGATTGACCGAGCCTGAACTCACTTTGCCATTACTAAGCATCGTCAGGTCTGTGACATCTCCTAACCCTGCTTCATCTAGTTTTTCTCTACCGTGCAGCACGATCGCTTTAGGAGTCTGGAGTAGATTTAAAGCTTGAGCCATACTTTCTAGGAATATGCTGTCATAAACGCCAATCACTTGACCAGTGGGACAGAGAGGATTGACTAAAGGACCTAAAAGATTGAATACCGTCCTAACTTTCAGGGTGCTGCGTAAAGGTGCAACGCTTTTCATGGCGGGATGCCAGCCACGGGCAAATAGAAAAGTAATTCCCACCTCATCGACGGCGGATCTAACTTTTTCTGGGGAGGCAGTCAAATCAATACCTAAATATTCCAAAACATCAGCGGAACCAACCTTGCTAGAGGCAGAGCGATTACCATGTTTGGCAACTTTTACTCCCGCAGCAGCAGCCACAAAAGCCACCGCCGTAGAAATATTAAAGGTCGAAGCCCCGTCTCCTCCCGTTCCACAGGTATCAATTACAGGATAGTCGTGTACAATCTGATCCTGTTGCAAAGATTGGGACTTTAGCACCTGCGCCATCCCTGCTAACTCAGGGGCGGAAACTCCCTTGGCTTGAATCGCTGCCAAAATTGCTCCAGACAAAACCGCAGGAATTTCTTCTCGTAACCATCCCTGCATGAGTTGTGAGGCTTGAGCCTGGGAAAGCGATCGCCGATCTAATAGTTGTTGTAGCAGACTTGAAAAATCCATTGAGTTATTTCTATTCACGCTCTTTTTGTTTTTTTGAGGAATAATTACTCGCCCTGAGGATCGAAGAAGATTTACAATGAAAAACTGTATTCTTCTAGCTAGGTTTACTTAACAATAAATTTAATCCATGAAATATTTTCTCCGACTAAGTGCATTTTTATTAGTGTTAATTCTATCGTTTCCTTTCCCCGCCATAGCTGGGAGTTCTACTGCTGTCACTCCCTCTACTTTTGGTGAATCTGACTTCATCAACAAAGATTTTGCAGGCAAGGTTTTACAGGGTGTGGACTTTGCTAAGGTCGATCTTGAAGAGGCAGATTTTAGTAATGCAGATATCAGGGGAGCGGTGTTTAACGCTTCTAATTTGGCTAATGCTGATTTGTCGGGTGCAGATTTTAGCTATGGCTTTGGCTACTTGACTAACTTTGACGGCGCAGATTTGACTAATGCCAACTTCCAAGAGTCTATTTTATCTTTCTCTACTTTTAAAGATGCGAAGATTAAGGGAGCCGATTTTACTTTTGCAGTTTTAGAGAAATGGCAGGTCAAACAACTTTGTGAAAATGCTTCGGGGGTCAATCCTCAAACTGGGGTAGATACTCGTGACTCTCTCGGCTGTAAATAAAAATTACTGCTTGGATCTAAGCTTGCACTATTTTGTCAACTTAGAATTGTCAGCTTGGGATCGGGCTAGTCCTCTAGGGCAAGAAATCTTTGTCTGAATCGCGATCTCTAGCTCAAAAAATTGTGATCGCTACAAAATTGTTCTGATTAGACCGATCCAGTACTATATCTATCGTGGTATCAGCTACACTAAAATAAAGCTTTTTCTCGATCTCGACCGCTTTCAAAAACACTCTCAACTGAATCTAAACAATGTCTCAAACAGTTTGGATTGCCAGACATGGTAATCGTCTCGATTTTGTCAATCCCGAATGGTTTGATACCGCAGATAGACGTTACGATCCTCCTTTGTCAGAAGACGGCTTTGTACAGGCAGCAGAATTAGCCCAAAGACTCCAAGATGAAGATATCGCTCATATTTTTGCTTCTCCTTTTCTGCGAACTATTCAAACTGCCAATGAAATAGCACAAGTTCTAAATTTGCCCATCAAACTAGAAGCTGGTTTGGGTGAATGGCATAATCCTGAATGGATGACGGAATCACCAGAAACTCACCCCAGAAAATCTTTAGTAGAAAAATATCCTTTAATCGATTGGAGCTATAATTCTTACCTTGCTCCTCAATATCCCGAAACTAAAGAAGACGTTAATCGACGCACCGCAAAAACAGCCAAGAAGATCGTCGCCCAATATTCGGAAAATATTTTAATTGTGGGGCATGGTGCATCGGTACATGGAGTAACCTATGGCTTGGTTCCCGATACTGACTATTTCAAAGTCGCTCTTTGTTGTCTCACTAAAGTAGTCCGCAAACACGACGGTAAATGGAAACTGGATCTTTGTGCCGATACTTCTCATTTAAGTCAAACTGAATCTGAAATTAGATTAAATTAGGGTTCTTGTTGCTATTTCAGATCAGTTAATGTACCACGATCAAAAAAGAGGCAATCTAGATTTAGATCCGCCTCAAAATTGAACATTATCTTGCTTTGGTAAATCTGAACGAAAGTAAAGCAATGGGTTAGGTCAAGAACTACATCATGCCCATGCCACCCATGCCACCCATACCGCCCATACCGCCCATGCCACCCATACCGCCCATGCCACCAGGCATACCAGCAGGTGCAGCAGGTTCGGGTTCGGGTTTTTCTACTACTAAGGCTTCGGTAGTTAAAACCATGCCCGCAATAGATGAAGCGTTCTGTACCGCAGAGCGAACTACTTTGGCAGGATCGATAATGCCTCCTGCAATCATGTCAATAAATTCGTTGGTCAAGGCATTGTAGCCAACATTAAAATCAGTGTCTCTGACTTTCTCAACGATTACCGACCCCTCAACTCCCGCATTATTCGCCAGCTGGCATAGAGGAGCTTCTAGAGCTTTGGCAAAAATATCGGCAGCAACCTGTTCTTCAACATCCTGAATCTGCTGCTTAAAATCAGATTAAAGTTGTACCACCACCAGGCACAATTCCTTCATCTACTGCTGCTTTGGTGGCGTTGAGCGCGTCTTCAATACGCAGTTTGCGGTCTTTTAGTTCGGTTTCTGTAGCTGCCCCAACTTTGATCACGGCAACTCCACCCGCTAGTTTGGCAATGCGTTCTTGGAGTTTTTCGCGATCGTAATCAGAGTCGGTTTCGGCTAGCTGTTTGCGTAGCTGCTCGACTCGTTTGGCAACATCATCGCTATTACCAGAACCAGAAACAATAGTAGTATTTTCCTTATCGATGCTGATTTTTTCTGCTGTTCCCAGCATATCTGTATCGACATTATCAAGGCTCAAACCTACTTCTTCAGAAATAACCTGACCGCCAGTCAAAACTGCGATATCCTGCAACATCTGCTTACGGCGATCGCCAAAACCAGGAGCTTTGATCGCTGCGACGTTTAGTACTCCTCTAGCTTTGTTTACTACTAGAGTAGCTAAGGCTTCTCCTTCTAGATCTTCGGCAATAATTAATAGAGGCTTGCCGTCACGAGCAACTTTTTCCAGTACGGGAACTAGATCGGCGATCGCACTAATTTTTTTATCAGTGATTAGAAGTACCGCACCGTCAAATTCAACTAGCTGTCTTTCTTGATCGGTAACAAAGTAAGGAGAGATATAACCGCGATCGATTTGCATTCCTTCAACCACGTCTAATTCTGTAGCCAAAGACTTAGACTCTTCTACGGTAATTACCCCATCTTTGGTTACTTTTTTCATTGCCTCGGCAATCATCTGACCAACTTCTTCGTCATTACCAGAAGACACCGTTGCTACTTGGGCGATCGCCTCACCAGCAACGGGTTGAGCTACTTTTTCTATTTCTTGAAGTAAAAATGCAGTAGCCTTATCTAAACCTTTTTTGAGTGCAACTGGATTTGCTCCTGCTGCCACGTTTTTTAAACCTTCTTTGATTAGTGCCTGAGCAATAACCGTAGCGGTAGTTGTTCCATCACCAGCATTGTCTTTGGTTTTGGATGCAACTTCCTGGATTAACTTCGCACCAGTATTCTCCAAAGGATCTTCTAAATCAATTTCTTTAGCAACTGTAATTCCGTCATTGACAATTTGGGGCGCGCCAAACTGTTTTTCTAATAAAACATTACGACCTTTAGGACCGAGAGTAATTTTGACAGCATCAGCCAGAGCGTTCACTCCTCGTTCTAATGCTCGTCTCGATTCTTCATTAAACGAAACGATCTTCGCCATAGGATTCTACTTTTATGTTCCGCTACACATTCCATTTGCAAATTTAGCACTCTTCGGTAGCAAGTGCTAAACAATATTATCTAAATTTTTGAATTGATTAGTCTTGTAGGGATTACCGAAATATTTGCCCTCAATTCTAGTTGAATTCAAAATCAAGTTAAACTAAGGTAGTATCTTTGCAGAGTTTGGATTGTTGTCGTTTAAGTTCTCTTGGAGCTGCTGCCAAATTTCTTTAAAAGACTAGAGCGGTATTATCAAGAATACCTAATATAAATATACGACAACCATCATAATCAGAACAATACTGGTAAAGATCACATACCAGCGCAGAGAATTTAGTTGATTTTCTAATCTTTTGATCGCTTGCTTACTTCTAGCAGTTGAGGCATTTAGATATCTCTGCTGTTCTAGGCTGCGATTATTAATCTGCGTTTCTATCTGCTTAAGATTAGGCATAGAGCCATTAAATTGGTCATTTGCTGCCTTGATGCCACTTTGTAACTGATTGCTTACTTGAAATTGGAATTTTTCCAGCCCATCTCGAAAGTCTGTTTTTAAATTGTCGATCTGAAGCTCAAGTTCTCGATACATTTCTTGTCTTTCTGCTCAGGGTAAGCGCAAGAAAAATGAAGCTGTAATATGCTGTTAGAATCCATTTAATAATCAGGATTCCCAATGGTAAAAGGTTTTGGTGAAGCATCCATCGACCATCAGAAAAGTAGCAAATCCTCGTC
>JADEXJ010000170.1 GCA_015207195.1 Pleurocapsales cyanobacterium LEGE 10410
ATTTAAATTGGAATGTTTGAAAATAAAACACAAAATGAATCATTTTGCTTTGCGGAGTCGTATTTACATACAAGCTTTGCAACACGCTATGCTTGAACTGCAATCTCTCAAAACTGCGTAATGTCAGTTAGTAATTAGGTGAACTGTGGTTTGGTAGCCCGCAGCAATGATTAGAAAAACCATGCTGACGATTTCATCTTCGCTCAACTTCTGTCCTTCTTCTTCTGCTTGAATTAAACCAGTGAGCATATCATTGCCTGGGTTCTCTCTTTTACGGTCAATTAGCTCGCGCACAAAATTAGACAGGCGTGGCAAGTCCCAAAGCATCGTCAAGATAATCCGCACACCTGAGAACCCTTTGATCACCGCCTCAATGCCTTCGTAGAATCTGGGCATGTCTTCGTCAGAAATACCCATCATTTCTTGAATGACGTTGACGGGAATGGACAAGGCGTAAGCTTCCTTGAGATTGACCGATCCTTGTGCTTTGCTTTTGGCTTCTGCTTTATCCAAAAGATTGTTCGTGAGTTTTTCAATGCGATCGCTCAACTCAGCCATTGACTTGCGAGTAAACGCTTGATGAACCAGGCTACGTAGGCGCTTGTGGTCGGGTTCGTCCGAACCAATCATGCTGTGCAGTAGAAGTTCAGACGATTTGGGGAGCGGGATAAATGAGGGAAGCAATGGGCTGCTGGTATCTATTTTGCGATTGTCTCGCACGACTCTGGAATCGTTTAGGAGGGTCACACAGTCCTTATAGCGAGAGACGACATAAGCTTTACCAGTAACATACTTACAGTGAGCAACAGGAGCTTCTTGGCGCATCCATTCAAAGTATTTGTACTTGTTATTGGCAAACTCTTTTGAAGTTAAGTCAGGAGGCGTTTGCAGATTGATGAATGTTTGTGGGTTTGTCATAATTGTTTTTTGAGTAGATGAATGGTCGAGCAGATGAACAACGTCATTGCGACAGAACTACTATCTATGCGGGTTTTTCTATGTATTCTTTAGCCATTCTCTTGCTGTTTCAATTTGGGATAACTCAAAAGCTTTGATTTCAGCCGAAATAACGTTACTAATCGCCTCCGCATAAGTACGCATCCATTTTTTATCGGTTACAATCGCTATATGAGTGATGTCGTTTAGATGAGGCAGCCCAAATTTAAGGTCTTTCCACAGTGTCATTGGATCTATGCCCTCAAAACTACGAACTTCTTCTAAGATTCGTAGTTTGCCATGCTTCTTAAAGTCAGCTTGAGCCTGTTCTATAAGCCGATCGAAATCTGCTTCGACGATCTTACCTTCGATGGTAATTTCGACGATGTTATTGTCAGGGTTGTTGCGATATTCGAGCTTGGAATCTGGGCTAGACTCAGGAGCATTTGCTAACCATTCCCGTGCCTGCTCGATTTGAGATAATTCAAAGGCTTTGATTGCTTAGTTGTCGTAAAGAACAATGCTGGATTCAGGATCGATAACTACTACGCGATCGGCAGTAAGATTACCAACGGCTGCTCCTGCTGCTGCACCACCGATAATTTCTCCAGCACCTGCACTACCAAAAATTTCGCCAATAACCGTGCCTCCAGCAGCACCGATAGCTGCATCTTCAGCGATCGCACCCGCCGATGTATCTCTGGAATCTTTAATATCTTCAAGTATTGGAGAACTCGCGCTAATAGAATAGCTATAGCGATCGTAAGTCACTGCTTCTGCTATGTAACGAAGTCCGCCTTCGGCTGGGACGTATTTCCCTACAATAGTCGCACTCGCAGGAATAACAACACCATCAATAACTCCTCTTTCTGCGGCAACTAAGTTATAGGAATAGGTGCGATCGTTGTTAAGATACAGAGTTTCTTGTTGTGCGCTAGTAGCTTCTAGCGGGCGACTTTGAGCTAATCCTATAGTTGGAGATAATGCCGAACTACCTACGACAAGAGCCATTGTACAAGTAGGAATGTTGAATATTTTGTTTAGTGAATTGTATGTGGTTGTAAACATAATTGAATGTATGAACTCCTGTTCTAAAAAATATTGCTAGTCAGGCTAGTCTTCGCAGTTATTTTTTAACGTGACCGTTGGGTCATCTGACTGCATAGTCATATTGTAGCTAAACAAATGGTCTTGTAGTAGGTCAATTTGTAAATTAGTTGACAAATGTAGATTTAAAGACTTGTCATCTATATCTTTTGATGGGATACGACTAAATATTCAATCCGATCGCTTTTGTCATATCTCATCCGTTGTTAAACTAGGTCTGAATCTGCCGTTTCAGTCTTTGGTGTTAGTAGTAAATACAGACAAGGCACGACAATTAGGGCAATCAAGGTAGCAGCAACAAGTCCAAAGATAATAGCACTACATAGAGGCATCCAAGTAGGATCGCTCAATGCTAGAGGTATCAAGCCAATGATAGTGGTAATACTAGTAGTCAGTACGGGTCGCAAGCGATCGCTGACTCCTCTTGCTGCTGCTTGGCGTTTCGGCGTTCCCTCATCTTGATAGCTGTTCATCGTATCGACCATGACGATCGCATCGTTGACTACAATTCCTACCAGGGCAATAATGCCGATAAAAGCTGAGAAAGAAAAAGGAATACCTGTCAGGTAAAAACCGAAAATCGTACCAATGAGAGCAAAGGGAATTGCCAACAGAATAATAAATGGCTGGCGGAATGAACCGAGTTGTAATACCAAGACAGCAAATACGAGAAATATTGCCAAAGCCAGTGCCTGACCAGCCGAACCAAAGGTTTCTGCCTGGTCTTCTGTCTCACCGCCAAAGCTGTAGTCATATCCGCTATCCCAAGACTGCTTCATCTCCTGTAATTTTGGTTCTAATTGAGCCAAAATCTCGCCGACAGTTCTATTTTCATTCTTTGCTAACACCGTAGCGGTGCGTCGTCCATCCCGACGGGCAATCGAAAGGGGTGCTTCTGCCTGTACTGCATCAACTACGGCACTGGCGGAAATTAATTCTTCATCGGAATTATCGCCAAAGAAACGTACCGATAACAGTTCATCTCTGCGGGTAGGACCTCCAACACGACCATTACGGGAGGGCCAAGCGGTACTAAGACGAATTTCGATGTCTTCTTCGTCTCCACCGAGCGCAAAATTACCAATATCTACTGCTCTAGTGTAATACTGCGCCTGGGAGGTTAGCTGCTGTTCGCTCAAACCATAAAAGCTCAGTTCTTCCCGCTTAGGTATTAGGCGTAAATCTGGTTGTAAAGCCCCCAAACTATCGCGAATATCGGTAGCTCCAGGAATTTGCCGTAAAGCCATCTGTACCTGTTGGGAAATCTCTCTGAGTTCGGTTAAATTGCTACCAGTAATTTCAATTTGGATCGGATCGCCACTTTGTCCCGATTGTTGGGCGTTTAATACTAATGTTGCCCCAGGATAATTATCTAGTGCTGTTTGCAGTTCATTACGCAAATCGTCGAGGTACTCATAAGAAATTTTGTCTCGTTCATCTTCAGGCTCAAACACACCAGAGAAACCAAGCAGATAACTACCTTCCGTAGGTTGCAGTTCCCCAGAGGCTACTAGGTTACTGCGTTGACCGACATATTTAATCACGCTTTCGAGGTAATCTTTCTGCTGTAAGATTTGTCCTAGGTCGTCGGCTACTTCCTGAGAGACATTAAGGGTAGTAGTGGGGGGTAATTCTACGTTGACGCTAAAGTTGCGCTGGTCGGATTGAGGAAAAAATTCTACAGGTATTTGCCTAAAGGTAAAGATCGCGACCACAAATAAAGCAACTGTTCCCAAGATCCAAGCCGTAGCGGTAGTTTTATTTTTTACCGTATGATTGAGACTCCACTGCGTCCATTTCTCAGATGCTGCTTCGGAAATACGATCTATCTTAGATTTCGATTCCACCCCCTCAACATCGGCAAGCAAATAACGTGATAGGGGAATATCAATAAATATAGCGATCGCAAAACTAAGAATCAGACAGATAATTGCTGCGATCGGCAGTAGTTCGATAAACTTACCTAATGTACCGCTAATTGCCATCAAAGGTGTTAGTGCCAGAATGGTAGTCAACTGCCCTGCAAAAGCTGGGGGAGCATAGGTTTTAACGGTTTGTAGTGCTGCTTGGTTAAAAGGTAAACCTTTAACAAATATAGCCTCGTGCATCCCTTCCATCATCAAGATAAAAACGTCAACCAGAATACCTAAAGCCAACACCATACCAATTAGTACCATGTTGTTGAGAGTTTGACCCATCAACCAAAGTACTGCCAAAGTACCTAAGAACGTTAGGGGAATGGAAAGTCCAGCAATCAAAGCCTCTCGCCAAGATAAAGCGATAAATAAGATTACAAACACGGCAGCCATTGCTTGCAGGGCATTAACAAACAGATTCCCCAGCTGTTCCCAAATAATTTCCGACTCATCGGCAATTACTTCGTACTCCAAACCGTAAGGCCAAATATCGGGATTTTGCTTAATTTCGTCCACTGTAGCGATAACGCTATTAATTACCTCGATCGAGTCTTGTCCTGGTACTTTAACTACGCCGACACTAACAACGGGCTGAAATTCTTCTCCTGACGTACTGATAAATGCTCGAACATCTTCCTGTTCGAGTTCTCTTCGTACTGTAGCTATTTCGTTTAAACGAACGACACGCCCTTCTAAACGAGCAATAGGTAATTGCTCTAATTCTTCTACGGTACGGAATCGACCATAGAAGCGTACCTGTGTACCGATCGTATCGCTTTCAATTTCGTTGAGAGGAACATCGGCATTAGCATTGCGGATTTGACTGGCAACTGTAGCAGGTGAAATACCTAAAGCAGCCAAACGATAAGGATTCATCTGTACGCTGACAACTTCTTCTCTCGCACCACCGAGATTTACTTCGCTAACTCCGCCTACCTGTTCCAAGCGATCCTGTATTTCTTCTGCTGCGTTAGAAATCACCGTCGGGTCAATGTCGCCATATAATGCCAGGGTAATAATCGGTGCATCATTAACCGAAACCTGCTCGACTACTGGCTGTTCGGCATCTTCGGGTAATTCTGATTCCGCTTGGGAAACAGCCGATCGCAACTCTTGAATTGCAGCATCGGTATCGGCACTGCTAGTAAACTCAACGTTAATTACCGAAAAGCCCGTATATGAAGCACTTTTAATCTGATTGATGTTTTCAACCGAGGTGATTTCGGTTTCAATTTCATCCGTAACCTGCTGTTCGATTGTTTGGGGGTCAGCACCAGGCCAGGTAGTAGTAATATTGGCAACAGCAATATCAATATCAGGCTGTGACTGTTTGGTCATGGAGAAATAGCCTAACACTCCGCCAACAACCATTAGCACGGTTAACAAGATGGCAAAAATAGTGTTGAGAAAAAAGAAGCGAGATAGCTTTGAAGTTTTGACTGTATTCTCAGTTGATTTTGGATTATGAGAATGTCCGTTCTGCGAAAAATTTGCGCGATCGCCTGATGAAGATTTTAATTGACTCATGGAGTGAAGGGGACTAGGGGACTGGAGGCTAGGGAGACTGGATGTAGAGGAAGCAACTAACTACTAACTATATGCGTAGCGGTATCCTTTGGGACTAACTCCTAATTAACTATCTTTACTTGCGCACCATTTACAAGTCGATTCTGTCCTTGGGTGACTACGGATTCTTCTGGTTCGACTCCGCTAACGATCTGCTGCTGGGTAATACCACGAATACCTAGCTGCACCTGTCGCTGTTCGATAATTCCTTCTGGGTTAACTACAAATACATAGGGAGTTTGGTCGCGATAGACCACAGCATTGAGAGGAACGACTACAGCGTTAGGATCTTCTGCTACAGCAATCCAGGTCAAAACTTGTTCGCCATGTTTGATGTCGCCCGTAGTCTCTGACTGTAAGCGAACTGTAGCCTCGATCGCTCTCCCGCCTGGACTAATAGCAGGATTAACGGCAAAAACTTCACCTCTCGCCCTAGCGTTGTCGATCGGAAGCTCCTGTTGGGTATCAGAATCACTATCAGTAAATGCAGGATTGGTAGCATTAATTCCCACAGACTGTCGAATATTGGCTTCAGAAGCAATAAAAGCTGGTTGTCCCGCCTCAACGCGATCGCCATTACTACCTGCTAAATCGACAATTACTTCATACTGACTCGGATCGATAATGATCATCGGGATTCGGTTTAAGATTCCCTGATAGTCGCCACCCAACTGAGAGGAAACGATTTGCGGTGAATAGTATTCTCCTTCGGTAATATTAAGATATGCCACAATGCCGTCAAAAGGTGCATACAGACTCGCACCTTCTAAAGCTACTTCCGCTTGAGTCAATCTAGCTTGAGCGGTAGTAATTGCCGATTGAGTCGCCTTGTATTGCTCTTGGGCTGCCTGTACCTGTGCCTGTGCCGAGCGCACTTGTTCTTGGGCAGCAGCTACCTCGGCTTGAGTGGCAGAAACATCAGCCCCCGCATCCTGTGCCGTACTAACTCGACTGCCAAATTCGCTTTCAGAGATTGCCCCTTCTTGTACTAGCAATCGATAGCGTTCTAAATTGGTTTGAGCTAGGTTTTGACCAGTTTGGGCTTTGTTTACCTGTGCCTGTGCTTGCCGTACCTGTGAACGAGCCTGTGCCACCTGAGTTTGAGCCTGTGCTACTTCAGCAGCAGCAGCAGCCCTATTTTGTTGTGCTTCGGCAATTGCAGCTTGGGCTTGGGACACGTCTGCTAGTAATTCGCGATCGTCAACGCGGGCTAGTAATTCTCCTGACTCGACGCGATCGCCTTCTCGTAATCTTCTACCGTTGCGATCGGTTATATAGGTAACGTCTCCTTCTACTTCAAAAGCTAGATGCTTGTAGCTAACCGCCTGCACGTTACCTTCACTGGACACCCAGGCACGGATTGGTTCTCTTTGTGCTTCAGTTGTCCGTACTGAAAGTCTGACTGGTTCACTTTCGGTGGTAGTTTCTTCTGAAGTATTCGACCAAGGTTGCCAAACTCCTACACCGCCTACTAACAATACGCCTAATAAAGCTAACCACCAGTATTTCTTGAAAACATTAGTTTTAGTTTTATAGGTTTTATTGTCAGACTCAGAAGGTGACTCAACTTGCTCTAAATCTTGGTTGGTTGATAACTTTGTCTTCTGTTCTGACTCGGCTGTAGTTTCAGAAAATGTAATTGTGTTTGAATTGTCGTTGGCTAATTCTGTTTCATTTAGACCTGGGCGGTTAGCATTTTTTATTGTATTGTTGGTTGAATTATCCGAATCAGTAAAGCTATTAGAATTTTGATTAAATGAATCTTGCTGCAAAGACATAAATATATGAAGGTAATAAAAGAGTTAATTTAAATAATTTGGCGATCGCTAGAACCATAAACAGACGGCTTTATCGATCAATATAGACAGGCTAAAGTTATCCTCAAATCACACTTTGGTCATAAATAATTTTTTTAGAAGTATTACTAACGTTAGATTTGGCTTCAATTACTCGATCGCCTAATCCATGTTCGAGAATTTGAAACAGATCGTCATATATTTGGTTAATAGCATTCATATCGATGCCTGCATCTACTCCCTTTTCAGCTAGCTGTTCGGTATCCAAACCGAGTTGTGCGGGAATATAATGTCTCAACCCTTCTCCTAAAGTATTGATGGTAAAAACCGCCATGTCAGGATTGATATCATCAGCTACATCACCCTGTTCGATACCGTTTTGCACTAGCTGTTTTATATACTCGTTAGACGATGCTTGAGTCATAGCTAAAACCTCTTCGCGAAAAGAAACATCGCCATATACGGCACGATTGATAATTTGACTCAAGGCAGGATGAGTCAGGTCAAATTTAGTCCCTACATCGAACAACCAACGTAAGTAGGGAAAAAATCCCATCTTATTCTTAGGTGGTTTTGCCTGCTGCATGAAGGCTAGTTTCTCTTTATTGGCTAAATCTACCAAATATAAATAAAGCTCTTTTTTGTCCTCAAAATACTGGTAGAAACTACCTTTGGCTATTTTTGCCTGTTTGACAATTTTGGTAATAGAGGCATTCTGATAATCGTTGTTGGCAAATTCGGCGATCGCAAATTTGGTAATTGTCTGTCGTTTTTTGTCGGGAAGATTAAAAAATGTTTGATGTGGCATGGTAGAAAACCGTGAGTAAGTTTATGACCTAGCGGTCATGTGACATAATAGTCATATAGTGACACAAAAATAATATTACTGTCAAAATTCGAGTTGCGATCGAAGAGTGGAGATTCTCGTTTGAGTTTTCTCAATGCTCGTAGTTCAGGTCTTCTTAAGGTCGCTGGAACTGTTCCAATGAGTGATGTCTGGCATTGTTTGACCTCTCAACACGTTTGATAGTGTTCGAGCAAATTTTGGCACTCAAACTGTCCCATTTACAGTTTTTTTAGGCAAAGTAATGTTTCGTAGCACGAATAAACAGAAAACCAATGCTGTAATCTCGATCTATTGCTAGTCGAGTTTATCTGCGGAGGCAATCGATATTACTGTAATTAGTCGAACTGCTTATCCTCAGTTAAAACGTTATCCATCCAACAAAGAACTCCACGAACTTTACACCCCAACAGTTGAAGAAATAAAGTTTGTCACCAGTCGCACCAGAAGGCGGCGCGTATGCGCCTAGCCGCCTAGCGGCGGTCTGAGCCGAAGGCTCTGCACGGGACTATTGGGTTTAATGGTAATGCTCAAATCCTTTCAAAGATTGGGCTATTTCACTCATCCAGAATTAGTTCCCCAACCCATTATTATTCACCTCCGCACCTGTCTGAAACTAGATTACCAAGTCTCTCCCATTCCTTCCCTACGGTCAATTCGCTACTATCAAGAAGCTATTAGAGAATACCTAAACATCAGCCCCTACAATAATCAGGGTCAAGAATTAGCAGTAGTAGCTATTAGAGATGCAGCCTTTGTCAGAGATCATCCCGCAGATTTAATTAACGTCGCCATTGAAGAGTTGGTCAGACAACGCTACGAATTGCCAGCTTTCAGCACTCTCGACCGTTTAGCTTGTCATATTCGCTCGATTGTAAATACCCGTTTGTTCAAGCGAGTAGCCCGCAAACTATCCCCCACTGACAGGCAGAATATAGATGGCTTGCTAGTTCCCGATTCTGTTGAAGATACTAATGCCAATCTCAACCTCCTCAAATCTCCTCCCAAAAGTCACAAACTCAAGTACATCAAAGAATTACAGGATAAGTTCGATACCATGATGCTAGTGGGAGATGCCCAGAAATTACTCTCATTTATCCCTGCTACCAAAGTTAAATCCTTTGCTGCGCGTGACGCGAATGCGTCACCAGTCGTCGAAGACGACGATCTGCGCGAATGCGCTGCGCCAGAACTTTAGACATCTCTGAATTTAACGATTTTAGATTGCCCAAACGCCGAACTTTACTGCTGTGCTTGCTCTACCAGGCTCAAGTTAAAACCCGCGACCACATGGTAGAGATGTTTCTTAAACGGATTAAGAAAATCCATAACAATGCCAAAACCAAGTTGGAGTATTTAAGAGAGAAATATCTCAATCAAACCCAGAGCATGTTAGAAATGTTTGGCGAGATTCTAATTTTCTCTGATAAATCCCCAAGCTATACTCAACTAGGAAAACAGGTACAGGGTTTATTAGATAGTAAGGGCGGAACTCCTCTACTGCTAGAACAATACTCGGAAATTGCCTCGGTCAATACTAAAGACCATTTCCCCTTACTCTGGTCGTTTTATTCCCCCTATCGCAAAGCATTATTCGACTTGGTAAGGTCTTTGGAAATTTGCTCTACTTCCAACGAGCAGTCAGTCATTGAAGCCGTACAATTCGTTCTGGATAACCAACATAGAAGAAGTAAATTCCTCAAAGCCAGTCTGGATTTAAGTTTTATTAGCGAGCAATGGCGTAAATTAGTGATTGTAGAAGCTGATGGCGAAGAATTATTGGTACGCCGTCAGTTAGAGATTTGTATTTTTTCCTATTTAACTCAAGAACTCAAGACGGGAGATGCTTGTGTCATCGGTTCGGAAAACTATGCCGATTTCCGCCAACAGCTATTACCCTGGTCGGAATGCGAACCAAAGCTTGCCGAATACTGCTCTTCTATCGGCATTCCCGATACTCCAGAGGAATTTGTCTCCCAACTCCAAAAACAACTTACTACAGTAGTTCGCGAAGTAGATGTTATCTGTCAGCAGGGCGACCAAATAACCATTAATGAAGAAGGAATTCCCGTTCTCAAAAGAATTACCGCTCAAGATAAACCCGACGGTGCAGAAGCGTTATTTAACGCCATTCGAGAAAGATTGCCCCAGCGCAGCGTGCTAGATGTTCTCTGTAATGTGGAACATTGGCTGAACTGGACGAGACACTTTGGTCCTCTGTCGGGCAGCGAACCCAAATTATCAAATCCTCAAGAAAGGTACATCCTGACGGCATTTGGTTATGGATGCAATATTGGTCCTAACGAAATGGCACGTCACGTTCGAGGGAAGGTAACTTCTCATATGCTTTCCTATTCTAACCGCCGTCACGTCACCAGTTCCTATCTAGAAGCTGCGATTAAAGATATTATCAATGCTTATAATCGCCTCAGTCTTCCCAAATGTTGGGGTAGTGGGAAAAAAGCAGCAGCCGACGGGAGTAAATTTGAAATCTATGAAAATAACTTGATGAGCGAGTATCACATTCGCTATGGGGGTTACGGCGGAATTGCTTACCATCATGTTTCGGATACTTACATTGCTCTATTTACTCACTTTATTGCCTGTGGAGTTTAGGAGGCGGTTTATATCCTCGATGGGTTGCTGAAAAATACTTCTGATATTCAACCCGACACTCTCCATGCAGATACTCAAGGGCAATCTTCGACCGTATTCGCCCTTTCTCACCTCTTGGGAATTGAATTGATGCCCAGAATTCGTAACTGGAAGGACTTGGATTTTCTCCGTCCCCATAAAGACGAAGTTTACGATTATATCGAGCCTCTATTCGATGATGTGGCTGAATGGAAGCTAATTCAGACCCACTGGCAAGATTTAATGCGGGTGGTACTGTCGATTAAAGCGGGAAAACTTTTACCTTCAACTGTTCTAAGGAAGTTGGGCAGCTATAGTCGTAAAAATAGGTTGTATCAAGCTTTTCGGGCATTAGGTAAAGTCATACGCACTATGTATCTTCTACGATTTATTTCCGATCGCGCTTTGCGTCGAGAAGTTACTGCCTGTACCAATATCGTTGAGAGCTATCATCATTTCTTGGACTGGTTGTTCTTTGGCAAAGATGGCGTAATTACAGACAATGACCCCGTAGAACAAGAAAAGAGATTGAAGTATTTAGATTTGGTGGCTAGTGCGGTAATTCTCCAAAATACGGTAGATATGACTGGAGTAATTCGTTCTTTGAGTACGGAGGGATTTAAGATTAATCGACGAATGTTGGCAACTATGAGTCCTTATATCAACCGCAACCTCAAGCGGTACGGGGATTACGTGGTGGATTTGAAGAACATTCCTCAACCATTTGAAGGGGCAATTAACCTTCCAGTAGAGATTTTTGAAAGTCAGTCAGAGTAAACTTTTGAGGGGGATGTTGCACTATTTTACACGGATCTCGGCTCTCTCCCCACTAGTGTCACCACAATTATCGGCTTAATCCCTCTAGCACTAAGCGATCCATCTTGGATGCCTCTATGTAGTGCCATCATCTTTGGCTTGATTGCAGCCACCGCAACGGCACTCGTAGTAATTCCCTGTCTCTATCTTCAGTTCACGCCCAAGACTGAGATAAACAACGCTGAAGCAATCTAAATTGCTGCCGATTTGTGAATACATCTAAAGGTAGATTAACGAGTCGGCATTTTTAGAGCTATAATGTGACCACATAGTCAGATGACCAATTAGTCATAATAAAAAAATCACTACATAACTTTATTCAAATTAGAGGAGTTTACCCTCATGGCTACATTCAGAAGATTTATTAAAGCACTTAAAGATTATTACCAGCAGGGAGAGGTAGGAGACATTGCTTATCTAAAGATCGAACTACTGCGTATTGGAGGTAGTCCCGAACTGTTGACTAAATTAGAAGGTCTAGAAAACTACTATCCCACCATCTATTTAGAAGCACTGGCTCAATTACCAGAAGGCACTTTGGGTTATGAATATGCCCAACACTCAGATCTTGCACCAAGAAAAATTGATGTGTTGAGTTATGGCTAAAGTGATTATGAATAGGGGATTGTGACTAGTTCTCTATCAAGTAAGTAGAACTTATTTTAATTGTTACGAGAAATCTGTGGGTAGAAATAATTTATTCAACCCGATGACCAACTTTTTCTTCATTACTATATAAATCTAACCAACTTTCTTTTAGA
>JADEXJ010000171.1 GCA_015207195.1 Pleurocapsales cyanobacterium LEGE 10410
AACTGGGAGAAAATAGCATTAATCATTGAAGAAAATTAGAAATTATCTGGTTTCTTTTAAGATGACATCGATCGCGACTGCCCTGATTCACTTTTTTTAGTACATTTGCTCACCTTAACAGGGGTAGCTCTAAGCTCTTAAATTGATGTTCTGCCCTTAGTGCTATCTGCAACAGATGCTTCAAAACAGATCGGCTTTAGCCTTCCTACAATTAGGCGAGGTCTAATACTTTTCTGATTGGCTTAAAGCTTATGGCTTATGGCTTATGGCTTAAAGCTGGGGCGAAGCCCCATTGTTTAAATCTCTAGCTGATCTGGTTCGGGTTCTGGATCTTCGGGGTTGTTGAGAGCGATCGCCTTACCCTGTTTCGGTAAAGTTTTACGGTATTTCTCCCGCTTGTTGATAATTGAACTCAAGCGATCTTGATTAGTTCTTTGAGTTTTAGCTGCCTCTTGACGACGAGCTTTGCTGCGTAGCTTTTTCGGACTTTTGGGCAGTTCTTTATAAGGAACAATAATAGAACTAGGCTCGATTGAAAGCTCTACGGTTTTGCCGTCGGAGATCGCCTGAGCTTTGAAATTAGCCAATACGGGGAGTTTATTTGAATCTTGGGAGAACATTCCTAACGAGTAATAGTTGCCGTCTTCAGGGTTTTGCATATAGACCATCGGATCTCCGTGACGGTCTGAAGTGGGATCGTTAAAGGTAGAGACGGTAAAGTTAAGTTGACGATTCTGGTAATAGGCAGAGCTAAAATCATGTTGTGCATAGGCATTTTTGTTCTTACCCAGCAACTGAACCTGGCTTATCTCCTGTCCCAAAGCCTGAGCGACTCTTTCTGGCAGTACGGAAAAGACTAGAGAAGCTTTACGGCTGCTTTGACCCATTAACCAGTTCATGTGTCTGGGAGGAACGATACTAACTGGGTTGTATTTTTTAGTGCCAGAAGTAAAGGAAAATAGTTTGTTATAGAGCTGGCGATCGCTATTAAACAAAGTCTGTTTGGCTTTTTTCAGATCGATAAGGTCGTGATGGCGGGCAATCTGGGGATCGTGAAAAGGCTCGAATAATTGCTTGACATGGGGAGCTATGTTCTTGATGGCGAACACTACACAGGGTTTGCTGGGATGAACCGTCGCCTCGAAGTCTTGACCTTGAGCGTCTAACATTTCTTTAATGTAGACGGCACTGTCTTTTCTCCCCTGGCTGGCAAAGAGACTAGATTCAAAGGGAGCTTCGACAATGTAGGCAGGCTGGTCTTTGATTAAGTCTCGCCTGTATTGATGTTTTTCCTTTTGATAGGTGTAGATACTCGGATCGAAGTGACGGCAAATATCGATACATTTACGACGACAAGAAGTTTCCGAACTATTGTTATGTTGTTTCTGCCAGAGAGTAGCAGCTAATTCATCTTTGGCAACGCTACTCAGTTGAGCCGTCATGATTTGCTCTTTGATTCCCGCGTAGGTTCTGGCAAATCTTTCTTTAATCTGTTGAGAATCGCTAATTTTCTCTCGAACGATGAGTTTTACGTTGTCGTTGTATTGCTGGAGAACGTTTGATGATAATCGATTTACGGCAGCTTTAGTCGTGTCGTCTAAAGCATGATCCTGGCTCTGTAGCAGGTGCTTATATTGACTGACGGGCATTTCTTTTAGCTCGCAGCTTTCCCAAATCTGGTTGATGTGACGGGGTAAGATATCTACCACAGAATCATTTTTAGCTACTGGCATAGGAGCAGAGTTAAATACCCTGTCATCCTGTTTAAAATCGAAAAAAGGTAGGGTAAAAGCCTCACTATTGAGCCGTCGATTTAAGTCTGGATAATAATCGCTGTAGCGAGTTGAAGATTTGGGACTGTCTACCTCTACTTGTAACGAATCGAATAGGACATTCATCAGTTCTCGTTTAAATTTTAGGAAGTATTTTTGGTCTTTGACATCTGCTTCGGGATTGGGTTGAGAACAATTAACTCTACCGATGGCGTTGGCAATACGACCAATGGAATTTAACCTTACAGCCAGTGCCATGTGTTTGAGGTCGGACTGAGGATAAGCTTTTTTTTCTTTCTTAACTACAGGATCGAAGTCTCGGTTGAGATCGTTACCTTCAGGATCTAACTGCACCTGTGCGGTACGTGTTTCCTCTGCAATAGTGGGGAGTAGATCGCAGGGAGTACAAACTAACTGGTCGCCATCGAAGTCACACTGATGGTACTTCATGGCATCGTCGGGATTGATAAAGACACATCCTTTGGTATCAATCAGTTCGGGGATTTGCTCGTTGTCTACAACGTAACGACGGATATTATCCTTGTTAATAATGGGGTAGCGGGTGACGATAACTTCAGTGCCACTAATTATATGAGGAGCGATTACCGTACCTGGTTTAATGTCAGCAGGTTGAGCCATAGCAGATTCTAAAGTGTTAGCCCCTTTAGTTGCCAGTTCTAGCCAGCGTCTACGTAACTGGTCGCGACAAAATGAGACAATTTTCGGATGGTTAGCCAGTTCTCCTCTAGTATCGGCACGTAGAACCTCAATCAAACCAAACTCGTTTTTCTCTTCAACCTCTTCGCCCTCTAAGTTTTTTAGCTTTTGTTTTTGGTCGTGATTCTTGACTAAATATTGAGCTAAGAGCTGATAGTCATTCTGGATTGACTTTAAATATTCAGCTTCAGCTACGGTGGCGGGAACGAGATCCTGCTCGATCGCCTGGGGAGAGTACCACTGAGTTAGCTGCCATGAGTTACGATAATCTTGAAGCTCGGCATTGGAGTTGTTTCCCAGCACTACTTCTGGCATTTGATATACGCCACATGCCAGGCGATCGCGACCCCAATCATAAGCATGTGCCAGAACATCTAAAGCTTGTCTGCTCGGCTGCTGGAGGATGTAGCTACGATCGTTTGGATCGATTTGATACTGGACTCCCTGGTTTTGCAAGATGGTAGGTAAATAGCTTAAGTCAGCGAGCTGCTGCGCGTTGAGATTAGGTTTTGGGGTCAACCGCCACTGATTATTAACCTGAGCGACCTGCATTGGTCCCGTGTTGTTAGACCATCCTTTAATCGAACTGCGATCTAGAACTAAGTCATAGCCTCTATTTTCGGTACGCCTATTATCTATAGCTACCGTACCTTTGGCGATAAATGCTGGCAGAGGACTATTGGAACTGTAATTTGCCAGACGAAATTGGAAAGGGGTATTTTCTTTGCCTCCTAATACCTTTGCCAAACGAGTCGAAATCTTACCGTGACAGTCCCCCACTCGCAGGTCTTTGGCTACCTTACGTTCCATCTCGCTTTCATGCTCAAAATCGACAATCTTAACGGTGATAGGTCGATCTAAATTAGCAATGCCTTTATGCGTAGCGGTATCCTTTAGGACGGTGCAGCTAGATACCAGTAGAGAACCGTATCTACAGCAGTGGTCGGGTTGAGAAGCAAAGAAGCGATCGCGCACCTGCGCTGCTACTTCTGGTTCGCTCATGTACACCGTGCCACCAGAAGATAATAGGACTTCGGTACAGTTGCCTAAGTTTAGGCGATCTAGCTGAGAGAAATAAGCCTGGAGATTGTAGTTTGGATCTTGTGTAGCCCTTAATAGCTCATCATCGACTTTAACGGCAATAATTTTATCTTCCGCATCGGGAACTAACTGGGATAAAACACAATTTCCTAAATCTTGATGTCCGTCAAAATTTTGATGAGCGATATTATAAACCCTGACCTTCAAGCCAGAATCTGGTGTTTTGCTCATGGTTTTCACTTATAATCTTGAAAGTTACATCCGCAGTTTAGATGTGGTAAGTTCTATCGGCTATAACTTACTCAATAAACTAGGTCGTACTAAAGTGCTACATATAACTAAGAACTTATTTGCCATGAGCGTTGGATGCAGTAATTTTCCAGTAAAAGTCCCCAAAGGATTTAATTACGATGCGGTAGAACAGGCATTAGAACGTCAAGAACCAGTGTCTTTAGCTGATGAAGGTTGTTATGTCGCCTTGCAACTGTGCATTCAAGATTATCGCCGAATGTTTGAGGCTAATTTTATTGACGGAGAGGATGGCTGTTATACCGTAGATTACGAGTATCAGACTTTTCCCTTTTACTATGTTCTACATCCACCTACCCCTGTAGATTGGGAGCGTGATTCTGTTGAGACAATGATTGATAAGTCTACCTTTTGGGATCGGTTGTGAATTGCTTTGTAGTGGCTTGAGTTCGATTCATAGCTCGTAGATTATGAGCTGTTTTTAGCAATGACTTAAAAATATGTCTATAAATATTTTTATGACAATAATTTAGACTCAGTTGTCTTCCAGCCAATTTTCTACTTTTAAATTGGGAATACGCGAAAATTCACGAACATTTGCGGTAATTACAGTTAAGTTTAGAGACAAAGCATGAGCTGCAATTAGCAAATCATTTGCCCCAATAGGTTGTCCTTGTCTTTCTAAAGTATTGCGAATTTTGGCATAGTAGCGATCGCCAGGAGAAGCAAAAGGTAAAACGTCAATAGAATCCAAAATTATTTCAAGCCTTTTTGTCAGTCTATCTGAATTCTTTTTTTTAGCTCCAAATCTTAATTCACTAGCGACAATAATGTTTGTACATATTTTTTTCTCACCAACTTTCTGAATCTTATGAAAAACAATTCCTTTTGGATGTTTCATGAGTTCTGAGATTATGTTTGTATCTAATAAATATAAATAACTCATAACTAGAACTCGATATCATCTAAAGGTAATAAACCTTTGTCAACATCGCCAATATCTTCTTCTAAATCCTCTAGATTTGCAAGAACTTTCAATAACGATTTTTTCTTGTAAGGTTCAATAATTAGTTTTTCTTCTTCTTGTCTGATAATAACTTCTGATGTTGATAGGCTTAATTCTTGAGGAATAGATAGGCTTTGAGTATTTCCATCTTGAGTGAGTTTGACATGATATTCTGCGGTCATGATAATTCTCCTTTATCTAAACGCAATTGATAAAATTCTTTTGCGAGTTCGTCTTCTGTTATTCCCGAATCTGCTAACAGTCGATCTAAACTTTCTGCTGCCATCTTCAAAGGTTTTAATTCTAAATGTCCTGGTTTTTTATAGGTAGGTAAGAAATAACCGACAGTTTGACCATGATGCATGACAGCTACTGTTTCGTTGGTGTTGATATATTTCTCTAGGTTACTTCCGAATTCTCGTATCTCAATTTTTTTCAACTACGTTTTACCTCTTGCATAATTTATTACTGCGTTTAGCGGTCTTAGCTGACTTTGATTCCTGCTTGTCGATTTACGTCAGTATGAGGACGAATAACAATCTCAATATCTTGACCTAGCAAATTAAGAAACTTGAATAGGCGATCGCTAGAAAATCCATCTAGATTGCCTCTAGTTAGGGCTGATACTTTAGGTTGGTTAACACCTAATATATTTGCTGCTTCAACTTGAGTTAAATTTCGCTCCTGAATGACCGTACAGATTTGATTGGCTAACTCTGCTTTGGCTAGGTAAAGGGATGGTTCGGGAATATTTAAGTCGGCAAAAATATTGCCACTACTTTCTTCTCTGCGATTAACTTCTGCCATAATGCTGCCTCTTGCTAATTTGATAACTGTTGATAATCGTCTCTTGCCTGTTGCAGTCGTTTCTTAATTAAGTCTAGATCTTGCTTTGGGGTGGAAATTCCTTTTTTGGACTTTTTCTGGAACGCATGAAGCACATAAATTATTCCTGCGAATTTAACCGTATAAACTGCTCTATAGGTATTACCATCGAATCTTTCAACAATCTCTAAAACGCCAGCACCACCAAAACCCTTTAAAGGTTTGGTATTAATATGTTTACTGCCCAACTGAGCTTGAAACAAAGCAAAGCCTACCGCTTGCCGTACTGGAAGTGGAAAACTCTGCACTGCTTTTTTGGTTGAGCCGAGCCAAATTACAGGTGTTGGTTGTTTTTCATTCATATATCCTAAATATGGGATATTTGTGTCTGTTTGTCAATGTTCATCCGCACTCAGCGTTCCGACGGCAAGCGTTAACTTCGTTAATTTGAAAGTTAATTTATGACTAACAAGCATCTAATAGCCAACACAATTTTTCTTCAGAACCAGCAATAAGCATTAAGGTTGGGAGACAGTTTATCTGCATCTCACTTCTCATATGTTCAAACAATCGGCGATCGCATTCACTAGGACTAGGATTGTAATCATCGGGATGAGAATGCCATTCACCTATGTATTCAAGCATTCCTGCTGTCTTTTTACCAATTGCCACAATTTTGTCTTTTAAGCCACTACTACCACGTATATAACTACTCAGTTTTTCAACACTATCGGCTGGAGAAGTTACAGTATCTACTACGTAAATAATCTTTCTCTGAAAATCGTATGAGCCAATCAATATACCTCCCGTTTCGCAAGGTAGTTTGGCTTCTCTCAAAGCATAAATCCGAGTAAGCAACTTGGGATAGGTATAAATTATCCAGTCTTCGGCTTGGTAAATATTAGATATATTAGGAATAACTGGTAAATCTGCCTCTGTTTGATGAGAGGTAACACTCATATCTTGGCTGTCAATTTTCCAGATCCCAATAAATGCTTCTGAATTCTTGACTATACTGCGTAACATTCTGCTGGCAATGGCGGAATGCACAGAAACAAAATCATGGGGAATTGTGCTGCTAAAGTCGCCACACGAACGTCCGTATCTAGCATATTTATTATCGATTGCTAGGTGCTGAGAAAATTTTTCTCGCTCGCTAATTTCCTGATAATACTGTGACTCTAAATGATCTAATCGAATTTTTCTAACAGCATCTTCAGCTAATATAACCAAGTCTGTACCAGAGGGATTGAGAAACATAGAAATTCTTCTCGCATCTGATTGCGCCTCGAATGCTATCTGTTTGCCGACAGAAAGCGCAGCAGACATATCTAGGATGATGTCCGCTGCTGCATAAGCTTCGTTTAACTCCTGTTCGCGATCTTTTGGATAGATAATGTCAGCTATGATTGGTTTAGCGACATCATCTTCGTCAATAATAGTTTTGGCATATTCGCTTACAACGTCAGATTTGCAGTATCCAATGGCTGTACCATCAAGTCCGTACCTAGCTAAATTATGCGGTGAAAGATAATCTTTATCTACTGATATCCAATCACCATAGCCTGCCCGTACTGAATTAATTAGTACTTGAGAACCCAAAGCTCCCGCTCCAATAGAAAGTATTTTGTGGTTTTGTGGGTTATCGATTCCATTGAGGTAAGCTGCTGTAGCGCGAGATAAAGTAAACAATGGATTGAGTATCCAAAGATTAGCGTCTTGACCCGTTTTTTGGGTATTTGTAGGAACAAGTAAGCCTGGGGTTGTCCGCTCAATACCATCTCCTCCTTCTATTTTAGTCAGTTCCCATATGCCTAGATCTACACCTATTTCTCTGACTGTCTTACCAGCCAAAAAAGCCCAAATATCAGTAGATTCAACTTTGCTATTATCACTACGAGTTTTAGGGCAATAAACAATTAAAGCAACTTTTGAATTGAGCTTTTGCCGATCTGAGATCCACGTTTTAAACAAAGTTCTCAATTTATCGATTAAATCGTAACCAGTTGGCAAAATAAACTCGTGGAGTTCTTCAATATTATGGGGACTCGCATTAATCAGCCCATGTTTTTGAGCGGGACACTTAATTGTTATTGCTAAACTTGTCGATGAGTTATTTTTTTCTGGCTTTCTGACGATATAAACGATACTATCGTCAAGATTTTTTATGTATAAAATATCGGCTGTTGTTATACTTTCTTGCTGTCGATAAAATAAATCATGGGGAATTATTATCGGTCCGTATCCAATTAAAAGAGGTTCTAAAGGCTGGTCTTCAGCGTGAAGCCTGTCTTTAGCTGTTAGTGCTAACCATTCTCTTATTCTTTCGATGATAAACGAAGCAGTCCATCTGCTTTTTAATTCGGCGTATGGTCGCTCGAATAAGCATAAGCTGCGAGGAAATTCTCGACTGCGTAAATTGAGATGTGGCACTTTAGGAAAATCGTTGCGGAGTGCTACAACTTCTGGCATAGTGTCGTCATTTTGGTAGAAAGTGATTGCTATCCTTTCTCGACGCTTGATGTCATGTTTGACTCTCTGCCCGACTTCCACGTCAACTTCTATGACGACAACATTATCTTCCCCATCTTTTCTGCATTCAATCAATCTAGAATAAGGAGATATTTGTGACTGAAGATATCGAACAACCTCTTGAGCTTTAGAGCAGGTCAAGTTTTCTGGTTCAACAAGGTCTCCAGATACCGAAATATAGTTATGATTCATTTATCCTGCTCTGGGGGTAGACTTAGTGACAATTAAAGGAGTACTGTAGCTAATCTGTTTTTTTGTAGCTCCCGAACTATCAATAGTAATTATTAAAGGCTTTGGTGCAGAAGCCTTTGGATGTTCCATTGTTACGATAAATTCGCTATCTTTGCTTTGAGCGCATTTTCGGTAGTAGTTTGCAGTTTGGCGGTGGGGAGGCTGTGTGGTGTCTTCACCTGGTATCGGTTTACTGCTAGAAACAATTATTCCTCTATTCCGTCCCTGCTCTTCAAGAAGCCACCTGATTTCTTCAGTTGGTGTAGTTGTGGTAGTTCCTTTCTCAACTTCGTTCAAAGATTTGTAGCTACAGTGATGGGGAATCAGATAAATATCCCATTCTAAGCGATGTTCATTTTGGTGTCTTTTAGTGTTTTTGGCAATATTGTCTAATGCTTCTTGATGGATGTCTCCAGTTAAAATAACTTTAGTCTCTATTGAGTCGAACAGAAAAGTAGCCTGGACGACTATACAATTGCCGTTGCGATCGATTAATTCATTGTCATTTTGTCGCGTTGCAAAAGGAGAATGAACGAAGAATTCGACTCCTTCTTCAGCAGTTGAAAAGCCAGGAACGAGTTTTCCTGCATCAGTTATGAGATGTTTGCGCTCCTCCAGCGTAAGTTTGGGATTTTGTTTGTTAAGCCAATTTTCTAATTTTTTGGGACGTGAGAAAACTCTAATTCCCTTACCCTGTTTTAATCGATAACAAGCTTCCTCTCTGATGATTCGTGCTTCATCCTCCGTTCCTTCTTCTAAAATCACTCCTGCTGGTATCCACAAGTTATCGATTTTTATGCGATCGTCGCTTTGATACTTCTGAGCATGTTGTAGATAGAAAAGTTCGGATGCTCCACCGATATGATCTAAATCTATGTGGGTAAAGACGACAACATCAATATTATTACGGTTTCTCTCTTTAAGGAGGGCTTTTATTTCTGATGCTGTATCAATCCTCTTATCCTTATCGTTCTGAGGATCTCCTGGATTGGCATAATCAAATAAAATCAATTGTCTGTTATCTAGTTCAATTAGAATGCAGTTAGCATTATTAATCGGATAAAAAGTTAATTTGTGCATCTGAATATTTAACGATTCGTGGGTAATATGTTGCCTATCTTGTACCTGTATTAATCTGGTAAAGAGGTAATTCTAAAAAGTATATTTGTCCAATTGTTAAGTAACCATATCGGTACTTTCTAAAGCTAAAACGGTTGTAACCATTCGCTCACCGTAGTTTCTAGCAGAAATCATCGTAAATATGTATTGACCAAAGAGTGCCAGCATATAAAATAATGCGATTTTGTCTGAATCTACTATTACTGCTGTAACAATACTTAGAACCACCAAAGCTATCAGGCTAAGTCCACACCAATCTCTCATAAACAAGAAATCTTGGTGGACATGAACTATTGAAGGATCGTCACGAAATTTTCTATAGATGCGATACCATAGATTGCTTTGCGCAGCTTCTTCTTCTTCAGTAGGTAAAGGCGCATACCTGCTTTGAATCACAGATAGATCGATCCTCTGATCTTTTAAAGCATAGTGTGTAAAAGCTGCTCTGCTAGGTAGAGGATTATTCCATTTCAAAAAGACTAACCTCGCTTTAAACTCAGAAGGTAACAGCCCATTGAATAAGGTAGTCAAGATAAATGCTCCGCCTAGTGGAACAATTGTTTCCCAGTTGTTGGACAAAGCTTCGATCGCATCTTGAGATAATAGCTTTTCTAAATTTAGTACAAAATAAAATGCAAGCGCATTTGCCATAAGCACGCCTAGTAAGGGAAGGCGATTTTTATCCTTTAATGACATTTCAATCTTAACTTTGGTTGGTTGAATAAAAAGTAAAACAATAGTAGTTCTTAGATACTATTGATTTTTACATCTACATCGTAGTCTGGGAAATTATAAATGTCAGATAACTCTAGTGTGGATTACCGAACTTATTTTAAAATATACGCTATATATGGTGATAAAGCACACTTGCTACGCAAACAATATTAATTTGACGAGCGAAAAATAACTCAGGATTATTGAGAAAAAGTCTGAGTTGGTTAGTTAATAGCGATCGCTTAGAGAATATTATTTAACTCGCCGAACAAGTAGTTTGGGGTTTATATGGCTAGTGAAGCGAGTTCTACCGTATTTACCACAAAGACAACTGACCTTCACTGACTGGACTATATTTACTCCTGTGTAAGTTTAGATGGCAAGCAGCGCATACCGCCTGTAAGTTAGAAACCTGATTTTGTGAGGGGTCATGGTTTCGATGATGCACTTGAAGTATGTCCGCAGTCCATTCTGAACGACTCAAATTACTTGGTTTTTCTCCTGGCTCGTAACATTTTTTTCCGCAGCAAGTGCATTGCCATTCGGCCGCTCTTTTTACAGATAACGCTATGCTGTTCCAATTTTTAGGGTATTGATTGGGATTTACAGGCATATCTAATTCTGGCGATCGCTGAATAAAATTATCTTATCGTAATTTGGCGATCGCTATGGTAGAGAATTTGTGCTTAATCTAAAGCTCTTACTGTTGCCCAAGAAGCCCGAAAGCATTGACTTATAAATCAATTGATAGAAAAATAAAAGAAGGAGCGATCGCTAACTAAGTTAGTAATTCGCTCCCAGACAGGTGCTACCAACACCTAATCTTTTAATCTCATTAATTACCAAAATGATATCATCTGAACTGCTTTTCGTTCAACTAGCTCAAGTTGACGATTATATTTGCATTGTAGAACTAGCTATGATGCTAGAGGCTTCCGTCTCCCAGGTTAGACATAGGCTTAGGGAATTAGGCGATCGCGTAGAACATAACGATCGAGATGAATGGCGAGTCGTTAAAAACTTTGTTCCTAACAATGTCTTGTCACAAGCCGAACAAGAAGAAAGAGACAGTTTAGAAAGTACCGTACAGCAGGCGTTTTTTATTGCAGGAAAAGCTTTAAAGACATTGAGAGATAAGAGGTTGTATCGAGAAACTCACGCTACTTTTGAATCCTATGTTCGCGATCGCTTTGACTATACCAGACGGGCTGCCGATTATTTAATTCTGGCTGCCCAAGTAGTTGAAAATCTCAAAGCCGCAAATTTGCTTTCGCCTTCGGACGATTCTGAGTCGCTACCAAAACGAGAACAAATTGTTATATGCACCACAACGTTCACAACGTTTATTCCATAAGCTTTTCAACTTGTAGATATTTTACACAACGTATACTATCTTGCTTTTCTTTCGCGTAAATATTCTAGTGTCCATCCTTTCTCCATAATTGTTTCTAATGGTGTCCAGTCTCCTGTTGGCTCAAGAACTAAAATACCTTTACCGTCTTTAGTCCTTTGGCTAGCTTTAGCAATACCTTGTTCTTTAGCCAATTCGTACCATTCAGAAAAACTATCGATAATTTTGTTGGTTTCTCTTTCGCGATCGGTACAGTTTGGCATCCAATTTTCTTCCAGTGCTTTTCTTAATAATCCGCTTTTTGATTTGACCTTTTTGCCAGTATCTATATATTCTTCTACTGCTGAAATTGCATCAATAATTTCTTGTTTGGATTTTGATTCCAGCGTTTTAATCAAAGTGCTGCTAATTCGAGTTACCAATGGAGATAACCTGCTTCTAATTTCATCATCAATACTGGTTTTGTTATCAGGGTAAGCGCAAGAAAATTTAGGCATCAGATGAGTTAGAGTGTAAGGGAATTGAAGCGTTAAGAACTTTCAGCAAATACCTTACATCCATGCTGGCTCGCTTCGCTTTCTGACGAGTGCTACGTT
>JADEXJ010000172.1 GCA_015207195.1 Pleurocapsales cyanobacterium LEGE 10410
TAATTTAGCCATGACCACCCAACGATTGTCTGGGGACAACCTCCCTTCTAACTCAAAGTTATCACATGAGTTAATCGATTTTTCGACTTTTCGATACACCGCTTCCTTCAAATGCAAGGGTTTTGAAGTATTTTACCGATTTTCCTGGTATTTTAATCAACTTTTTTGTCTCTCAAACCCTCTTGATGTCAGCATTTCCCTATTATTCAGCAAGCCCTACGTATTCGTCGCAGGGATGATAGTGAACGGGAATCACAGTACCTTGTTTCATTCGTAACCGATGAATTGAACCTTGGGGTACTGGTTCTGCTAAAGGCATAATTTGTGTACCTGGAAATTGTTCTAAGTCTTGCCAGGATCGAGTATTAGTGTTAACAAACTTTTGTTCGGACATTTTTATTGACTATCCTTGGTTACTGGTTTCCAGATATGCTGTTGTAATGCCTGTGGTAATTTGCGATTAAGACGATAATCCCATTGCTCTTTGAAGTCTCTGGGGTTAAGTAAAGAATTTAGTTCATCCCTTGCCGTCAATAAAAACAAGCTTGTTTCTGGTATCTGGCGATCGCAGTTGGCAACTGGCTGCTGCGATAAAAATAAGCCAGAGCGATTTTTCAAAGCTTTATTTTGATTGCGAATAAGTGCGGTTGCGTATCTTGGTTGATGTTTTAATTGCAGTTGTGTTCCACCTTCAACTGAGGTTAACGTCCAAATTACCAGTGACGGTTCACCCGTGACATTATCTTGCCAAGTATAAGTAAGACGTTTTGGTTTAGTTAGTTCCAACACTTCACAGTGAATAATAGTTGTAATGCCTGGTAGAGAATTACTTTCAAACTTGAATTTATGTCCCAAACGCGGTTCAAAGTCATTTTTCATCATCCAAGCATTTAAGATCCGACAGTCAGTTAGTGCCAGCCATACTTTTTCTGGTGGATAGGGATAAAAAACACTTAGTTTTACTTGCTCGTTCACGGGTTATCCTCCAAATAATTACCAAGGACATCTAATTTTTCTTGCCAGAATTGTTCGTAATGGTTTACCCAATCGGATACCTGCTTTAAAGGCTCTGGATTCAAACGATAATATCGCTTACGCCCTTCTTTTCGCTGAACCACAAGCCCCGCTTCACACAACACGCTTAAATGTTGAGAAATGGCAGGAAGAGACATTGAAAAGGGTTGGGCAATCTGCTTAACAGGTTGTTCTCCCTGACGTAGCAAGTCCAAGATTGCTCGTCGTGTTGGATCGGCGATCGCTGTAAATACATTGGCACTACCAGCAGTTCTGCTCATATACTCATGTTAGTTAAGTATTTGCTTAACTATCAATATGATAATTAAGTGTTTGCTTAAATGTCAACTGGGAATAAAATAAATCTATTCAGCAATCGACCTGATGATTAATACCTAATCCAGTTTTAAGAAAAACCACTGTAATCAAAAACTACTCTAAGAGAGACTGCCAATTGTCAATTGTTGCGCTTCTCGTTCAACTTGCTCAAATTTATCGATCAATGGTGCAATCTTTTGCTCTTCTTGTTCGACGTAATCGTAGATATTGATAAAATTACGTTCGATCTCCTCGTAGATAATATCTAATTTAGAATTTAGCTTAGCCGATAGTTCCCGTTCAAAACGGGCTTTTTCCTGGTCGAGTTTTTCTTCAAACTTACGGATGATTTTGCGCTTTTTGAGAACTAATGTTCCCCCAGCAAACAGAATACCTACTCCTGCAAAAGCAGTGCCGATAATATCTAACAGGACAATTTCTGTCAAAGCTGCGATCGCTGTTCCTGCCACGGTAGCTGCGCCACCACCCAGGAATCTGGGGGCAACACTGGCATTTACCGATTCAATGGAATGCAGAAAAGATTTATCATCTAGCAAACTAGAGACTTTTTGCTGCACGTCTTCGACAATTTCCTGACGGCTTTCAATTGTATTGACGGTAATAGTATTGGTACTAATTTGATTTACTTTAATATCTTGTAAATCGTGGACTAAACTCTGTAATAGTTGTCTGATACCACCGACAAAATGTTTAATCCCATCTTGAGATATTTCCCCCAAAGAAGCTTTTAGTTCTTGTTCGCAGCTTTGTTTTAATTCATCCATCCAGGTGGGGGTAGATTTACCACGAAACAGTACCGCAAACGAACCCTTGACTAAGGTAAGCAACGATAGTTCTTCGCGGAAGTCTTGCTTGACTCTAGCGGTAATCGTATCGTATTTATTGAGCAATCTATTGATGAGAGACTCTAATTCAAAGCCCGACTGCCGTTTATTTTGCTGCAATTTGGCTTTGATTTTACTTACTATTGCTTGGTCTTTAGTTAGCTGCTGCTGAATAGAAATTAGATCTTTTCTCAAAAGACTGATAATTTGTTCGCTGGTTTTGGCTACAGCCTGAAGCTTTAATTTTTTGGTACTGCCGTCTTTTAAAGTTTGCTGAATATAATTTCTTACCTCGGCAAAGCTACTGGAATCTCGATCGCCATTGACCTCTAATTCTACAGAAGTAGCAAACACCGTCGGCGATTGAATACCTTTTTGCAAGGCTAATTCTGTTAGTTTTTCTCTGTTTTTAGCCAACTCTTCAGGTTTTGCCAGATCTGCCTGTTGCAGCACAAATACTACTTTTTTACGCCATTCGATATTAACGTAGTCTAGTAATTCCCAAGCACTGCGAGTATAGGGATTTTTGGCAAAGAACACAAAAAAGATCAAATCGCTGTTGGGAACAAACTGGCGCGTAATTTCTTGATGATTATCGACGATGGTATTAGTGCCAGGAGTATCTACAATTGATAAAGATTTTAGGATTTCGTTGGGTAAACCAATTTTACGCAAATGTTGATTGACTGGTTGTTCAAATCTCTCCTCACTGTAAACAATCTGTTGAATAACATCAGTACAGGGATCGGCTGCGGTTTGACAAATATCAGCCTGTAGCAGGGAGTTGATAAAGCTACTTTTGCCTGCCTTGACTTCTCCTACCACTACAAATAAAAATGGCTCGTTGATGTTAGTTCGTAAACTGCGAATAGTTTCCTGTAGTTGCTGATTATTAATTTCTTCGGCAAAAACCTGTAGCTGGCTCAACAAGTTGTCTAAACTTGACTGGTATTGAACCAATGCGCGATCGACAATAAGATTATCCATTATGGAAAAGTAATAAATAATAAATAATAGGTAATAAGTAAGAACATGAGTTTATTCTGTAAACAATCTTATGGCTGATAGTCGCAGCACCCAAAACAGGCAAGCATTTCCAGCCCAGAGGCTTCTGCCTCGAAGTTACAGTGAAGCTGTGACAATGATATTTTCAACTCAACACCTTAAAGTTAACAAAATAAATGAGTCCTACTAGAGCAGTATTGTGCGGTTATTATGGCATGGGGAATGCAGGTGATGAAGCGTTGCTCGTATCTCTACTACAAATGCTGCCCGAATCAGTCGAACCGATTGTTTTATCTGGTAATCCACAAGCAACCAAACAACAATACGGAGTTGCTAGCTATCATCGTAAATCAACCTTTACTATTCTTAAGATTTTGCAACAATCTCAGGTTTTTATCTGGGGTGGTGGTAGCCTGATGCAGGATGCTACTAGTATTGCTAGTCCTATTTACTACGCGGGGCTAATGGCACTGGCACAACAAAGAGGTTTAAAAACGATCGCCTGGGCTCAGGGAATTGGTCCATTGAACAGGTCACTCACTCGTTGGTTAACCAAACAGGTATTATTAGGATGCGATGGGATTAGCGTCAGAGATACTGCCTCGGCAGAACTTTTAAGCAGTTGGCAAATAGATCCCATATTAGCCCCCGATCCTGTCTGGGCATTACAAAGCGATCGGGTAACGGGGTTAGAAACCATAAGCGAGCCAAAAGTGGTGGTGGTTTTGCGATCGCACCCCCTACTTACGGCAGATCGTTTAAAAATTTTGATTCAAGCGATCGGCGACTTTCAAGCACAAACCCAAAGCAAGATTTTATTGATCCCCTTCCAACCAGAGCGGGATCTGGCGATCGCCGAAACAATTACCGCTCAATTTAAGCAGTGTAAAATTATCGTTCCAGAAACTCCGCAAAAGTTAAAGGGATTGTTCAAACAAGTAAAAATGGCGATCGGGATGCGTTTGCATAGCCTAATCATGGCAGCAGCAGAGGGTTGTAGCTGTTTTGCTCTTAGCTACGATCCGAAAGTCACTCAACTGATGTCCGAACTAAACATGCCAGGATATGAGCTAGCTAATTTGCCTGCAAATCCTCAAGAGATTACTGCCAATTGGTTGGCACACTACCATCAAGACCAAGGTTTGGAGCGAACTCAGATTCAGTCGTTAAGCGATCGCGCGCTAATTCATCAACAACTATTAAGCAAGATCGTTACTAGTAATTAATAAACCTTGGCATTTTTTATGACAACGTATAAGCTATATCTAACAAATCGAAACCGTTGGTCGAGCCAAACAAAAGTAACCCTATCTCGATTTAAAACCTACTATTAAAATTGAACTTTAAGAAAATGATAATAACTGTTTAGCCAGCAGTTGTCATATAGCTAATCTGGGGTTAAATACTCTAACGTTTTTGATTTTGTTGACGCAATATTTTTACTAACCTAATAAACATCATGAGCGAAGCTAACAACCATGCTACTCCTTTCAATTCTGAATCTGACAATACATCGTGTCCAATAAATAGTAATTCAGCTACTCAGCAGAATGAAATAATAGAAAAGAACAGCGAATCTACAGCAAACAATGGTTTGCCGTCGAATAGTTTGGTAGACAAAGCAACTTCCTCGCTCCAAGACAACACCAAACCCAATCAGCCTTTAACTCAAAAAATGGACTGGCAAAAAGTTGCTCACAAACTACGGGAATACAATCGTAAGCTACATAAAAATGTGTTTCGTCTCGAACAGCAATTAGCTGAGATCGATAATAAATTTAACAAGCATATTGAAAAGTCTCGCAGTAGCGACTTATTGTTAGCTCAACAAGCAGAAGAGATTGAAAACTATCAGGAACAAATCGCTACAGTCAACCAACAATTAACCAGTCAGCAGCAACAAATAGATAGTCAAGAAGCAATCATCACCAAACTATCTCAGCAACATGAACTATCTCAAAAACAAACAGCCGAACTGGAGAGAGAATGTACTCTACTACAGGAAAAATACAGCAACAAATCTTATGAATTAAACACCAAAGAACAAGAAAACCAAGAATTACAGACCCAGCTAAGCCAATTACAGGCTCATACTCTGCAATGTGAAGCTGAATTGAAACGCTATAAAGAAAAAGCCGAAGCATCTCGTAAAGAAAAAGCCAGCAGTCGCCATCAAAATTATCCCCACAACAGATATATCCAACCGTGGTCAACTGCTAGTATTATTGAACCAAAAATCGCTTTGCCCAAAACCAAGATCCAACCAGCCAAAGTCCATCGTGCAGCGAAGACTAGCGAAAAGACAGGCATGACAGCAGAGATTGGCAACTGGTCGGCATCAACAATCTTACCTAGCAAAACAAGTAAGTCAAAAGCAGTTAAATCTTCTGAGAGCAAAAAACCTCAGTCTTTAGCAGCGGTCGATCTACCTACTTTTCCCCGTCCTCAATAGTGTGAGTAGTAAGTAGTAAGTAGTAAGTAGTCCCTAAAGGGATATATAGCGAAGTGTGTCCTTTAGGACTTCGCTATAAGTAGTAATTTTCAAGAATGTCCTAACGTTAAACCAAACTCATGTTTTTCAAAACAAAATCATTTGTAATCTCATGAACGGCTGCGGTAGGATGAACCGTATCGTAAAACAAATATTCATCAACATTAGCACCCACCGTCGGCTCTAGTGTAATTGGATCTAAATAGGGATCGGTTACATTGGTTAAGTCATAATCGCCAGGATTTTCCAAGATATCATCGAAGAGAGCATTAAAGTCTAGAATGACAATATTTGCTCCAGTTAATGAATCGTTTAGTTCGTTGATAGTCTGCTCTAAAAGCTCGTTGTGCGCTTCTGTATAGCCTGAAAAAGTATCGGCTAATGGTGCTGGTGTAGCTGGTAGTTTTCCTAAATCTGATAGGTTGGAAACTAAAAAATCTCGCGCTCCAATTTCATATAGGGACTCTATTTCTTGCTCAATATTATTAACTACATCTTCTGGATTGGGATTGTCATCTGAATAGTCATTGCGTCCACCAGAAATAATATAAAGAGCATCGGAATCTGCCGTTGTATCTGCTTGTTGATGATCTTCGATAAACCATTCTACCTGTTGCTGTATTCCTGGAATCAGCTCTCCATTCTCACCCGCACCTTCTGCTCCAGTCTGCGCGCCACCAAAAGCGAAGTTAACGCTTTCTTCTGTAGTTCTGCCCTTAAAATTGGAATTAATCTCTAAACCAAATCCATCACTAAAGCTAAGATTAACAGGTGAGTTGAGGTTAAGCCCAGGAAAAATAACCGCCAGCTCGGTAGATGGAATCAAGTCCACATCTAATTCTGCTGCTAAACGTTCTACCCAAACCAAACCATTAGAAAAACGCCCTTCAAAGTATGGTGGACTAGGTGGGGTAACTGGAATATTTGAACCAAAGATATTATCGATTAACTGTACGGATTTGGTCGCGTTATAGATGTTTCCTGGATCAGCAAGACTGTCGCTGAAAACGTATATTTGATCTAGATCTGGTAGCTCGATATAGTCAAAGCGATCGCTATCTAAGTTGAGATTTTCCCTATGTTTAATAAATCCAATTAATTCTTCATTTTCCTCGGCAATAATTGCTGTACCAGAACTTCCCCCAACCACCAGATCTTCTCTCAAGAAGTAATCCCTAGCTTCTCCTTTCAGTTGAACTGTGTCATTGGCACCAAAGTTTTTGATTAAGGCATAATCATTAATTCCCGATTCAGAATAGTAAATATTTGCTGCATCTCCTAAAACAAAAGTATCCGCATCCTTTGCACCAGACAAAATATCTATTTCTCCCGCTCCTGGATTGCGGGAATTAGGATTGGCACCGTTTAAAATGTCTTCTCCTGCTCCACCTAATAAAATATCGTTTCCCTGTTTACCAATCAACAAGTCATTACCTTGGAAACCTAATATTCGATCTTTCTCTTCCGTTCCCATCAAACTATTGTTTGAGCGATCGCCAATAATCTCATTGTTAAACATATTTTTACGCCTAGGGTGAATTAGAAAAGAGGAATATATAGAAGATGAAAGTTGTCGAGCTGTCTACCTAAATATCCCATGAATAGCCTCAACTTTTAAAGCCTTCCAACCGCGTAGACGAGGTTGAGACATATTGGTGCTAGTATTTGATGTGCCGTCAAATTTGATTTCCGATTACTCATCGCTTTTGTTCCTGCTACTCTCAATGAGATCTATACGGGCTATTTCCTGGGCAGCATTCTGCAACTGCAAAACATTGGTTATCTGTTTTAATAAATAAATTGGCAAACATACCAAAATCAACCATTGCCATAAGCTCAGTTTCCAGATAGTCAAGGTAAAATTTGAGCCAACCGAATAAAAACTCAGATATAGCAGCAGATAAAATAATTCGTTACCCAAAATCAATAAATCCATAAAAGATTTATTGCCATAATAAAGTTTTAATAGACTACTATTAGACCACTCCGTAGAGTCTTTGTGACTGGCTTTGCCTAACATTCCTGTGGCATAGATCAAATAATAGTGGCTGGTAATATCGAGAGCGATCGCCAAGATAAAAGCTAATAAATAATTAGGGTATAGCTGTGCCAAAATTAAACACAAGCCCGCAGTAGCAGCACGATCTGCGGTCATATCTAAGGCTGCACCAAAGTTGCTGCTTTGGTTATAGGCACGGGCAGCACGACCATCAAATTCATCTAAAATAAAGGCGATCGCATAAAAGCTAATACACAGTTGCCAGCTACCCAAACTATGACTGATAAAGCTGGCTAAATATAGTAACAACCGTCCGTAGCCAATGAGGTTGGGAACGTACAAAAATACTCGATTAATCTCCATGTGGCAAATTTGGATTACACAACAACCAGAATTTTAGGTTAAATTAACAATTTCTATTGGTTTGAGTGCCTCTGCTGGTTGAAACTGGAAAATGCGAGCATAAAAATAAAATTCACTGTCCAAAGCTTGTTTGATATTCTCCGAGATCCGAAAGCCATGAGCTTCCTCTTCAAACACCACATAAGCTACGGGTAAGCCTTTTTCCTTGATGGCATCAAACATCATTTCTGCTTGATTGGATGGGACTACCCGATCTTTTAAACCCTGAAAGAAAATTACGGGACAGTTGAGCTTTTCTGGAAAGTGAATCGGCGATCGCTGTTGATAGATAGCTCGATCTTCGGGATATTTACCCACCAGGCGATCCAAATAGCGAGATTCAAACTTGTGAGTATCTTTGGCTAATATTTCTAGATTGCTAACGCCATAATAGCTTGCCCCAGCTTTAAAGGTATCTCGAAAAGTCAATGCTGCCAGAGTGGTATATCCCCCCGCACTACTTCCCGTAATCACTAGGCGATCGCCATCTACTCTGTTCTGTTTGACCAAATATTTCGCCCCATTGACGCAATCATCAACATCGACAATGCCCCATTTACCTTCAAGTCGCTGACGATATTCTCGACCATAACCGATACTGCCACCATAATTTACGTCCAAATAGCCAAAACCCCGACTAGTCCAGTATTGAATCCGTAGGTTTAAATCTACCGAGGCTGCTGCGGTAGGACCACCGTGACTTTTGACAATTAAAGGTGGTAACTCTTCTGGTGGTGCAGCATAATCTTGGTTTTTAGGAGGATAGTACCAGGCATAGGCGGTTAAATCATCCGTGGTGGGAAAAGCGATCGCCTCTGGTAAAGAAAGATAGCCAGGGTCGATATCGATCTCTCCTGTCCGCTTTAATATTTCTGGTTCTCCTGTAGCCAGATCGAGCTTGAGCAATGCTGTAGTTTCCGTAGGCGAGCCACCGACAAATACAGCAAAATTGTTTTTGTACCCTTGAAGATCGGAAATATTAGTATATTTAGTTTTAATTTCCTGAAACTGTTTAGTTGCGAGGTCGATGGTTCCCAAATGCCAGCAGCCATCGGCAGAATAGGCACAAACCAGGCGATCGCTTCCTACTACATAGGTAGACAGCCCGAATACCCAATGAGGATAGGCAAACTCCGCTGACTTCTCATGTAAAATTTCTACAGAACCACCAGGGTTGCGCCGATAGAGATTCCACCAGTTAGTGCGATCGCTCGAAAAGTATAGCGTACCGTCTTCACCCCACTTGGGTTCACAAATCGACTCCCCTCCTCCAGCAACAAGTTCGGGGTCTGATAATAGATCATTCTCAATTTTAGCCAGCCAAAGATGGGTATTGTCCCAGGGCATATCGGGGTGATTCCAGCTCAACCAAGCAAGATATTTGCCATCGGGACTCAAACGTGGAGCAGAATAAAAATCATCACCCTCAATCAAGGTCTGAATTTTGCCACTACTCAAATCGATCGCCACAATACTATTTTGAGCCTCAGTGTCTGTTCGAGAATGATCCTCACTAACACAAATCAGGCGATTTCTGCTGCGGTCTACTACCAAATCACCATAGCGTCGATCTAATTTTTCGCTTAAGGGTTCAGGCTGAATTCCCAATGTCTGCCGATAAATTCTGCCATCTGTGTAGTTGGAAAAATAAATTGTATTTTGCTCAATTACAAATGCTCCACCACCGTATTCGTGTATTTTTGTGCGGACGTTTAAGGGTGAGGGAGTAAGATCTTTAATCCCCATCTCAGAAAAATAGCCGACAATTACATTTCTCCCTTTTTCTTGAGGTCGTTTCTCGATCCAATAAATATTTTCACCATCAATAGCAATACTTCCAATACCAATCGTCTTAGAGACAATTAACTCTGAGGTTATAGGCGATTTCCAAGAACCAAAAGCTGCGACTTGAGTTGTATTCATAAATAATGTCGAAGGATTGAGAGACTAGGGGACGGGAAGATAGCAAGATAGAAGAGATGGGGAAAAATTAACTCCGAACTACTAACTTTCCCAGACACTTAATTCTTAATTATAGAAGGAGAAAACCCACAAGCGAAGCGTCATTTATGCGTGGGATGGAGAACCACATACTTAGTACGGGCGATTTACAACGCAGCTCATTTTTACAGCTTTGCGAACCTGAGTCACATACTAATTTTCAAAAAAGTAATTAAAAGTAATTGAATAAATACAAGGAAATCTCTACCCAGAATTTTTCTTCAGAACAGACTCTGTGCCACATGAGTTAAGATTGAATTAGTTACCCAGAGCGAAAATATCCTACGAAGATTTTTGGGTATGGATGAGTTTTTTAAATTGCGATCGTGACCAAAGCAAATAATTATGCTAGTATTTTGCTCGGTATTTTTACAGAAAACTGCCTAAATCGAAGATTATTGTTCTGTTTCAAGGTCAGCATCTTGCCAACGCTCAAATTAAAATCGAATATTGCTGCTATTTATGTCATCAGTGTTGCATTTTTAACCAAGTTTTGTCGGTATCCTATTTGATAGGAAGGGCAAAATATTGAAAAGCAAGCTAGAAAAAGATTAAAATATATTTAATAAAAGTTACATAACTTAATAACTATCGTGTATTGTGTAAATTAGACAGTAAAAGTAAAAGAGCAAAGTTTGATTGTAAGAAAATTCTGAGAATCATGCTGTGCAAGAATTTATAGCTAAAATTAAAATAGCAGCTAGATGTTTCGTAATCTTAAGCTTACAACCATAATCTAAGTTTGTTAATGAAAGTTGACAAAGATTCTCATACAGCTATCAACCCCGATAGTAAAAGAATTTTTTTTTGCCCCACCAATATCAGTAAGCAAATCGCGCTATGAAAACAGCACAAAAATCTAACGACTTAGTTAGAAGCTATCTTAAAGAGATAGGTCGCGTTCCTCTACTAACTCATGAGGAAGAAATTTTATATTCTAAAAGAGTGCAAAAGGCGATCGCTCTAACTAACGTCAAGGAAGAACTAGAAGGACAATTAGGAACAGAGCCTAGCCTAGAACAGTGGGCTTCGGCTGCTAAGATCGCTCCAGAAGAACTACTCTCAGCAATTGAGGCAGGAGAATCTGCCAAGCGCAAAATGGTAGAGGCTAATCTCCGATTGGTAGTGTCTGTTGCCAAAAAATATCTCAAGCGCAACCTCGACCTTTTAGATTTAATTCAAGAGGGAACAATTGGGATGCAAAGAGGGGTAGAAAAATTTGACCCCACTAAGGGATATCGTTTTAGTACCTATGCTTACTGGTGGATTCGTCAGGCAATCACTAGGGCGATCGCTGAAAAAGGTCGTACCATTCGTCTGCCAATTCATATTACAGAAAAGCTTAACAAAATCAAAAAAGCCCAAAGGCAGCTAGCCCAAAGCAAAGGTAGAACCGCCACGATCAAAGAGTTGGCACAGGAATTAGACCTCACTCCCAAGCAAGTACGAGATTACCTAGAGAAATCTCGGCAGCCAATTTCCTTGGATGTCAGAGTGGGAGACAATAACGACACCGAGTTAGGCGATATGTTAGAAGACTCTGGACAGTCTCCTGAAGATTATGCCACCAGTTCTTCTCTCAAGAGAGATTTGGAAAAGTTAATGGCGGATCTAACTCCCCAGCAAAAAGAGGTAATCTGTCTTAGGTTTGGTTTGAACGATGGCAAGCCCATGACCTTAGCCAAGATTGGTGAATGCCTGAGTATCAGCCGAGAAAGAGTCAGACAGATCGAGCGAGAGGCTTTGTCTAAACTACGTAAGCGCAAGACGGCAATTCGCGAATATCTAGCGAGTTAAGAGTCGATTTGTTTTGTTGCGATCGGAAAACTCTAGTTAGATCAGTACGGTTCTACGTAACGCTCAACCTATCACAAAATGATTAAATAAGTAGCTAGGCGGAATTAAATATAAAACGCTCTAAGTGATAATTACCCCTTTCACTTCGGTTTTCCATTCCTTG